>CAZSTP010000657.1:0-1002 GCA_964609325.1 uncultured Novosphingobium sp. | reverse complement strand
CCAGATGAAGTGGACTTCGATCCTTGCGATTTATGGCCTGTTCTGGGTCATGGCGGGCTTTATCGTTTTGCCGTTCGGCGTGCGCACCAGTGATGAACTGGGCACCGCCAAAGTGGAAGGACAAGCCGAAAGCGCACCTGCCAATTTCTCGGCGCGCAAGCTGGTGATCCGCACCACGATCCTTTCAGCGGCGATGTTTGCGTTCTTTTATGCCAACTATTTCAACGAATGGATCACCGTCGCCGATCTCGACGTGACCACTTACATCGGTCATTGACGGGCGCACTGGGGGGTGCGCGGTTGGGCTCGACGCTTGCGGCTTGATCCGGCTTTGCTGGCGCTTCTGGCACTGGCTCTGGCGTTGCGCGTGCCCATCGCCTTGCTCACCGTCTATCATCACGCAGACGAAGTCTGGCAATATGTCGAACCGGCCTATGGGCTGGTCACGGGCGATTGGATCAGGACGTGGGACATCCGGCTTGGCATCCGTAGCTGGTTGATCCCGCTGATCCTGTTGCCGCCCGTCTGGATCGGCCATGTGCTTGATCCTGCGGGGGAATTGCATTTGATTTTGCCGCGTCTGGCGATGGCCGTAGCCTCGCTGGGTTCGGTATGGGCGGGGTGGGCGCTTGGGCTGCGCATCAGCCGGACCCATGCGATTGTGGCCGGTTTTGTGGCTGCGGTGTGGATAGACTTTGCCTATTTCGCCTCGCGCACATCAAGCGATACCTTTTCGGTGCTGGCGGTGCTGCCGGGGCTGGCGCTGCTTTACCGCTTTCGCGACAGCGGCCTTGCGCGGTTGGCGTGGGGGGCGGGGTTCCTGCTCGGCCTCGGTTTCATTGCGCGCTTTCCATTGGGGCCTGCGCTCGCCATTCCGTTCCTGTGGGCAGGGCGAGGGGACTTTCGCAAAGCCTGGCCTGCGTTGCTGGGCGGCGCATCGCTGGCGGTGCTGTGCGATGTCTTGGCCAATGCGGTGATGGGCCAGGCACCGCTGCTGTGGAT
>CAZSTP010000656.1:0-1004 GCA_964609325.1 uncultured Novosphingobium sp. | reverse complement strand
TCGGCCGCTTGGCGCGCGATTCCGTTGCTGCGAAAAACTGCCATGGCGCGCGCCATCATGCCGATTTCATCGTTTCGATCAGACGTATCGCAATCCGCGCTGTAATCACCGCCTGCCATGCGTTGCATCGTCTCGGCGGTGTCCACCAGTGGCGTAACCACGCGATTGCGAATGATGCGGGACGCTGTGTGAATGAGGCCGATGATGGTCAGGGCCAGGAGCGAGAAGCCGCCAATCAGAAGCGCGACAACGGTATAGGCATAATCCATCAGACCGGCACGATAGATGCCGGATTGCTCGACAAGGCGGGCGACCGCATCGTGCTGGTTCTGGTAAGCGGGGGTCAACTCGGCAGAATGCACCTGGCGCATGGCCTCGACATTGCCTGCCTTGAGCGCCGGGATGAACCGCGCATCAAGCGCAGCCCAGAACGCATCGGCCGTTCCGATGGTGGCAGAAACCTGATCGCGCAGTTCTTCAGGAACGGGGGCCTCTTTCCAGTAGGCCTTGCGCTGGAGAAAAAGCTCATGCTCTTCACGGAGTTCAGCGAGCGCCGCCGCGCCATGGGCGGGATCGGCCAGAACCCAGGTTGCGTGCAGATAGGGTTCAACCACGAAGGCAGGGGGCGGCAGAATATCGGCGAGCAATTCATCCTGCAGCAGGTTCTGGCGATGCAGCGGACCGCCAAAGCGAATGTAGCCAACACCCAGAGACGCGAGCGCAATAGCCAAGACGAGCAAGCCGATCACCAGCTTGGCCCCGCGTGATGTCTGGTCCTTGATCATGCGAAATGCGCTCCATACTGCCCAGTTTCAGGCAGCATAGTTAACAAGGTACAGTTAATTCGGGCATTTCAGGTACTTTCGCAAAACCCGATTAGTAAAAACCCGTGTTACTTCAAAGAAAAACCCCGCCGGATTGCTCCGGCGGGGCCTTCTATTTGGCTATGCTAACGAAAAGGCTCAGGCCTCGTCGTCACCCTTGATCAGGTAATCACCGGCATC
>CAZSTP010000655.1:0-1006 GCA_964609325.1 uncultured Novosphingobium sp. | reverse complement strand
CGTCAGTGGCATCACTGCTCGCGTTCTATGCAGGTCACGATATTGCCGAGATGGCCTTCGCAACCGGTTCGGCAAAGGCCTCGACCGCCAAGGCCGAAGCCCCGTCAAAAACCGTCGCGGCGCCCGCCCCTGCCGCCGCAGTGACTCCTCCCGTCGATAGCCCGTTCGTGGTCAAATCGATCCTGCCGATCAACGAGCCGATCAAGTTCGGCAAATTCTATTGGGATGAAGCCCGCGCGCCTGCCACCGGCCCGCTGGTGGTCACGGTAGATCTGACCGCCCGCGTCATCAGTGTGTTCCGCGATGGCCATGAAATCGGCGCGGCAGCGATCCTCAAGGGCTATGGCGAAAAGCCCACCCCCACCGGCATCTTCCCGATCACCGAGAAAGACGCCGACCACGTCTCGAACATCTATGATGCGCCCATGCCGCACATGATGCGCCTGACCAACGATGGCGTGGCGATCCACGGCAGCAAAGTGCAACTGGGCTATGCCACCAACGGCTGCGTCGGCGTGCCCGATGATTTCGCCGCCAAGCTGTTCAAAGTGGCCAAGCTCGGCGACAAAGTGATCATCACCGACGGCAAGAAAATGTCCGTCGGCGATCCGATCCTTGCCGGTGAACACGCGCTATAGCACCTCGTACCCGTCCCCCAGCGCCTCTTTCAGCTTGTCCAGCGCCTGCGCCTTCAACTGGTGCACGCGCGGAATGCTGACGGCGAGCACTTCGGCAATCTCCGCAAGGTTCAGCTCTTCCACGAAATAGAGCTGGATGATCATCTGCAAGCGTTCAGGCAGATCGGCGATGGCCGAGGCCACCGCCCCGCGCATTTCCTGATCTGCCAGCATGGCAAAACTATCGGGCCGATCATCGGCAAAGGCCGAATTGCTATCAGAATAAGCATCGTCGATATGTTCGAACCGCAAAGGTTCATCGGCCGCACGCTGGTCGGCCAACTGGTTTTCGGTCATGCCCATCGACGCTGCCAGTTCGGCCTCGCTGG
>CAZSTP010000654.1:0-1013 GCA_964609325.1 uncultured Novosphingobium sp. | reverse complement strand
GTTGGCAACGGCAATCGCGCGTTCGGTGTTGCCCGAAAGCTCGACCGTGCTGTTGGTAACCGTCGAACCGGCGGTGATGCCTGCCCCTGCATTGGTCAACGCAGTAAGCGTGGCTTCCGTGTTCGTCTGCTGGTTGCTGATGGCAGTCGTTGCCGCCACATTGTTGACCGACGAGGTCAGCGTGTTGGTCGCGTTGTTCAACAGCGCAACGCTTTCCTGCGCATTGGCAGATTCGCGCAGCGTTGAACCGCTAACCGCGCCGCTTGCCGTAATGTCAAACGTCGAGGTGTTCGAAGCAGTCAGCGTGCCGCCGGTGTTGGCCTGTGCCACACCGATCGCTGTTTCCGCAGCCACCACACCAGAGCCATCGACGCTGGCCGATGTCTGGCCAACCGTCGTATCGCTGTTGCTAAGCGAATTGGTAACGGTCAGCGTTGCTTCGTTGGCGGTGCCTGTCGCCGAGGTCACATTGCGGCTTGCGGCCGATGTGCCGACCGTGATCGTCGTATCGGTCACGTCGCCCGTTGCGGTAACGCCTGCGGAACCATCAGATTCCGTAATTGTGGCGCTAATGGTCGCAGAAGACCCCGTTTGTACCACACCAACCAACGATTGTGCGGATTCCTGGGTGATGGATTGAGCAGTAGCAACACCACCGCCCATAGTTGTTAACACAGCAGTTGCTGAACTAATCAGCAAACTGTTGCGCATTTTGGATATCTTAGACATGAATTCCCCTGTTCTGGAAAATAAAGGCACTTCACTTAATCAAATCCAAGCAGCACAAAGTTGCCTGAACTATCGCTTTTGGATTAGTTCACTTGCACTCTTGCAAGATATTGTAATCCTGCACCGATCCTTTGCATTGACGAATCATTCTTCACTGGTCGCCAAGTAACTTTTGTCGCCGTCGGCGCTACGCCCCGCACGCTGAGAAGCGCATTGAGCACCGCAAGCCGTTGTTCTAGAAGGCTATCTCGCTTGGCCGGGTCCCAGTTCTCGGTATCGCGCGA
>CAZSTP010000653.1:0-1014 GCA_964609325.1 uncultured Novosphingobium sp. | reverse complement strand
CCGCAGAAGGCCAAGTCCAAGGTCCCTGCGATGGAGCAGAACCCGCAAAAGCGCGGCGTTTGCACCCGCGTTTACACGACGACTCCGAAGAAGCCGAACTCGGCTCTCCGCAAGGTCGCCAAGATCCGTCTGACCAACCAGCGCGAAGTCATTTCGTACATCCCCGGTGAAGGCCACAACCTTCAGGAGCACTCGGTTGTGCTCATCCGTGGCGGCCGCGTCCGCGATCTTCCCGGTGTGCGTTACCACGTCCTGCGCGGCGTGCTCGATACACAGGGCGTCAAGGATCGCAAGAAGTCGCGCTCGAAGTACGGCGCTAAGCGTCCGAAGTGATGTTGGCTGCGGGGCAGGGCGCCTTTGGGGCGCTCCATTCCCGTTGAAACGTCTCTCAGGTACGCTTTATCGTTTGGGGGTCGGCTAAGGTCGATCCGATCGGAAGGAATTCAAGATGTCACGTCGTCGTCGTCCGGAAAAGCGGGTCATCCTGCCTGATCCGAAGTTTGGTGATCAGACCCTGTCGAAGTTCATGAACAACCTCATGCTCGATGGTAAGAAGTCGGTCGCAGAAAGCATCGTTTACGGTGCAATGGATACCATGCTGGCCCGTGCCAAGACGGATCCGATCCAGTTGTTCCATGATGCGCTCAACAACGTAAAGCCGCAGATCGAAGTGCGTTCGCGCCGCGTTGGTGGTGCTACGTATCAGGTGCCGGTCGAAGTGCGTCCCGAACGCGCCCAGGCTCTGGCCATCCGCTGGTTGATTACGGCGGCCCGCAACCGTTCGGAAACGACGATGGCCGCGCGCCTTTCGGCCGAACTGCTTGATGCTGCCAACAACCGTGGCAACGCCGTCAAGAAGCGCGAAGACACCCACCGTATGGCCGACGCGAACCGCGCGTTCAGCCATTACCGCTGGTAAGTCTTTAAACGGTCACACTTGTAACCATATGGGCGGGGCCTACCCGGCTCCCCCATACTCCCAAGGAACAGCACCATGGCACGCAGCCATCCGCT
>CAZSTP010000652.1:0-1020 GCA_964609325.1 uncultured Novosphingobium sp. | reverse complement strand
CGCGCGTTGCGCAGCGCGTTTTCGATGATGTCGAGCGTGACGGGATCGACGGCCACGGTGTTGAAGGGGGTGGCGTTGGCTTGGATAATGGTTGCGGGCATCGGCCTGCCTCCTCAAACGAGATTGATCAGGATGTTGCCGACGGGGTCGACGGTGCCGGTGCAGCCGGCTTCGATCAGGGTGGTGGAGTCCATTTCGACCACGATGGCAGGGCCGGGGACCACATCTCCGGCGCGCAGCTTGGCGCGGTCATAGATCACGGCGGGGACCATCGCCCCATCGGCCCACAATGCATGATCGCGGATTTTGGCGGCGGAGGGATCGCCCGTGCCCTGTTCCAGCTTTTGGGCGGGCAGATCGAGCGCGGGGCCCATGGCGACGGCGCGCAGGTTTACCAGTTCGTGTGCCGAATCCATGTTGAAGGTGAACAGGCGCAAGTGTTCGGCATCGAAGCGCGCGGTGACGCCCTTGAGACCATCGCGGCGCAGCACTTCGGCATCGATCGAGAGCGGCACTTCGAAGGCCTGGCCTTCATAGCGGATGTCGAGTTCGAACAGGCTGGTGACATCGGCTTCGGCAATGCCCTCGGCGGTCAGTTCGGCGCGGGTTTGGGCGGCCATATCATCGAGCAGGGCGAGGACTTCGGTCTCGTCGGTTTGATCGATGCGGCGGCTGAACGAGCGCGCGGTTTCGGTGCGCATGCGGGTGGTGGCATCGCCAAGGGCACACAGCACGCCGGGGCTGACCGGCGAGACCGCGGGCCATGAGCCCATCAGGCGGGCGACGGCGTTGACGTGGAGAGGGCCAGCGCCGCCAAAGCCCATCAGGGCGAAATCGCGCGGATCATAGCCTTGCTGGACCGAGATCATGCGCAATGCGCCGAACATGTTTTCGTTGACGATATCGATGATGCCGCGCGCGGCCTCCATCAGGCCGATGCCGAGCGCGTCGGCGATGGTCTGCACGGCGACCTTCGCGGCTTCACGATCAAGCTTGAATTTGCCGCCGAGAAGGTTTTCG
>CAZSTP010000651.1:0-1023 GCA_964609325.1 uncultured Novosphingobium sp. | reverse complement strand
GTGCCATTGCTGACGGCAAAGCTGGTGACGATGGGGGCATCGACTGCCTTTGAAAAAGCGACGACGTTTTTCCATTGGTCGCGCTTCAGCACTTGTACGAAGCCTGCGGGCGGGGCGGAAAGGTTTTCGCCCGCTGCTTCAAGGTAAGTGTTGTTGGCCCATGTTCCGCTGATGCGCACCAGGCTGGGGCCAAGCGCCTTGGCCAGGGCGATCAACTTCGGATCGGTCAGGTCGATCGGCGGGCGCTGGCGATAGCGTTCATCTGCCGCGCCGCCATAGGGTGCCCAGAAACGCCCGCCGGTAACTTCAACCATTTCAATGTTGTACGCCTGATAGCGTTCATGGACAGTGCCCAGCTTCTGGAGCTTGCCCAGTTGCAGCGTAGGTGTAGGGGCTTGCCCTGCACCGGTAAGGGCGACGAGGGCCGTGGCTGACAAAAGAACCTTGCGCATCATGTTACCAGCTCCACATCGTGCCGTCTTCCAGCCGGGCGACTGGCAGATAGGCGGGTTTGTAGGGGTATTTGGCGGCCAGCGCCTCGTCGATATCGACGCCGTGGCCGGGGGTTTCGCCGACGAACAGTTCGCCCTTTTCAAACCAGTAATCATGGGGGAACACGGCATCGGTTTCTTCGGTGTGGCGCATATATTCCTGAATGCCGAAGTTGGGCACCCAGGTATCGAAGTGCAGGGCGCAACCCATTGTAACAGGAGACAAATCGGTGGCGCCGTGGCAGCCGGTGCGGACCTGGTACATGCTGGCGAGATCGGCGATGCGGCGCAGATGGGTGAGGCCGCCTGCACCCACTACGGTCGCTCGGATATAATCGATTAGCTGGTTTTGAATCAGGTCCTTGGCGTCCCAGATCGTGTTGAAAATCTCGCCCACCGCCAGCGGGGTGACGGTGTGCTGGCGGACCAGTTTGAATGCTTCCTGATTTTCGGCAGGGGTGCAATCTTCCAGCCAAAACAACTGGTAAGGCTCCAGCATCTTGCCCAGATTGGCCGCTTCCTGCGGGGTGTA
>CAZSTP010000650.1:0-1029 GCA_964609325.1 uncultured Novosphingobium sp. | reverse complement strand
TGATCGACGCCGTGTTCGCGCTTGGCGGTGAGGATGATCTCGTCCGCCTGCTCGCGCGCGTCCACGCGCTGCAAGCCTTCGTCACCACCGAGGATGGCACCAACCTGCTTGCCGGGTACAAGCGCGCGGCGAATATCCTGAAGAAGGAAGAGTTCACGCCGGTGGATGCGGATTACACCCGCGAACCTGCCGAACAGGCGCTGATCGATGCGCTGAATGCCGCAGAGCCGCAGGCGGAATCGGCTATCGCAGCCGAGGACTTCACCGCCGCCATGGCCGCGCTCGCCAGCTTGCGCGCGCCGATTGATGCCTTCTTTGAAGCGGTGATGATCAATGATCCCGATGCGGCCAAAAGGGCGAGCCGCCTTGCGCTGCTTGATCGTTTTCGTGTTGCAGTGCACAAAGTAGCGGACTTTTCATACATTGAAGGTTAAGTAGCTTCCGCAGGCCGGGGTTAACCGGCCGGGAAAGACAAAAAACGCAAGGGGCATCGTTACCGCATGAGCGCATACGTATTCCATTTCGGCGGTGGAGCCGTGTCAACCGACGCGCGCGCCAAGGACAAGACCATCGTGGGCGGCAAGGGTTCGAACCTTGCCGAAATGGCCGGGATCGGTCTGCCGGTGCCTCCGGGCTTTACCATCAGCACCGAAGTCTGCACGGCCTACAACGCCAATGGCAAAACCTTTGACGATGCCTTGCGCGCAGGCGTGGCCAATGGCGTGAAGCATGTCGAGGCCGCCACGGGCCGCGTGTTTGGCGATGCGGTCAACCCGCTGCTGGTTTCAGTGCGTTCGGGCGCGCGCGTTTCGATGCCGGGCATGATGGATACCGTGCTCAACCTCGGTCTGAATGACCTGACGGTTGAGGGCCTGGCCGCCGGATCGGGCGATCCGCGCTTCGCCTGGGACAGCTATCGCCGCTTCATCCAGATGTATTCCGACGTGGTGCTGGGGCTTGACCATCACCGGTTTGAAGATGCGCTCGAAATCGTCAAGGAAGACAATGGCTTCTTTAACGATGTTGAGC
>CAZSTP010000649.1:0-1029 GCA_964609325.1 uncultured Novosphingobium sp. | reverse complement strand
ATCAGCACAATCGGCTTTCTGGCCACCAATGCGCGGCGCGCGGCCTTGCGCAGCCGTTCGGTATCGCCAACGGATTCCACATAAGCGGTGATGACCCGTGTCGCCGGATCATCTACCAGATAGTCGACCACATCGGCCAACCCGACCATCGCTTCATTGCCTGTAGCGCAGACAAAGCTCAAGCCGATGCCCTGCTGATGCGCAAACTTGGCGATTTCGTTGGCAACTGCGCCCGATTGCGAAACAATGGCAATGCCGCCTTTGATCACCGGGACGCGGGTGCCGATCGCCGTCGCCACCGCGCCGCTGGCAATATTGGCAAAGCCCAGCGAGTTCGGCCCGAAAAAGGTCACACCGCGCCGATGTGCTGTTGCCACCAGTTCACGCTGCAACGCCTCGCCGTGCGCGCCAGCTTCGGCAAAGCCGGAACTGAGCACGACCATGCTGGCAATACCGGCATCGGCGGCATCCTCCATAGCGCTGGCAACGGACTGTGCCGGAACGAAAATGATTGCCGCTTGCACCGGATCGGCAATGTCAAGGCAGGAACGATAGCCCGGCAGGCCATGTGCGCTCTTGCCTTCACGGTTCACCGCATGAAGCTGCCCCTGATGGCCGAAATCGCGGAACCGCCGCACGATCATATGGCTCCAGGTGGAGCGGTCTGAAGCGCCGATCAAGGCAATGTCCGTGGCCGAAAACAGCCGGTCGAGCGCTGCGGACAGGCCTTCGCCGCCGGTCATGGCGCGGTCCAGATCAGTGCATCCCCCGCGCGCGCATTATGGCCAAGCTGGCCGACGGGTTCAGCTTTGCCATCGGTCAGAAAAGCCAGCGACCGTGCATCTTCGGGAGCCACTTTTGCGATGATGCGCGCGCCATCTTCTGCGCGCGACAGCACAACGCCATACTGCGCCGTGCCATGCCGGTCATAGACCACGGTATACGTCTCGACCGGGAATTGGCCTTCGCGCATGTCGGTCAGCGGCGGGATCGGACCGCGCCGCGCATCGGCGATGGATTGCGCGTCAT
>CAZSTP010000648.1:0-1031 GCA_964609325.1 uncultured Novosphingobium sp. | reverse complement strand
GCCCGCATTCCGCCGCCGCTGATTAAACGGCTAACGTCAGCCTCGATCCGCGCCAGCAAGCCCTGTTGCCGCGCAGCCAGCACCCCGGCGAGGTCTTGCGCGCCGCTTGCCCGCGCCTCGCCCGTTTCCATCTGTTGCAGGAACTGCGCAATCGGGCTGGCTTCGCTTTGGATATAGGCCGCGTGCCATTCCTTGGCGCCTGCCTTCTTTGCGGCCCATGCCACGGCATCGTCCACGCCGCCGAATTCATCGACGAGGCCCAGTTGCCGCGCGGTGCCGCCGTCCCAGATGCGGCCCTGTCCGATCTTGTCGATATCCGCCGTGGTCTTGCCGCGCGATTTGGCGACGAAGCCGATAAAGCGGGCGTAAGTCTGTTCAACCTGGTTTTGCATCACAGCGGCCACTTGCGGGGTGATGCCGCCGAGCACGTCGGGCTGGCCCGATAGCGGGGTGGTGGCGACTTGTTCGGTCGTCACGCCGTATTCGGGCAAGGTCGCCTCAAAGCTGGGGAACACCGCGAACACGCCGATAGAGCCTGTGATCGTCGAGGGTTCGGCAAAGATGCGCTGCGCAGGCGTTGATACCCAATATCCGCCGCTCGCCGCCGTGCTGCCCATCGATACGGCAATCGGCAGGCCCTTGGCCTTGACCCGTTCCACCGCCGCGCGGATGCGTTCTGACGCCAGCACCGAGCCCCCGGGCGAATCCACCCGCAAAACCAACGCTGCGTAATCATCGCTTTTCGTCACGCCATCAATCAAGGCAGCAATCCGGTCTCCGCCTGCGGTGCCGGGGCCTGCATCGCCATCGACGATTTCCCCCGCTACCGTAACGACCGCCACAGCCTTGCCCGCTTTGGGCGCAGGCTTGTCGGCCAGATAGACGCCAAGTTCGGTGCCTTTGAACCCGCCCAACCCGCCATCATCATCCGCGCCGACCAGTTCGGCCACGCGCTGGCCAAAGGCGATGCGATCACCCACGCGGTCAATCATGCCCGATTTCACCGCGGCTTGCGCGGCATCGCCGCCCGC
>CAZSTP010000647.1:0-1032 GCA_964609325.1 uncultured Novosphingobium sp. | reverse complement strand
TTGGGCATTCGCACGGTGGCGGTCTATTCCGATGCTGATGCCAATGCGCTGCATGTGCGCGCTGCTGATGAGGCGGTGCATATTGGTCCCTCGCCTGCGCGCGAAAGCTATCTGGTGGGCGATAAGATCATCGCGGCGGCCAGAGCGACGGGCGCAGAGGCGATCCATCCGGGTTATGGGTTCCTTTCGGAAAACGCCGAATTTGCGCAGAGCGTGATCGATGCAGGGCTGGTCTGGGTCGGGCCGAAGCCTGCTTCGATCACCGCGATGGGCCTGAAGGATGCGGCCAAGGCGCGGATGATGGCGGCGGGTGTACCGGTGACGCCCGGCTATCTGGGCGAGGACCAAAGTCCTGACCGGTTGCAGGCCGAGGCCGATGCCATTGGTTATCCGGTGCTGATCAAGGCCGTGGCGGGTGGCGGTGGCAAGGGTATGCGCCGCGTTGAAAGTGCTGCCGATTTTGCGGAAAGCTTGGCATCGTGCCGTCGCGAGGCTGCGTCTTCTTTCGGCGATGATCGTGTGCTGATCGAGAAGTATATCCTCTCGCCCCGTCACATCGAAGTGCAAGTGTTCGGCGATTCCCACGGCAATGTGGTGCATTTGTTCGAACGCGATTGTTCGCTGCAACGGCGCCACCAGAAAGTGATCGAAGAGGCCCCTGCCCCCGGCATGGACGCGGCCACGCGCGAGGCGGTATGCGGCGCAGCCGTGCGCGCGGCGCAAGCGGTGGACTATCAGGGCGCGGGCACCATCGAATTCATCGCCGATGGCAGCGAAGGCCTGCGCGCCGACCGCATCTGGTTCATGGAAATGAACACACGGTTGCAGGTGGAACACCCCGTCACCGAGGAAATCACCGGCGTCGATCTGGTCGAATGGCAATTGCGCGTGGCGAGCGGCGAACCTTTACCCAAGCGGCAGGACGATCTTGCGATCAATGGCTGGGCGATGGAAGCGCGGCTCTATGCCGAAGATGCGACCAAGGGCTTTTTGCCGAGCATCGGGCGCGTTAGCGAGTTCCACTTCCCGCAA
>CAZSTP010000646.1:0-1038 GCA_964609325.1 uncultured Novosphingobium sp. | reverse complement strand
TAAACCGGAATATCACAATCCAACAACGATAAGGACAACTAGCAGCGTGAGAGTGGTCCTGGGCATCGACGCGGCATGGACGCTGAAGCAGCCAAGCGGGGTTGCATTAGCCATAGAACGCGGCGGTCGGTGGCACTTGGTGGCTGCCACCCCATCGTACGACCATTTCCTCGCGCTGGCCGCGGGCGAACCCCCGCCGGGCCGCCCTTCTGGCTCCATGCCCGACGCTGCGGCTTTGTTAACTGCGGCAGAGACCCTTGCTGGGGGACCAGTCAACGTCGTCGCGATCGACATGCCCCTCTCGCTTTCGCCCATCTCGTGCCGACGCGAATCAGATGACGCGGTCTCCCGTGCTTATGGTGCTCGGCATTGCTCGACACACACGCCCAGCGTCACCCGCCCGGGCCCTATCAGCGATGCTCTGCGAAAAGGCTTTGAGGCTTCCGGCTTTCCTCTGCGAACGACGACGGTGAACGCGTCCGGACTGATTGAAGTGTACCCGCATCCCGCGCTGGTGGAACTTGCATGCGCCCCGCGAAGACTACCTTATAAGGCGGGCAAGGTCGGTAGGTATTGGCCGAACGAAAGCCAGGCCAGCAGACGGGTGCTTCTCTTGGAGCAATGGGACATGATAGCTGGCCTGCTGGCGACGCAATTCGATGGTGTCGCCGATTGCCTCCCACAATTGCCAGTCAACCCAAGAGGCGTGGATATGAAAGCGCACGAGGACATGCTCGACGCCATCGTGTGTGCGTGGGTTGGCGCCGTCGCGCTCGCAGGGGAGTGCAACGCATTCGGGGACGATGCGTCGGCTATTTGGATTCCGAAGGCGTCGGGTGGGCCGTGGTTGTAACAATTGTCGAGGCTAAGACTCCCAACCATTTCTTTTGGGCGTCGGCAATTTTGTGACGAGGTCATGTCAGCGTCACCGGGGTCTAACTGGAACGGCTGGCACCAATCGTAAATGGGGAGAAGGGACGCGTGTTGGGACCTTGCTGCCGTTCCGAGTGATCGCGGCGAACGACCGCTGTTGTCAGA
>CAZSTP010000645.1:0-1048 GCA_964609325.1 uncultured Novosphingobium sp. | reverse complement strand
ACCCTGTATGATTATGCGGTCGTGGCGGAATTGGTAGACGCGCAACGTTGAGGTCGTTGTGGGCGAAAGCCCGTGGAAGTTCGAGTCTTCTCGACCGCACCAATCAGTCCTGAAATCCTCCCTGTCCGGATAGAATTGCCAAAAATGGCGCGGCTCGCCGTCGCCAGGATGGCGGCGGTTGACTGCTTAGCGGGTTGCGAACAGGCCGGGAGATATATCCAAAAAAGAATCCACAACGGATTTTACCTTGTTTAAGCATTCACGCTTTGGCGACAGGGTCCGAGTCGAGCGCTGCGTTCTTGTTGGGGGCAATAGTTTGGTAGCATCGAAGAAACTGGCTCGCGCCGGCTGGGCATTTTGTGCGTTCGGTTCTGCACCATTCATGTCGGATGAGGCTTTGGCGCAAGCGGCCCCGGGCCGCATCGCGCCGGAAACCCTGCGCCCGCAAAGCCCGCAGACCGGCACGGACATTGTCCTGCCGGAAGTCCAGTTTGGCGCAGTTCCCGCAGGGGCTGCCGATCTGTCGGTCACGGTGTCCTCGATCGTGGTTGATGGCGCTGCTCCCGAATTCCAGCCTGCGATTGATGAGGCAACGGCCACTGTCGTTGGCAAGCAGGTTACGATTGCCGAACTCTATGCCGTCGCCAGCCGGATCGAGGCGGCTTATGCGCGGGCAGGCCATGTTCTGGTGCGGGTAACGGTGCCGCCGCAGCGCATCCGTGATGGCGAGGCTTTCCGCATCATGATCGTCGACGGCTTCATCGAAGCGGTTGATGTCAGCGCAATCCCCGCGCGTGCGCGCGAGGCGGTGCGCAGACGTGCGGCCAAGCTGGTCGGCGCGCGCGGGCTTACCCTGTCGAAGATCGAGCGGCACGTGCTGCTGGCAGGACAAGTGCCGGGTGTGACCTTGCGCAGCACGCTGGTGCGCGGCGAGGCGGTAGGCGCGACGCGGCTGGTGCTCAATGCCGAATGGAAGCCGGTGTCGCTGACCGTCAGCGCCGAGAACAACATTGGCGATGCTTTTGGCAATCTGGCATTTTCAGCACAG
>CAZSTP010000644.1:0-1063 GCA_964609325.1 uncultured Novosphingobium sp. | reverse complement strand
AAACCTGCGCCACCTGCTCACGCGACCAAAGGCACATCAGGCGTGGCGGGAAGCCCGGAATCCAGTCTTCAATGCGTTCAAGCGTTTGCTCCGGAAAGTTGAACGGCGCGGTGAACAGGTCGATCATACGGAAGCCGCCTGCGGGAATGTCGCTGTTCTCGAACCCTGTGTTCACATGGGTCGTTGTCAGGATATAGGGCACTTTGGACGCGACAAACCTCTCCAGCGCCCGCCTGATGCCGGCATAGGGAAGGTGAAACAGGCAATCGCGGCAAATCCACAGATCAGCCTTCGGAAACCGGTCGCGCGTTATGTCGAAGTGGACAAAGCGCACCGTATTGCTGGCCCCATTGCTGGCGTAGCGCTCAGTGTTCTGCGCAACCAGTTCCTTCACAATGTCGCCGCCGATATAATGGACCGGCGTCTCTTTCAGTACGGCGGACATCCAGTTGAAATCCCCGGACGGCGCGTCAAAAACCGTCCGGATATTGTACTTGGCAAAGAGCGCCGGAAGTTGGCTGCGCAAATTGCGGGTATATTCAAGCGTTGAGCCTGCACCGCTGACGCTTTCTGCATCACCCCAGTGGTTCGTTGCATAAATCGACGTGAATGCCTCTTCGATAGCCGAAGGAGCCGCAGCCTTTTTGCCACGAAGCGCAGCCATGACAGCTTTGAACATACATTCCCCGTCCCGTCAGCAAAGTGATCAATCGAGCCGGCTTTAGAGCCAGATGACGTTAGGTTGCACCACCGGGATTGCGTCAGGAAGCATCTCGGCAAGGAGCGTTGTGCAGGGCGGGCTGGTTGCCCGTCCAAGCAACACGACGATGTCCGAGGGGCTTCCTGACGCAACCGCAAGCGGCGGGCCACTTTTGGCCCATCGCAGCGTCAATCGTCGGTCACTATGCGACGGCATGGCTCCCTCCTCTTTCCTTGCGCTGGGCCAAAATTGGCTCCGTCACGGTGATGCAACCTAACGTCATCTGGCTCTAAACCCCGCCCTCTTCGCGCTCGATCTCGCGCCAGCCGATGTCGCGGCGGCAGAAGCCTTCCGGGAAGGTGA
>CAZSTP010000643.1:0-1064 GCA_964609325.1 uncultured Novosphingobium sp. | reverse complement strand
GCGCTGCCGAGCCAATCGCCGCGCCCGCCATGGCAGCTTTGCCAGTCCAGTCGGTTTTCTTGCTCACGGCTTCTGCTCCTTGATATGACCTGCTTTAAATTGCCCCGATGTCATATAATTGCAAGGATCAGAGCAGGAATTTCCGCAAACTTATCCAATGGGCCAGCTTTTTATCAAACGAAAGCGCGGCATGGGCAGGGCTGCTCGAAGGCAATCGCACCGGTTCAACCGGCTCTATCCCCGCCAATTGCGGCACGCCAATCGCAGCCGCCTTGGCCCCGTTAAAGGCCACCGCGCGCAATTGCGGCAGCCTCACAGCAAAGTCTGCAAGGGCGTTGGCCTCTACATTGCGGATTGCTGTATCAAGGCTGCCCGTGCGGGTGGCGGTGCCGATGGCGTCCCACAGCCCGATACCGTGATCGAGCAGCATCGCCAACCGCGCATCATAGTCGAGACTGGGCAGATCGCGCCGGATCACACCGCCAACCAGCCGCCAGAACTGGTTGCGCGGATTGGCGTAATATTGTCCTGCGGCAAGGCTCGCCTCACCCGGCAAGCTGCCCAAGATCAGAATACGGGTATTGCCGTCAACAACCGGCGCGAAAGACGCCTTGCGCGCGTTCAGCGTTGCACCAGCGGGCTGATCGGATCGCGGGCCGCCTCCCATTCGCTCCATTTATCGCCAAGCGCGAGATGATCGACCGCACCTTCACGCATCGCGGCGGCGGCTTGCGCTGCGGGCAGCGGCAGCAAGGGGCCGTTGTCACCCATCATCAATTCATCACCCAACAGGCGAAAGTCTTTGGGCCCGGGGCGGAAGGCCTGCACCACGGTCATCACATTACCGCCATATTGGACAACGTCGATCACCAAGGCATCCACTTCGCCGGTGGGCGTGTTAACCCGCACTTGCCGTGCAATCGCGCAATCGGGCCATTGCCCCGCACCGTCCTTGATAAACGCGCGGGCCTTGGCGTCCTGCTCCAGCGGCGTTGCGCCCTCAAACGTATTGAGCGCGCGGTTGCCATCGCTGCGCATGCACAGCGATTGCGGCTGGTAGTGTC
>CAZSTP010000642.1:0-1064 GCA_964609325.1 uncultured Novosphingobium sp. | reverse complement strand
GCGCTGGTGCTGCTGGCCGATGTGATCGCGATCCTCGCCAACCCGAGGCTGCGCGTACAATGAGCCGGTTTCTCGCTTTTGCCCGCGCCTTGCCGCTATCGGGCCGGATCGGCCTCGGCCTTGTGCTGTTCTGGCTGCTCATCGCCCTGATCGGCCCGGCACTGGCACCCCATCCGATTGGCGCTTTCGTCGATTACGAGGTGTTCTCGGGCTTTTCGGCCAGGTTCCTGCTGGGCAGCGATTATCTTGGCCGCGATGTGTTCAGCCGCTTGCTTTGGGGCGCGCGCTATACCGTGTTCCTCGGCGCGGGGGCGGCCTTGCTCGCCACCACCATCGGCACGTCACTGGCGCTGATGGCGGCGGTCAAAGGCGGTTGGGTGGATGAAGTGCTATCGCGTGGCATGGACACGCTGATTTCGATCCCGTCCAAGATCTTTGCGCTGGTTATGGTGGCAGCCTTCGGATCGTCGCTCGGCCTCTTGCTGGCGATCACGGCGATAACCTATGTGCCGGGCAATTTCCGCATCGCCCGCGCCCTGGCGGTCAACGTGACGGCACTCGATTTCGTGCAAGTCGCCCGCGCGCGCGGGGAGCGCGGCTTCCACATTGCCCTGCGGGAAGTCCTGCCCAACATGATCCACCCGCTGCTGGCCGATTTCGGCCTGCGCTTCGTGTTTATCGTGTTGCTGCTTTCGGGCCTGTCGTTCCTCGGCCTTGGCGTGCAACCGCCCCATGCAGATCTCGGATCACTGGTGCGCGAGAATATCTCGGGGCTGACCGAAGGCGCGCCTGCCATCATCATGCCCGCCCTTGCCATCGCCACGCTCACCGTGGGGGCAAACCTGCTGATCGATGCGCTCAAGCCCGTGGAGAAAAAGGGATGAGCACGCACGTCGAGGTCAGAAATCTCTGCATCAGCGCGGGCGAAAAGGCCATTGTCGATGGCATCTCGTTCACCATCCCCAAGGGCGAAGTGCTGGCGCTGATCGGCGAGTCCGGTTCCGGCAAGACCACCATCGCGCTGGCACTGATGGGCCACGCCCGCTTTGGCGCAACGATCACCG
>CAZSTP010000641.1:0-1069 GCA_964609325.1 uncultured Novosphingobium sp. | reverse complement strand
CAGCCCGAAAGCCTGACGGATCCTGAACGGATTGAGGTCGCGCTCCTGCACGAGGGCACTGGCAAAGCCATAGCCGTTGAGGAAGTTGAGGAAGCTCAGCATGACGAGCGACATTGCAAACAGGCCATAGTCGGCAGGCAACAGCAAACGCATGACGATCAGGGTTGAGGACCAGGTAATGACTTGCGCGGCAATCTGGCTGCCCGAGCGCCAGATGATGGCGCGGCGCACATCTCCGGCAAGCGAAGTGGCTGCCGACGGGGGGCGGGTATCCAGGGCTATTGGAGCCGTTTGGGATTCAGCCAGAGCTGCTGTTGTGGTGGATGAGCGGTTCATGTGCGGCACGGTATAGAAGGAAGGCCGTTAATTGCCGGTTACGGACAGGCCGTAGGGGAAAATGTTCTGATGACCGCAATCGGTGCCGGTTTTAGTCGATGACAGAAAAAAGAAAAAAGTCGGTTGACGCGAATCGAAGGCGGACCTAGAGGCCTGTTCACCGGACGGGAACGACGCTTCAACGCTTCGCAAACGCCCCGGTCGCCAACATAGACGGACACTCAGTCCCCCGCCAAAAAACGGGGAGCACTGGTTGTCCGCCTAATCCTGTCACTCCGGTGGTGGTGTTGGTGAGTTCTTTGACATTGTTGATGAGATGAAGGGACATGTGGGCGACGGCGTCTGCTTCCGGGGCTTTGGGGCTCGGGTGAGTAGATTAAAGTAGTCGAAGCTTGCATGTCTTTATGTAACCATACGTATAGATGTGCAGGGTAAGATACCCTGAATTAATTTTACGTCAGATTGCGGATCTTTGGATCCGTGCTGTTGTGAGATTGGACACAAACTTGAGAGTTTGATCCTGGCTCAGAACGAACGCTGGCGGCATGCCTAACACATGCAAGTCGAACGAAGACCTTCGGGTCTTAGTGGCGCACGGGTGCGTAACGCGTGGGAATCTGCCCTTGGGTTCGGAATAACAGTTAGAAATGACTGCTAATACCGGATGATGTCTTCGGACCAAAGATTTATCGCCCAAGGATGAGCCCGCGTAGGATTAGGTAGTTGGTGGGGT
>CAZSTP010000640.1:0-1075 GCA_964609325.1 uncultured Novosphingobium sp. | reverse complement strand
CGCTTCCAGCGCCGGGATCATCGATTCCCCGCCATCAAGCCCGAAGCGCTTGGTGCCGACGTACTTTTTGCCGAGAAACTTTTCGTACTGTTCGCCGCGCACAACGGCAGCAAGGATCGCCTTCTTGCCGTTGGGGGTAAAGTCGATCGACTTGTCGCCGCCCTCGATCCGTTCCTGGATGAAGCGGCGTTCTTCCACATCGGCGATGTGCATATATTCAAAGCCGACGTGCCCGCAGTAGTTGGCGCGCAGGATCACGACCAGCTCGGTCAAGGTCGCCCATTCCAGGCCAAGTACGCCGCCGATATAGACCTTGCGGTTCATGTCGGCTTCGGTGAAGCCGTGGTATTCGGGCGAGATATCGGCGGGCAGTTTCTGCCGTGCAAGGCCCAGCGGATCGAGATCGGCGGCCAGATGCCCGCGCACACGATAAGTGCGGATCAGGGTCATCGCGCGGATCGAATCGAGCGCGGCTTGTTGCAAAGCGGCTTCGTCGAGCGGCGTTCCGGCCTGCTTGGCGGCCTTTTCGATGGCGGCTTTCATCGCCATCGGGTCCATCGCCCGGGTCAGATCATCGCCTGCAAAGGCATCGTTTATCGGCCAGCGTTTGCTGGCCCACGAAGGACCGGGTTGCGGACCTTCCTGTGAGGGATCCACGTCGAATTCGTGCAATTCAGAACCCATTGTCAACTCCTGATCCCCCGGGGAGGTTGGGGGCTTCGGACAATCGCGCTTTCACCGACCGGCGAAAGAAACCTTACCCACGAGACCGTCATCCGGTCCCGTTAAAATCCGTATGGCCGCAGGTATCATCCGAAAGGATTAACCATAATAGCCGAATTGCCAGCATCCGCCCGGCGGTCACTTACGTATGGTGACCTATCCGGGCGGTAGCTTTTCCGTGCAATCAGACGCGCTCTTTGAGCACTTCAGCCAGCGTTTCGCCGAGCAATGAAGGCGAAGCCGAGACCTTGATCCCGGCTGCTTCCATGGCTGCGATCTTGCTTTCTGCATCGCCCTTGCCGCCCGAAACGATCGCGCCGGCATGGCCCATGCGGCGGCCCGGAGGCGCCGT
>CAZSTP010000639.1:0-1079 GCA_964609325.1 uncultured Novosphingobium sp. | reverse complement strand
ATCGACATGCGCCGGTTGCGCGGGTCGGCGGGATCGTTCTGGATCAGCGGTTCGCGGTCGGCCACGCCTTCGATGCGACGGAAGCGGCTTTCGGCGATGCCCTGACGCATCAGCGCCTGCCGTGTGGATTCGGCGCGGCCTGCCGAAAGCGACCAGTTGTTGGCCACGCCCGATTTCCACGGCAGCGAATCCGTATGCCCGCGCACGGTAAACTCTCCTCCGCCCGGTGCCACAACCTGCCCCACCGCGCGCAGCAGCTCTGCCGCATCGGGCGTCAGCACCGTGGTGCCCAGCCGGAACATCGAAAAGTCGGCGTCGTCCACCAGATCGATGCGGATACCATCGCTGGTTTCCATCATCCGCACTTGTCGCGCCAGTTTGCGCAGCTTTTCCGAAGCCGCCAGCTTTTGCGCCAGCTTCTCCTTCATCACTTGCGTGCGCTTCACCTTGCTGCCGCCTTCCTTCGCGCCGCCGGTGGCATCGCGCGGGATGGTGATCGTCTTGTTGCCGGTCTGGCCTGCGCGGTGCGGGTAATCGTCGGCGTCGGTCAGCGATGAACCGCCCAGCACGCCATAGCCGCCCGCGCTGCCCTGCCGCATCTTTACGAGGGTTGGCGTGAAGTAATCGGCGATGCCCTTGCGCTGCTTTTCGGTGGTCGCACCCAGCAGCCACATCAGCAGGAAGAACGCCATCATCGCGGTCACAAAGTCGGCATAGGCCACTTTCCACGCGCCGCCGTGATGGCCCGCGGCCACCATCGTGATCTTCTTGACGATGATCGGGCGCGGTGGCTCGTTCTTGCCTTTGGTGGGTGCTTTGGCCATCGCTTAACGTCCACGCAGCGCGTCGAGCAGTTCCGACAGGCCGGGGCGGAACGAATGGCCAAGGCCGGAGCGTGCGCTTTCCACCACCAGCGGCTGTGGCCAGCCGTGCAAGCTGGCGATGATCACCTGCTTCACCGCCTGGAAGATCATCTCGTCCTGATCGAGCACTTGCTTCAGGCGGCCCGCGATGGGCGCAACGATGCCGTAAGCCAGCAGAATGCCAAGAAACGTGCCGACCAGCGCCGAGCCGATCAT
>CAZSTP010000638.1:0-1090 GCA_964609325.1 uncultured Novosphingobium sp. | reverse complement strand
ATAAAGTGGCCACCGACATGCAGCAGATCTGGGGCGGCCACGGTTATATTGCCGAGAACGGGATGGACCAGTTCGTGCGCGATGTGCGGATCGCGATGATCTATGAAGGTGCCAACGGCGTGCAGGCGATGGACCTTGCCGGGCGCAAGTTGGCGCTTAACGGTGGCCGTGCGGTGCAACGCCTGTTTGCCCTGGTCGATGGCGAATGTGCCGAGGATAGTGCTGATGAGACCGTCAAGCTGGTAGCCGAACGCCTTGCCAAAGTTACGGGTGAGATGAAGGCCGCGACCATGTGGTTCATGCAGAACGCAATGGCCAACCCCAACAATCTGGGCGCAGGCGCATATCCCTATATGACGCTGACGGGTATCGTTTCGCTCGGCCTGATGTGGCTGCGGATGGCCAAAGTCGCCAGCGCGGCTATCGCCAATGGCGCAGAGGACAAGGCATTCTATGAAGCCAAGCTGGCCTGCGCCCGTCATTGGGCCTTGCGCCACGCCACCGAAGCCGGCGCACTGCGTCGCGAAATCGAGGCAGGTTGCGAAACGATCATGGCATTGAGCGCCGATCAACTCGCCATTGCATAAGGCGTTAGGCCGGGGGAGCGCAAACGCTTCTCCGGCTTACCCCAGCACTTCGTCGAGCAGTTCCATAAGCGCTGACCAGCTTTGCCGGTCGGCGCTTTCATCATAGGCGATGGCTGCCATGCCGCGTTCGTCGCTGCCGGGATCGGTGAAGCCGTGTTTGACGCCGCTGTAACTGTGGAAGTGCCAATTGGCGCCGGCTGCGTCCATTTCTTCCCAGAACGCCATCACCTGGGCGCGCGGAACCATAGGGTCGGCGTCGCCGTGGCAGACCAGAATGCGCGGCTTGATCGCGCCGCTCTCAGCGGGAAGGGCGGTGTCGAGCAGCCCGTGGAAGCTGGCAGCCAGCACCAGATCAGCGCCATCGCGCGCGAGTTCGAGGGCGGCTTGGCCTCCCATGCAATAGCCGATGGCTGCCACAGGCAATCCCGCCGCTGCTTCATGCCCGACCAGCGCGGCAAGATTGGCGCGCAGGCGCTGGCGGTATTGCTCTGGCGTGGCCCGCA
>CAZSTP010000637.1:0-1099 GCA_964609325.1 uncultured Novosphingobium sp. | reverse complement strand
ACCTCGGTCCACGCCGCCACATTCTGCGCCAGTTCTGCCGGATCGACTTTGTCCAGCGTATCATCGGGCGTGTGGTGCAAATCGAAGTAATGCGTGCCATCCTGATCGAGATCGACCACGGCCAGCTTCTGCCTGGCAATCATCGGCGCCACATCGGTACCGCCGCTTGCCTTGCCCGATCCGCGCACAATGCCCATCGGCGATAACGCCGCCGCAATCCGGTCGGCCAAAGCCGCGTTGGCATCGGCAAAGCTGAAACTCACGCGCCACACTTTGGCCGCGCCAAAATCGCTTTCCATGGCCAGTGCATAAGGCTCGGCATGCTTCTCGGCAAAGGCCCGCCCGCCGAAGCCGCCAAGCTCTTCAGACCCTGCCCAGAGCACCCGGATCGTCCGCAGGGCCTTGCCGCCCTCTTGCGCTTTCATGGCGGCGGCGGTGATGATCGCGCAGCCTGCCGCATCGTCAATCGCGCCGGTGCCCAGATCCCAGCTATCAAGATGGCAGCCGACAAGGATCGGCGGCAACGATGGGTCACGCCCGGGCAAATCGGCAAAGACATTGCCCGAAGGCAGGTTGTCGGTCGTCTTGCCCGTCAACGTCAATGACAGACGGATCGGCTTGCCGCTGCGGGCAATCCGCGCGATCAGATCGGCATCGGGATTGGACACTGCGCCTGCGGGGATCGGCTTCACCCCGTCGGCAAAGGTTGTGCCGCCGGTGTGCGGATTGCGGTGGTTGTCCGTGCCGATAGAGCGGATGACCACGCCAATCGCGCCCTTGCCCGATGCGATGGCAGGGCCAGCGCGGCGCACCTGGCCATAGGGACCATAGCCGCTGCCATCTTGCGCACGCTTCATCGCGTGGTCGATAAACGCGATCTTGCCGGTCAGCGATCCGGCAGGCGCGGCCTTGAGCGCATCGAGCGTTGCAAAATAGACGACCTCGCCCTCGATGCCCTTGTCCGGCGTGGTTCCGCTATAGCCCAGTGCGGTAACGGCCAGTTTGAACGGGATCGGCGCTGTCAGGCTGGCCTCGTCCCGGCCGCGCACATAGCCACGGATCGGGAACGGCTCGACCGTCACATTGCTGAATCCCAGCG
>CAZSTP010000636.1:0-1105 GCA_964609325.1 uncultured Novosphingobium sp. | reverse complement strand
GCGTCACCCGCCCGCCGTCATCATTGTCGCGCTTGCTGAAGAATTGCATCAATTGCACCAGCAATTCACAGCGCGCGCCAAGGCTATCGGCCTCAAGCAAGGCCTGCTTGGCAGCGGCATCGAACGGCGCAATCTGCGAGACCCCATTAATCAGCGACAAATCATCCAGCCGCCCGACCGAATCCCAATCCACCGAATAACCCTGCGCATCGGCGAACTTGCGTGATTCGCGTTCAAACGACGCGCGTTCAACGGCGCTGAGCGATTCGGTCATGTCGTCGACCAGCAATTCTGCCTCGACCTGACGGAACGGTGTGGTGACTTCAAGTTCGCGGATGATGCGGAAGCGCGCAATGCCTTCAAGAACGATGTTGTAACGGCCATCATCAAGTGCCTCGACATCGGCAATCTTGCCAACGCAACCGACCTTGTACAGCGGCGCGCCTTCTACAGGTGCCTGAGGCTGGATCATCGCGATCCGGCGATCCCGCGCGAGCGAATCGCTCACCAGCGCACGATAGCGGGGTTCGAAAAAGTGCAGCGGCAATTGCAGACCAGGATAGAGTACCGCGCCGGTTAGCGGAAAGATCGAAAGGCGCGTCGGGTTTGTGGTGCCGCCCATCAGATCAACCGAACAGCACAGTGGAGAGCTTGCGGCGCGTGGCCGACACCCATGGGTCCTCAAGGCCGACAGCCTCAAAAATTTGCAAAAGCCGCGCTTTGGCCGCGCCATCGTTCCATTCGCGATCTGCCGCAACCATCGCCAGCAGCTTGGCCGCAGCATCATCGCGCTGGCCGCTGGCATAGAGCGCATTGGCGAAGGCCAGTTGCGCATCCATATCGGCGGGACGTTCTGCAGCAGCGGCGCGCAAGGCGGCCAGCTCTGCCTCTTCGGGCGCGTCTTCGGCCAAGGCCAGCGCCGAGCGTGCCTGTGCAATAGCAGGATCGGCCGCCAATGCAGGATCAAGCGAATCAAGCACGGCTTGCGCTTCATCGCGTTGGCCCGCCAGCAGCAAGGCGCGCACCAGACCCGCGTGGGCCTGTGCATTATCGGGCGCTATTTCGATGATCTGGGCAAAGATGCTGACGGCGCGTTCACCGTCAC
>CAZSTP010000635.1:0-1123 GCA_964609325.1 uncultured Novosphingobium sp. | reverse complement strand
AAGGCAAGGCCGATTGCCGAGATCGAAATCAGCACGACCTGGAACATCGCGGCCAGAGCCTCGGCCTTGCCATGGCCGAAGCGGTGATTGTGATCGTCAGGCTGGGCGGCCACCCACACGCCCAGCAAAGTGGCGAGGCTGGCGATCAGATCGAGCGCGGTATCGGCCAGCGATCCCAACATCGCGGTCGATCCGGTGGAAAGGACCGCCCATGCCTTCATCCCCACCAGCAGGATCGCCACCGTAATGCTCGCCAATGCGGCCTTGCGGTTGAGATCGTTGTGGGTTTGGGTGGTGGTCATATCCATGGAGAACAGCCTTAGGGGTAAAGCAGGGTGCTGGTCCAGCCGCCCGCGCCATCGGCAACAAAACGGCGGCGTTCGTGCAAGCGGAAATCGCGGTCTTGCCAGAATTCCATGGCGGTAGGGCTGACTCGGTACCCTGACCAATGCGCAGGGCGCACAATGTTTCCATCGGGGTAGCGCGCGCGCAGTTCATCCACCCGGTCCAGATAGGTCTGGCGATCAGGCAAGGGCCGCGATTGATCGGACGCGGCGGAACCGAGACGCGATTCGGGATGGCGGCTGGCGAAGTAGGCATCGGCTTCGGCGGCGCTGACTTGGGTTATCGGGCCTTCGATGCGGATCTGGCGGCGCAGCGATTTCCAGTGGAACAGCAGGGCGACATGGGGGTTGGCGGCCAGCTCGCCACCCTTGCGGCTGTGGAAGTTGGTATAGAACACGAAGCCGTCAGGCCCGTGGCCTTTGAGCAGGACCATGCGGACCGAGGGCAAGCCATCCGGCGTGGCCGTGGCCAGCGCCATCGCATTGGGATCGTTGGGTTCGCTTTTCGCGGCCTGCGCGAACCATGATTCGAAGATCGCATGGGGATCGGCATGCGGGATCGCGTCAGACGTTTGTTCAGAATTCATGCGCGTTTCCTGAATAGGTTTACACAGTTTACACTGTTCAGAGGGACAAACCCCGGCCTTCCCGCAGCGTCTTCATTTCGCGCCCTATCCGCACTTTCCGGCGGCGTTTCCATGATCGGGATCAATTGCATAGTCGGAGGGCCTACTCCTCGAACATGAAGTAGGAAAGGTAACCTTGCGGGCAGGCCTGCT
>CAZSTP010000634.1:0-1126 GCA_964609325.1 uncultured Novosphingobium sp. | reverse complement strand
CAAGGGCTGCGTCGAGCGCCTTCTGACGATCCATGTCCTTGATCTTACCTTCCTCAATGAGCTTGAGCTGTGCCGCCATGGCTACTTATCCCTTGCTAGAGTTGGCTCACATGAACCGTCAACAAGGGTTATGTACCCCTTGCGTTCTTTTAGAACAAGAGGGGAACAATATTTTTATGCCATTATCGAATCAAGAGCAGCCAAATACCTATGCTGCAAGCAGATTCCCGCCAAAGTTGTTGACGGATCATCCGGGAAACAGGTCTGTTTCCGCCGGAACAACCGCCACCAATCGCTTCGATTTTGGCGGAATAGGCAACCGGGCCATGCCGATTCGAACATAGCCTTGGCCTGAGTCGGCCCTGCCGCCCGGGAATCGGGTGACAGGGCAACCCGTGGATCAGACCACGCCGAACGCCAGCATGGCATCGGCAACCTTCTTGAACCCTGCGATGTTCGCACCCTTCACGTAATCGACATAGCCGCCGCCCTGATCACCATAGGCAAGGCAGGACTTGTGAATGCCCAGCATGATGTCCTTGAGCATCTGCTGCAATTCCTCTTCCTTCCACGAACGGCGCTCGGAATTCTGGCTCATCTCAAGCCCGGACACGGCAACCCCGCCCGCGTTTGAAGCCTTGCCCGGCGCGTAGAGGATCTTGGCTGCCTTGAAGACATGCACACCATCAAGGTCGGTTGGCATGTTGGCGCCCTCCGACACCGCCTTGCATCCGTTAGCAATCAGCATGCGCGCGTCATCGCCCAGCAATTCGTTCTGCGTTGCGCAAGGCAGCGCCACATCGCACGGAACACCCCAAGGCGTCTTTCCGGCGTGGAATGACGCGCCGGGAAAGGCATCAACATATTCCTCGATCCGCCCGCGACGATGCGTCTTGTGGCTTTTGACCCAATTGATCTTTTCCTGATCAATGCCATCAGGATCGTGGATGTAGCCGCCCGAATCCGAAAGCGTCAGCACTTTGCCGCCAAGCTGGACAATCTTTTCGGCGGCATGTGTGGCCACATTGCCCGATCCGGAAATGACCGCCGTTTTGCCGACCAGATCTTCGCTCTTGGTCGCCAGCATGTTGGCAAGGAAATAGACCGCACCATAGCCGGTTGCTTC
>CAZSTP010000633.1:0-1127 GCA_964609325.1 uncultured Novosphingobium sp. | reverse complement strand
CCGATGAACTGGTCCAATCCTGCCTTGCTCTCTGTCTCGGTCGGCTCCACCAGCATTGCACCGTGGACCACCAGCGGGAAATAGACGGTCATCGGATGGTAGCCCTCGTCAATCAGGCCCTTGGCCAGATCGAGCGTCGAAAAACCATCGGCAAAGCCATCATCGCTGAACAGCGCTTCGTGCATGCAATGTCCTGCTGGCCCGAACGGTGCATCGAGCACATCATCCAGACTGCGCAGAACATAGTTCGCGTTCAGCACCGCATCGCCTGACACTTGCCGCAAGCCGTCGGCACCATGGCTGAGAATGTACGCCAAGGCGCGGGTATACATCCCCATCTGGCCATGGAACGCACACATCCGCCCGAACGCCTGCGGGTGTTCAAGATGCGCGTCTTCTTCCTCGATCAACTTGATCGAACCATCGGCCTGCCGTGCAGTAAAGGGCAATGGTCCGAACGGCGAAAGCGCTTCGGACAGGACGACCGGCCCAGAACCCGGACCGCCACCACCGTGCGGCGTGGAGAACGTCTTGTGCAAATTGATGTGCATCGCATCAACGCCCAGATCGCCCGGACGCACCCGCCCGACGATGGCGTTGAAATTGGCACCATCGCAGTAGACATAACCGCCCACCGCATGCACGGCATCGGCAATGACCTTCAAATCCCGCTCGAACAGACCGCAGGTGTTGGGGTTTGTAATCATCACGCCCGCCACGTCCGGTCCAAGCCGCGCCGTTAGCGCCGCCACATCCACACGGCCATCGGCGGTCGCAGGAATGTTCTCCACGCGATAGCCTGCAAAGGCCGCCGTCGCCGGATTGGTGCCATGCGCGCTTTCGGGCACAAGGATCACCTCGCGCGGATCGCCCTTGGCTTCAAGCGCAGCGCGGATGCACAGCAGCCCGCACAATTCGCCATGCGCGCCCGCCTTGGGCGTCATTGCCACGCCGTGCATGCCGGTGAGCTTGACAAGCCAGACCGCCAATTCGTTGATCGCCGATAGCGCCCCTTGCACGGTCTGCACCGGCTGCAACGGATGGACATCCGCAAAACCCGGCATCCGCGCGACCTTTTCATCCAGGCGCGGATTGTGTTTCATCGTGCACGATCCCAGCGGAAACAC
>CAZSTP010000632.1:0-1131 GCA_964609325.1 uncultured Novosphingobium sp. | reverse complement strand
GCCAAGCTGATCGACAAGGTCAAGGGGCAATGGGTCGAGCTCAATCCGATGAACGAGCGTCTTGTGCGCCGGGATGTGGGCGCCAAGCTTGATGCCGAACGGGTCCGCAAACACGACGTCATCCTCAGCATGCTGCTCGACGAGGCCGCTGAGGGCAGGCTCTTTACCGTCACCCAGTTCACCGAGAAGTTTGAGAACAAGGGCGGACTTGGCAGCAAGTTCACCATCCGGGACCGGATGAGTGTTCTGGCCACCAAGGGGTTCGTGAAGTTCCTCCGTGACGGCACGCCATTTGGCTACCCCGCGGTCCGCTCCCGATACGGATATCTGTGCGTCGAGGGTATGACCTTTAAACCGGACGAGCAGGTCGACGAGGCCACTGGTGAGCTTGTCAGCACCGCAAAGCCTGTCCTGCCCAGCCACTACAAATGTCCGCATTCGGGGGTCTGTCTCGACGTCGAGAACCCTGCTGTCTGGGTCTATCCGGAAGGGGGTGAAACCTCACTCAGTCCTCAGGACTGAGTACTCGGTCCTCAGTCCTCCTTCAGTCCTCATTCCATTATTTTCAGTCACTTAGGCCGAAAAGAGGACTGAGTGAACTCAGTCCTCACTCAGTCCTCCAAAATCGGAGAAATTACATGATTTACAGTCACTTGAACCCCTTGGAGGACTTACAAGAGGAAACCCCCTTACTACGTAAGGGGGGCCACCCCTTGGGTGTGGCCCCCATTTCTTACGTAGCGGGGTATCCCGCGCGGGCGAGGTCTCCACCAGACTTGTGCCCCCCAGACCGGACGACGGTGGTCCGTACCGCCAAGCACAAAACCACCGCCGCCCGCACCACGACCAATCCCCTTTGGAGAATCATCATGGATATTCTGACACTGCCTGCGCCGTCTCGCAGCGCAACCCCACCGGCCAAATCTTTGGCGACAATAACCCGCGGCGCCATCTTGGCTCTAGACCTTGGTACCACGACTGGCTGGGCGCTGCAGACGGGCGACGACTTCATCACCAGCGGCAGCGTGTCGTTTAAGCACACCCGCTACGACGGCGGTGGTATGCGGTTCCTGCGCTTCCGTCGCTGGCTCGAACAGCTCGACATTGATGCCGGGCCAATCGAGGCCGTCC
>CAZSTP010000631.1:0-1133 GCA_964609325.1 uncultured Novosphingobium sp. | reverse complement strand
ACCCGATTGAAAGCCAGGGCGTCTATCCCTTGCCCGAAGCGCAGTTGGACCGCTTTCTGTTCAAACTGCTCGTCGGTTATCCCTCGGCGGAGGAAGAAGCCCGCATTGTCACGCGTTATGGCGAAGGACGCGGCGCGCCCAAGCCTGCGGAGATGGGCATCGTCGCCGTCACCAATCGCGATGAACTGGCGCGGGCCAATGCCGCCGTCGCCTCTGTTACGCTGGCCGAATCGATTGTTGATTATGTGGTGCGTCTGGTGCGCGCCACCCGCGAAACGGGCGATCTGTTCGCCGGTGCCTCGCCCCGCGCCGCTGTGCTACTGGCCGGGGCCGCGCGGGCCCGTGCGGCGCTCGATGGCCGCAACTATGTGATCCCCGACGATGTGAAGGCGCTGGCGACCGCCGTCCTGCGCCATCGCCTGCTGCTCAGCCCTGCAGCAGAGATCGAGGGCAAGCAGGTCGAGGCGATTGTGGCGGCTCTGGTGGAAAGCACGGAAGCCCCGCGTTGAGCGCAACCGCTGCCTTGTTGCCGACACGGACGGCGGTGCTGATGATCGCAGGGCTTGCCCCGCTAGCGCTCATCCTCGCCGCTGCGGCCCCTGACGCCTGGATCGCCGCGCCCGCGCTGGGTGGCGCGCTGCTGGTTCTGGTGCTCCTCGACGGATTGTTTGCGGGCAGTCTGGCAGATTTGCGCGTGATCGTACCCGCCGACGCAGAAGTAGGCGAAGCCGCCGCGCTAACCGTGCTGGCAGACCTCACCCGCGCAGGCCCCCGCGCCCGTCCTGAAGCCGCTCTGGAATGTGACCCGCGCCTTGCGCCCGGTGGACGGATAGCGCTTGCCCTCTCGCCTCTCGACGGCGCGTGGAGTGGAACGACATACTTGCACCCCAACCGGCGCGGCACCGGCGCGGTCAGCCGCGTGTGGCTGCGCTGGAGCGGGCCGCTCGGGCTTGCCCACCGTCAGGCCAGCCGTGCATTGGACAGCGCAGTGCGTGTCTGGCCCAATATCGCGCCGGTGCGCAGCCCCGCGTTGCAATTGTTCCTGCGCGATGCCCAGTTCGGCATGATCGCGCGGCGGATTCGCGGCGAAGGCACCGATTTCGAGGCGCTGGCCGAATACGAACCCGGCATGG
>CAZSTP010000630.1:0-1134 GCA_964609325.1 uncultured Novosphingobium sp. | reverse complement strand
GAACGCGGATCGTGTAAGGGAACTCGTCCTTGGTGGGCAGCACAGGGTGCAGCGCGCGCCATGCCAGCTTGCCATGGCCAACTTCACGACGGCCCGGAGCGCCGAAGCGACCGACTTCACCGACCGAATAGGGCGGGAAGTTGTAGTGCAGCATGAAGCGCTGGTACGACAGGCCATCAAGACCGTCGATCATCTGTTCAGCGTCCTTGGTGCCCAGCGTGGTGGTGCAGATTGCCTGCGTTTCACCGCGTGTGAACAGCGACGAACCGTGGGTGCGTGGCAGGAAGCCGACCATGGCTTCGATCGGGCGGACCTGCGTGGTGGTACGACCGTCGATGCGGGTTCCGTCCTTGAGGATGGCGCCGCGAACGATGTCCGCTTCGACCTTCTTCATGGTCTTCATCGCGACCATCTGCGTCTGCGGAGTTTCGTCCGAGAATGCAGCCTTGGCCTTTGCGCGGGCATCGTTGAGCGCGTTCGAGCGGGCCGATTTGTCGGTCAGCTTGTAAGCGGCAGCAACGTCCTTGCCGACGATGTCCTTGAGCTTCTTCTTGATGTCTGCGGTGTTGTCCGACAGATCAACGTCCCAAGGCTCCTTGGCAGCCTTTTCAGCCAGGCTGATGATCGCGCCGACGACCTTGCGGATTTCGTCATGGGCAAACATCACTGCGCCGAGCATTTCTTCCTCGGTCAGTTCCTTGGCTTCGGATTCCACCATCATCACGGCGGAATCGGTGGCGGCCACGACGAGGTCGAGGCGGCCTTCGGCAACCTGGTTCATCGAAGGGTTGAGCTGGTATTCGCCATCCTTGAAGCCGACGCGTGCAGCGCCGATTGGGCCCATGAAAGGAACACCCGAGATGGTGAGTGCAGCCGACGCCGCAATCATTGCAACGATATCAGGCTCGGTCTCGCCGTCATAGCTGAGGACTTGGGCAATGACGTTGATTTCGTTATAGAAACCTTCGGGGAACAGCGGGCGTACCGGACGGTCGATCAGGCGGGAAACCAGCGTTTCCTTTTCTGTCGCGCCGCGCTCACGCTTGAAGAAGCCGCCCGGGATACGCCCGGCGGCCGAGAACTTTTCCTGATAGTGGACGGTCAGCGGGAAGAAATCCTGGCCTTCCTTGACAG
>CAZSTP010000629.1:0-1135 GCA_964609325.1 uncultured Novosphingobium sp. | reverse complement strand
AAGGCAAGGCCGATTGCCGAGATCGAAATCAGCACGACCTGGAACATCGCGGCCAAAGCCTCGGCTTTGCCATGGCCGAAACGGTGATTGTGATCATCAGGCTGGGCGGCCACCCACACGCCCAGTAGCGTGGCGAGGCTGGCGATCAGATCGAGCGCGGTATCGGCCAGCGATCCCAGCATCGCGGTCGATCCGGTGGAAAGGACCGCCCACACCTTCATCCCCACCAGCAGGATCGCCACCGTAATGCTCGCCAACGCGGCCTTGCGGTTGAGATCGTTGTGGGTTTTGGTGGTGGTCATATCCATGGAGAACAGCCTTAGGGGTAAAGCAGGGTGCTGGTCCAGCCGCCCGCGCCATCGGCAACAAAACGGCGGCGTTCGTGCAAGCGGAAATCGCGGTCTTGCCAGAATTCCATGGCGGTAGGGCTGACTCGGTACCCTGACCAATGCGCAGGGCGCACAATGTTTCCATCGGGGTAGCGCGCGCGCAGTTCATCCACCCGGTCCAGATAGGTCTGGCGATCAGGCAAGGGCCGCGATTGATCGGACGCGGCGGAACCGAGACGCGATTCGGGATGGCGGCTGGCGAAGTAGGCATCGGCTTCGGCGGCGCTGACTTGGGTTATCGGGCCTTCGATGCGGATCTGGCGGCGCAGCGATTTCCAGTGGAACAGCAGGGCGACATGGGGGTTGGCGGCCAGCTCGCCACCCTTGCGGCTGTGGAAGTTGGTATAGAACACGAAGCCGTCAGGCCCGTGGCCTTTGAGCAGGACCATGCGGACCGAGGGCAAGCCATCCGGCGTGGCCGTGGCCAGCGCCATCGCATTGGGATCGTTGGGTTCGCTTTTCGCGGCCTGCGCGAACCATGATTCGAAGATCGCATGGGGATCGGCGTGCGGGATCGCGTCAGAGGTTTGTTCAGAATTCATGCGTGTTTCCTGAATAGGTTTACACAGTTTACACTGTTCAGAGGGACAAACGCAGGCCTTCCCGCCGCGCCTTCAATTGGCGCCTCTCTAAGCGCCTTATCCGCACTTTCCGGCGGCGTTTCCATAATCGGGATCAATTGCATAGCCCAAGGGCCTACTCCTCGAACATGAAGTAGGAAAGGTAACCTTGCGGGCAGGCCTGCT
>CAZSTP010000628.1:0-1136 GCA_964609325.1 uncultured Novosphingobium sp. | reverse complement strand
GGCATCGATCCGGGCGAGACGTTCACTTATGAATTCCCGATCCGGCATTCGGGCACGTTCTGGTATCATTCGCATTCGGGAATGCAGGAAGCGGTGGGGCTATACGGCCCGATCCTGATCGATCCGGCGACACCCGATCCGGTGCCGTTTGACCGCGAATATGTGTTGATGCTGGCCGATTGGAGCCCGGTTGATCCGCACACCCAACTGCGCAAGCTCAAGACGCAAGGGGGCTATTTCAACTGGCAGCGGCAGACGGTGAAAGGCCTTGCCAAAGGCCGCGACCAGAGCCTGAAAGAGCGGCTGGAATGGGCAAAGATGCGCATGGATGCGACCGATATCTCGGACGTGACCGGCGCGACTTATAGCTACCTGATCAACGGGCATGATAGCCAGGCCAACTGGACCGCGCTGTTTGCGCCCGGAGAGCGGATCAAGCTGCGGATCATCAATGCCTCATCGATGACCAACTTCAATGTGCGCATTCCGGGCCTGCCGATGACGGTTGTTGCCGCAGACGGATGCAACGTGCAGCCGGTGGAAACAGACGAATTCCAGATCGCCATTGCCGAAGCCTATGACGTGATCGTGCAGCCGACAGGGGCGGAAGCATTTGGTATCATTGCCGAAGCTATCGACCGTTCCGGCCTTGTCCGCGCCACGCTTGCGCCACAGATCGGGATGGCCGGACCAGTGCCCAAGCTGCGGACGCGGCCGGTTTTGACCATGCGCGATATGGGCATGGACATGTCTGGCATGGACATGGGTTCGGGCGGCGAGATCGATTTATCGAAGCCTGCCAACGAAAGCATGGACGGGCATTCGATGAAGATGCGCGACCTGTCGCTGGCGCCGGGCGTCAAACCGGGGCCGGGAGTGGCGACGATTTCGCCCATGCCGGCTGACCGGCTGGCCGATCGGGGCACCGGATTGGAGAACGAGGATCACCGCGTTCTGACATATGCCGAGCTGCGATCACGCGAGGCAAATCCTGATCCGCGCACGCCCACCCGGCAGATCGACGTGAACCTGACCGCCAATATGGAACGCTACATGTGGTCAATTGACGGCGAAACGATGTCAGAAGGTGCACAACCGATCCCGTTCCGCACGGGTGAGCGGGTGCGGGTGAACCT
>CAZSTP010000627.1:0-1148 GCA_964609325.1 uncultured Novosphingobium sp. | reverse complement strand
AAAAAGGTCCCCGCCGTTTCCGACGAGGACCTTTCGGGATCGTATCACCACCGTTGGGACGGGAGGGGGGGTCTCGGTGGTGACACAGGGGAAACGAGCATCGTGGTTTGCAGTTCCCGCAGGTTTGAAAATTATTATCCTTATATATCATACAGTAATGAAAAATTCTGGATTTGAAGCGCACGCAATCAGGATCGCGCCCGATATCCAGGCATGTTTCTCTACCCTCCTCCCCGGCAAATCCGGACCCCGATGGAAACCGGCCCGACGCCCGTAAAAGGCGGTCTGTCACAACGGCGCTGACATCTTGCCGCGTTTCGGGAACCGGACAAACGGTTCGCGCGTTGATCATGACGATACTGCTTGGGAAGGGGTTTGAATGTCTCTTGGTGCCAAAGTTGCCAATCAACTGCCATATCTGCGCCGTTATGCGCGGGCATTGACCGGTAGCCAGACCGCAGGCGATTCTTTTGTCCGCGCCACGCTTGAAGCTGCTCTTGCCGACAACGCCCTGCGGGACTTGATCGGCGAAGGCCGTCCGCAACTCTACCATGCGTTCAACCGCGTCTGGTCAACCGCCTATATCGATACGGTTGAGCGTTCCCCGGCGCTTGGCCAGCATGAAGCCGCCGCGCAAGAGCGCCTGGCGGCGATGACGCCTGCCAACCGGCAAGCCCTGCTGCTGACCACGCTGGAAGATTTCAGCGTTGATGATGCCGCCTATATCATGGATCGTGCGCCCGATGAGGTTGAAGGCCTTGTCCAGGATGCCATTGCCGAAATCGACCGGGAATCAGCGACATCTGTCCTGATTATCGAAGATGAACCGCTGATATCGATGCAGCTTGAAGACCTCGTCCGGTCATTGGGCCACGATGTTTGCGGCATGGCAGCGACACGCACGCAGGCGGTAGACATTGTATCGCGCGAAAAGCCCGGACTGGTGCTGGCCGATATCCAACTGGCCGATGGCAGTTCGGGGCTGGACGCGGTGGAAGACATCTTGCGGATGGGGTCCGTTCCGGTCATTTTCATCACGGCTTATCCCGAACGCCTGCTGACCGGGGATCGGCCGGAACCGACCTATCTTGTCACCAAGCCGTTTCAGGAACAGACCGTGCGCACCGCGATCAGTCAGGCCCTGTTCT
>CAZSTP010000626.1:0-1152 GCA_964609325.1 uncultured Novosphingobium sp. | reverse complement strand
AGTGGGAAGGCCAGTTGTTCATGGCCGACGATATCGAGCGGCTGGAAAAAGTGCTCGGCTATCGCCCCGAAATCACCAACCGCTCAATCCGCTTCCGCACGCTGGGATGTTTCCCGCTGACGGGCGCTGTCGAAAGCACCGCCAAGACGCTGCCCGAAGTGATCCAGGAAACGCTGCTGACCACCACCAGCGAACGCCAAGGCCGCGTGATCGACAAGGATGCCGGCGGCGCGGGCATGGAAGTGAAGAAGCAGCAGGGGTACTTCTGATGGCATTGCCGTTGGAAGGGTTCACGCAGAGACGCGGGGAAGAAGAAGAGGCGCAGAGATGTTGCGCCACCGGCGAAGCCGCCTTTTCCGGACAAGCCTCCGGATTCGAGCGCCTTCGGCACGGGAAAGCCCTCTGCGTCTCCCCTTTCTTCTCCGCGCCTCTGCGCGAACCAATTTACCCGACACACTCGGGAAGGATCTGACATGACCGACCAGACCAACACCACCGATCCCATCTACGTTACCGAAGCCCTCATCGCCGAGGACATCGGCGCGTATCTTGACCAGCACCAGCACAAGACGATGCTGCGCTTCATCACTTGCGGGTCGGTGGACGATGGCAAATCGACGCTGATCGGGCGCTTGCTCTATGATTCGAAGATGATCTTCGAAGACCAGCTTACCGCGCTGGAAAACGATTCGAAGAAAGTCGGCACGCAGGGCCAAGAAATCGATTTCGCGCTGCTCGTTGATGGCCTCGCCGCCGAACGCGAACAGGGCATCACGATTGACGTTGCCTATCGCTTCTTCAACACCGAAAAGCGCAAGTTCATCGTGGCCGATTGCCCCGGACACGAACAATATACGCGCAACATGGTGACCGGCGCTTCAACCGCCGACCTTGCCGTGATCCTGATCGATGCGCGCAAGGGCGTGCTGGTGCAAACGCGCCGCCATTCCTATCTGTGCCACCTGATCGGCATCAAGAACATCGTGCTGGCGGTGAACAAGATGGATCTGGTCGATTATGATCCGGTCGTGTTCGATGCAATCGTCAAGGATTACACCGAATTTGCCCGCTCCATCGGGATCGAGGCCTTCACCGCGATGCCGATTTCGGGCTTCAAGGGTGACAACATCACCACGAAGTCTGAAAACACGC
>CAZSTP010000625.1:0-1152 GCA_964609325.1 uncultured Novosphingobium sp. | reverse complement strand
CTCGCCCTGATGACCCAGCGCCGCTTCCGCCACTTGCCCGTGGTCGATAACGGCAAAATGGTCGCCTTCGTTTCCATCGGCGATCTGGTCAAACACCGCATCGACAAGATCGAAGCCGAAGCCGACGCGATGCGCGATTACATCCGGCAGGCCTGAAACAAGCCCGGCCTGTCAGGTCGAAGTCGAGACACCACGGGAAAAACGGTTTCACGCAGAGACGCAGAGAAGAAGTTGAGCCCCAGAAGGGGTCGCGTATAACGGCAAAGCCGCTTATCATGGAATGCCCGAAGCCGGATTATGCGCGGCCTGATCTGGGAGAAGGAGTTATACCTCCGCGTCTCCCCTTCTTCTCCGCGTCTCTGCGTGAAACAACGTCAGCACGACAGGGGCAGCCTTACCACCCCGGCATCGGCACAAAACCTCAACCCAGCCGCTTGGCCACCAGCTCCTGCAAATCGGCTTCCGGCCGCGCGCCATAGTGCGATATGATCTCTGCCGCGCAAATCGCGCCCAGCGTCAGGCAATCGGCCAGCGAACGCCCGCGCACGTGGCCGAACAGGAACCCTGCCGCAAACAGATCGCCCGCGCCCGTCGTGTCGATCACCTTGGCGACGGGTTCAGCCGGAACATGGGCGCTTTCGCCGCCGCTCACGGCATGGGCGCCGTTTTCGCTGCGGGTGACGACCACGGTCGGCACTTTGGCGGCAAGCTGCGCAAGCCCTGCGTCAAAATCATCAAGGCCGGTCAACGCGGCCAGCTCGTGTTCGTTGGCGAACAGAATGTCGATTTCACCCGCATCGATCAGCGCGCGGAAATCATCGCCGTGGCGTGAAATCACGAAAGCGTCTGACAGCGTGAACGCCACCTTGCGGCCCGCGTTGCGTGCTGCGGCAATCGCGCGGCGCATCGCCTTGCGCGGCTCTTCCGGGTCCCACAGATAGCCTTCCAGATAAAGCACGCTCGCCGCCGCAATCGTCGCATCATCCAGCGCGGCTGCGGGCAGGAACTGCGATGCACCCAGAAAAGTGTTCATCGTGCGCTGGCCATCGGGCGTCACGAAAATCAGGCAGCGCGCGGTCGGCGGATCGCTTTCGCGCGCCGCTGTATCAAAGGCGATGCCGCCTGCGCGGATGTCATGCGCGAAAACTTCGC
>CAZSTP010000624.1:0-1153 GCA_964609325.1 uncultured Novosphingobium sp. | reverse complement strand
TAACGCCGATCCGAGGGAATAAACCCATGAAAACAGTCCGAATCGCCCTGACGCTATGTGCAGCATTGTTTGCAAACATAACAATTGCGCAGGACGATCCGGAAGCGGTTTACCGCGCGCGGCTGGCGACCTTTCTGAAAGACCCCGGCAACTTTCCCTATGCCCCGATGGAGCCTTTGGCGGGCGCGCCCAAGTGGAGACCCCTACCCAAGGCCGCGTCCGGCCAGACCGGACTATCGGCACAAGCCCTGGACAGCGCACAGGCCTATGCCCAGACGATGAACAGCAGCGCGCTGATCGTGTGGCACAATGGCAAAGTGGTGCGCGAATGGTATGCGCCGGGTACCACTGCGCAAACCCCGCTCGTCTCCAAATCGCTGTCCAAACCGCTCACCGCCATTGCCGTGGGCCGCGCCATCGCGCTGGGCAAAATCAAATCGCTCGATCAATCCATCGCCGATTTCATTCCTTCGGCCAAAGGCACGCCCAAGCAAAAAATCACGATCCGCTATCTGCTCGATATGCGCTCGGGCATGTTGGACCAGGGCTTCAATCCCGATCCCGAACACCCCTATAACCGCGCCTTGCTCGATACCGATTTCGGCGCGCGCATTATCGCTTCCTATCCGATGCCTTATGAACCGGGGCAGCGCTATTCCTATGCCAACGCGCCCAGCGATCTGGTCGGCATGGTGATCGAAGGGGCCACCGGCATGCGCTATGGCCAATTCCTCACCCGCCATGTGCTGCGCCCCATCGGCGCGCAGGGCGGATCGATCTGGGTCGGCAAGCCCGGCGGTCTGGCGCACTCGGGCTGCTGCACCTATCTTCCCGCCGATACTTATCTGCGCATGGCCGTGCTGCTGCAAAACGATGGCATGTGGCAGGGCAAGCGCCTCTTGCCCCAAGGCTATGTCGGCCAAATGCGCACAGGAACGCCGCAAAATCCCAACTTCGGTATGGGTGTCTGGCTAGGCGCGCCATACAAGCAGCGGCGCGGCTTTGGCGCGTCCGGCACCGCCGGCCCGCAAGTGCTGCACAGCGAACGCTTCCTTGATCCGGCGCTGTACCTGTTCGATGGCAACTCCAACCAGATCGTCGCGATCAGCCCCCAACACCGGTTGATCGTGCTGCGCGTCGGCCCCACCCCGCC
>CAZSTP010000623.1:0-1154 GCA_964609325.1 uncultured Novosphingobium sp. | reverse complement strand
AAAAGGGCGATCCTTCGGCTGCGTTCATGGTTAACGGCATCTATCTGGCCCGCCCGCAAGCGCAGGAAGTCTCGTTCTTCGATATCGAACGCATCGAAGTGCTGCGTGGCCCGCAAGGCACGCTTTATGGTCGCAACTCGACTGCAGGTGTGGTCAACATTCTGTCGGTCCAGCCCAAGTTTGAGTTCGGTGCGCGTGCCGATGTGGTCTACGGCAGCTTTGAAACTCTGAACGCAACCGCCGTCGTCAACGTTCCGGCAAGCGATACTCTGGCGTTTCGCCTTGCTGCCAACCTTGACCAGCGCAACAACTTCCTGATTGACGGCAATCCTGCAGACAACGTTACGCTCAACAAGTTCAAGAACAACAAGTCAGTTCGGCTCTCTGCCTTGTTCAAGCCAACCAGCGATCTGAGCGTGCTTCTGATCGGGGACTATAGCTGGGTGAAGGGCAACCCGACCAACGGCTTGCTGCCGAGCAACTTCTTCAGCACGATCCCCAGCGGCGTGCGCCCGACTTTCGAGCGTCCCACGTATGCCAATCCCGCTCCTGGCGCCGGCCGCATTCTGGCTCGTGCACAAGCGCAGCAAGCTTTTCGCGATAACACCGAATTCGGCATTACGGGTGAAATCAACTACACGTTTGGCGATTTCACACTGACTTACCTTGGCGCTTACCGTGAATCCGAGCGCCGTGAATTCAGCAACTCTGCGGCAGGTCTTTTCTCCAACGATTTCCGTGGTTCCTACTGGCAGAACTCGCAGGAACTGCGTCTGGCCTATGGTGGCGATGGTCCGCTCCAAGCGCAGATCGGTGGCTATTATTTCAAAGAGCAATCGGGCATCGCGTTCTTCTTCAATAACTTGCGCGGCCCAAATACCCGCTTTGGCTTCCCGCAGGACCCCACTATTGCAGAGAACAAATCGGTTTTCGGACAGGCAACATATGAAATTGCCACCGACCTTCGCCTGACCGGCGGTGTCCGCTATTCGCACGATCTGAAATCACGTATCGGTAATACCGTGCTTGATACCTATTCGTCGATTGGCAACTCCTACAGCATCGGCACCTTGATCCGTCGCCAAATCCTCCAGGATAACCGGGCTTCGCGGACCTTTAGCGAGGTGACATGGCGCGCAGGCGTTGACTATGAC
>CAZSTP010000622.1:0-1155 GCA_964609325.1 uncultured Novosphingobium sp. | reverse complement strand
GTCGATCAGGAAACCGGCGCTGAACTGGAAGATACCCGTCCGGCGCGTGAACCACGCGAACCACGCGGTGATCGTCCTGATCGCGGTGGCGGTGACCGTCGTGGCCCACGCGGCAACGACCGTGGCCCACGCGGCGGCGGTGATCGCGGCCCACGTCGTGAAGGCGGTGACCGTCCACGTCGTGACCGTGACGAGGGTCCGGCTCCCGATCACCTGCCAGCATTCCTCAAGTCTGACGACTAAGGGCTTGCAGCTAGAATAAAATGGCGATTGGGGCGTTTGCAAACGCGCGGTGAACTTGGCCTTGTCCTCCTGCATTTCGGGGAAGCCAAGCTGAAGAAGCAATCCAGAGCGGTATGTAACAACTCTGGATTTCTTTTCCGCGCTTCGCGCGGCGCGCGATGGCAAAGCGATGTTTGCAAAGTCTACAATTGCCAATAAAAAAGCCCCGGTTCGAAAGAACCGGGGCTTTCTCGTATCATGTCACCACAGGTTGGCGAACGGTAGGCACTCTCATTCATCAGGCCGTTCAATAAAAGAACCGAAGCGATGTCGTGATAGTGCGCGCGTACATCGTACGGATCATTGCTACGCCTGATGGCGGAATGGCGCTGTCGAGCGTTTCGGTAATGGCCCGTGCATTCAAGAGGTTGCTGCCGTTCACACTCAATTCCACGTTCTTCATCGGGCGGTACTGCACATAGCCGCCCACCGTGGTGAATCCCGGCAATCGCAACTGGTTCACGTCTTGCGCAAAGCTTCCCGTTGTGCCGATGATGATCGCTCCGAACGAAAGCTTGTCGCTATCGTACTGCGGGCGAAGGCTGAACAGAAGTTTGGGCTGGTTACGAGGAGTGTTGCCCTGCAAGGCGGGATTTTCAGCCTTCCTGATTTCAGCTTCGGTATAAGTCGCATTCGCCGAGAGGCTCAGCGGCCCATGGCGGAAGCCACCTTCCAACTCCAATCCGTAGGCCTGGTATGACCGGAACACGGTCCTGGTGGTGGAAATGCCTGTGACAGGATCCGTGCTGAACTGTGTGTTGGATTCATCGGTCTTGGCATGGAAGCCGGTGAGATTGAGAACCACGCCGTCACGGCGGAACTTGAGGCCGACTTCAGCTTGGCGGACAGTATCATGCCCGGTTGCATCATTGA
>CAZSTP010000621.1:0-1159 GCA_964609325.1 uncultured Novosphingobium sp. | reverse complement strand
CTTCCACCAGTGCATCAAGCACGGCAGCGGTGGCATCAGGCGTCGGATCGCCGCCGGTGACGAAGGTGACGAGGGCAGGGCGGCCCTTGGCGAAGGCGTTTGAAAGGCGGGTCATTGAAACACTCTACGAATTTTTGGAACTGCCAAAATGATTGGTACAATCAGAAGGATAGCTGCCGATATTCTGTCAACTAGGCTTGTCGCCAAGAGCCGCCTGTCAGCGTTCAGGTCTTCCTCTCCGCACGACTCATAGTTGAAACGTCCACAAGGGCCGTTGTCGTAGATGTTCGGTTCCACTGCCCATTCGACTAACGCCCGCGCGATAACCCATAGCATAGCCAAGACGATGAAGAGGCCGATCGATACGAGCAATGGACGATATTGAATTGCTGCGAGCGCATATTCTTTGGGTTTGGAAACTTCCAACTGATTGATAATGAACGTCCAAACTGCTGTAGAGACAAACAATGCTGTGACAACGGCATAGCTCGGTCGATTCGATATCAGGCCGTCTAGCTGTGTCACCGCCCATAACAATATCACTACTAGCGCAGCAGTGACTATCGCGGCGATCATACGAACTTGCATTGGTTGGCTCACAGCGAAACCCCCAGATGCTCCGCTACGGAGAAGATGTCCTTGTCACCACGCCCGCAAAGGTTGGCGAGGATGATCTGGTCCTTGCCCATCGTCGGCGCGAGCTTCTGGACCGCAGCAATCGCGTGGGCGGGTTCCAGCGCGGGGATGATGCCTTCGGTGCGGCAGAGCAGCTGGAATGCGCTGAGCGCTTCCTTGTCGGTCACCGAGGTATAATCGACGCGGCCGATTTCTTTGAGCCAGGAATGTTCTGGGCCGATGCCGGGGTAATCGAGGCCAGCGCTGATTGAGTGGCCCTCGATGATCTGGCCGTCGTCATCCTGCAACAGATAGGTCTTGTTGCCGTGGAGGATGCCGGGGCGTCCACCTGCTAGCGATGCGGCGTGTTCCTTGTCGAGCCCGTGCCCGGCAGCTTCGACGCCAAGCATCTTGACCGACGCATCATCGAGGAACGGGTGGAACAGGCCGATCGCGTTCGATCCGCCACCGATGGCCGCAACCAGCACGTCGGGCAGGCGGCCGGTGCGCTCCATCATCTGGACGCGCGCTTCCTTGCCGATCA
>CAZSTP010000620.1:0-1160 GCA_964609325.1 uncultured Novosphingobium sp. | reverse complement strand
CGGCGGCGGCGCAGTCCACGTATCGGAAGCCCCGTCACAGGGGGAAATTCACCGCGTAAAGCCGGTGAAGGTCAAGCACGCCTACGTTGCGAAGCGCAAGGTTGCGCGCCGTGCGGCCCCCCGTGAAGTGCATCGCGCCCGCCGCATTGTCACCACAACGACGACCAAGACCTGCCAACCGGCGCAGCAGATGGCTATGGTGCCCGTGCCCTATATGCCACCCATGCCGCCCCAACAGATGGGTGGCGGCGCAGGCGGCGTGCCTGTGGTGATCGGTGGCGGCGGCATTGGCGGCTTTGGCGGAGGCTTCTTCGGCGGCTTCTTCGGCGGCGGTGGTGGCGGCAGCGGTGGGGGCGGCGGCAGCGTCGTCATCTCGTCGACCAGCACCGGCTCCACATCCACATCGGGCGGGTCAACTTCGGGCGGTTCCACATCCAGCTCGGGCGGATCAACCTCGGGCGGGTCAACCTCCACGTCGGGTGGATCGACCTCCACGTCCGGCGGATCGACCAGCACCGGCGGCAGCTCCAGCACAACCGGCGGCGTTTCCACATCGACGGGCGGGATCTCCACGTCCACCGGCGGCGTCTCCACCTCGTCGTCGACCTCGTCGGGCAATGTCACATCCAGCTCGGGCAACGTCTCTTCGTCAAGCGGCAACGTCTCAAGCTCCAGCGGCAACGTCTCCTCATCGAGCGGCAATGTCTCCAGCTCCAGCGGGAACGTCAGCACGTCCTCGGGCAATGTCACGTCAAGCTCGTCGTCCTCGACCTCGTCGGGCAACGTGAGCACGTCGTCGTCAACGTCCTCGTCATCGGGCAATGTCAGCACCAGCTCGTCCACATCGACGTCTTCGGGCAACGTGACCTCAAGCTCTTCGACATCAAGCAGCACCAGCAGCTCGACGTCGTCGTCCACTTCGTCATCCACGTCGTCCTCGACTTCCTCGTCAACCTCCACTTCCAGCGGCAATACGACGAGTGGCAACACCACCAGCGGGAACACGACCACCACGACCAGCACCGGCACCAGCAGTGGCACCGAAGTACCCGAACCATCGATGATCATCCTGTTCGGCGCAGCCGCAGCAGGCCTCGTCGCCCGCCGCCGCTTCGCCAAGGCCAAAGCAGCCTAAGGCCAACACAGTCAAAGCCCCCGCT
>CAZSTP010000619.1:0-1160 GCA_964609325.1 uncultured Novosphingobium sp. | reverse complement strand
GGGGCACTAGCCGCACTTGCCCCGAAAGTCGGGGCGAATACGTCTGCGCTTTACCCCATGCGGCGCAATATGTTGTCTTTGATAATGAAATGGTGATGCAGTGCGGCCGCAATATGCAGCACCACAAGGCCCGCCATCAAAAATCCGAGAATTTCGTGTCCTTCATGGGCCGCATTGGCAAGGGCAGAACCCTTGGCCACAGGCAGTTTGGGCCATTCGAACAGGCCATAGATCGAAATGGGATATTTGCTGTTCGCAGACATGATCCACCCCGTCACCGGCACGATCAGCATCAAGGCATAAAACGCCAGATGCGTCGCCTTGGCGATCAGGCGCTGGATATTGCCCATCGTGGCGGGCCATTCAGGGGCCGTCCAGGTGAAGCGCCAAGCGATGCGCCCTACTGACAGGAGCAGGATCAGCATCCCCGTAGCCTTGTGGACCGGATAGGCGTTCCAGATATCCTCAATCGACTCACCGCCAATGCCGGTGATCAGGTTGAAGACGACCATCAGCGCGATTACGGCATGAAAAGCACGCGCTACACCATTGTAACGCATCGATTTCGTATCTGCGGCCAAGGTCACCATATCAACGGATCTCCACACGGATACCGGCCCAGAACGTGCGCGGCGTGCCGATATCCATAGAACCGTCCTGCAAACGCGTCACTATCGTCTCGCCGCCCAGATTTTCGCCGCGCAAAACAAGGCTGAGCGAACCGTACAACGGCACTTGCGCAAAAGCATCGATGGTGGTGGCAGGGGGGAGCAGATCGGTTTCGAGGTCGTCTTCGAACTGGCTACCGATATGGCGCAAGGTCAGGCCGAGCGATGTGCGCTGTGCCGGACGATACGATAAAGTGGCTGTCCCGGCCCAGCGCGGCGTCTGGGCGGGACGCTTGCCATTGAGCGATGCCGATGCACCGCTCGCGTTCATTTGCGCATCGGTATAGGCCAGCGAACCGTCGAACGAGACTTTGCCCAGCCGCAGCTTGGTCCCCAATTCAATCCCCCGCGCCTGAACCGCATCAACATTCTGCCGCTGCCGCGTCACGGTATTGCCGCTGATCCCCAACGTCACATTGGCAATCGCGTTTTTGATGCGGTTGTCGAATGCGGTGGCGCTAAACGAAACGCCGGGCAGGGGGGTAAGGTCGA
>CAZSTP010000618.1:0-1163 GCA_964609325.1 uncultured Novosphingobium sp. | reverse complement strand
ATTTCGTCAATTGTGATCGGCGCGGCAGCGGCAGTTTCTTCTGAAGATACGCCGCCACGCCCAATGGCGAGATCGGCTTTGCGAATCTGAACGCGCGTCTTGGTAATCGGCGGACATTCCCCGATGGCCTTGGCACAGTCGCTCACGAGCTTCTCGTTATCAAACTGTACGCGATAAGTCGTCTTGTGCTTGATCCGGTTCCAGAGTGCCTGAAACTCCTCACTGTGTAACACCGCCTGTCGGGTCTTGATTGGTTTCCTGTCATCGGCATTCTTGATGTCCAATCTCCCGACGAGCTTCCGAAGAACGTCCTTCACCTGCTGAAGTTGGGCCTTGAATGGCTCTGGAAGCTCCAGAGTGCCATCTTTGAGGGTTTTCTTTAAATGATCTTGGACCTTGCCCTTTGCGTCTACGTAACCTGATTCCTTGAGGTGATTCCATATCGCTTCCGATTGTGTTACGCCCAGTGATGTTGTTCGCCCGGCTTGGTCAGTGATCGGGATGGCAGCAAACTGGTGCTTCTCAACGATACCGAACCGGATGCCGGTGTCCTCCTCGATCTCCTTCTGCAGGTTCTCAGCGAACTGCTCGTAGCTCTCGGTGGCGATGACCGTCAGGGTATTAATGTCGAAACCTCGCAGGCGTTCGCCTTTCTGATTGACGCATAGTCGCAAGCCTCGGCCGATGGTTTGACGGCGTTCGCGATCCGTGCCGATCTCACGAATGGCGCATATCTGGAAGACATTCGGACTGTCCCACCCCTCGCGCAGGGCGGAATGGGAGAAGATAAATTTGAGTTTCGTCTCGAAGCCCAGCAGCTTCTCTTTGTCTTTCATGATCAGGTTATAGGCGCGCTCAGCATTCTCGCGGTTACCCTGATTGTTCTCCGCCGTGTCCGTCCATGATCCCTTTTTATCTATCGAAAAATAGCCGTCGTGGACTTCCGTTGCATCGGACTCTAAGTCGACATCGTTAAAGAGCGTGCGATACTTCGGCTTGGCAGCGGCCTTGCGGTATTCCTCTTCGAACATGACGGCATATTTACCCTTAACCTGGGCGCCGTCGGTCGTATAGCTGCGGTAATGTTCAACGCTATCAATGAAGAACAGGCTCAGTACCTTGATGCCTTGCGGTCGCAAGCGTAGTTCCTTGTCCAGATGCTC
>CAZSTP010000617.1:0-1166 GCA_964609325.1 uncultured Novosphingobium sp. | reverse complement strand
TGGATATCGACGTGGAGCGCCGCGATGCGATCCGCGCCAATCATTCGGCCACCCACCTGCTGCACGCGGCGCTGCGCAACCGGCTCGGCGGACATGTGACGCAGAAAGGTTCGCTGGTCGCGGCAGACCGCCTGCGTTTCGACTTTTCGCAGCCCACCGCGCTGACGACTGATGATATCGCGGCAATCGAGGCTGAAGTGAACGCCGAAATCCGCGCGAACGAGGCCGTCAGCACGCGTTTGATGACGCCTGACGATGCGATTGAAGCGGGCGCGATGGCGCTGTTCGGCGAAAAGTATGGCGATGAAGTGCGCGTGCTCAGCATGGGCCGTGTTGCCGACAAGCACTACTCTGTCGAACTGTGCGGCGGCACCCACGTGCGCGCGCTGGGCGACATCGGGGTGTTCCGCATCGTTTCGGAAAGCGCCGTTTCATCGGGCGTGCGCCGGATCGAGGCGCTGACGGGTGAGGGTGCAAGGCAGTGGTTTATCGCGCGCGAAGATGCGCTGAAGAACACGGCAGCGATCTTGCGCACGACGCCCGAAGATGTCGAAGCGCGCGTGGCCGCGCTGATGGACGAGCGCAAGAAGCTTGAGCGTGAACTGGCCGAAGCCAGGAAGGCACTGGCGCTAGGCGGCGGTGCCGCCAAGGCCGAGAATGCCGATGAAGAAGTGGGCGGGGTAAAGTTCTCGGGCCAAGTGCTCGAAGGACTGGACCCCAAGGAGCTACGCGGATTGCTGGATCAGGCCAAGCAGCGCCTCGGTTCGGGCGTGGCGGTGATCGTCGCGGTGAACGAGGGCAAGGCTTCCATCGCGGCTGCGGTGACCGAGGATCTGGTCGGCAAGGTCAGCGCCGTTGATCTGGTGCGTGCTGGCGTCGAAGCTTTGGGCGGCAAGGGCGGTGGTGGCCGTCCTGATATGGCGCAAGGCGGCGGGCCGGACGGTGCGAAGGCCGCTGACGCCATTGCAGCAACACGCGCGGTGATAGCGGGGTAGGTCAAGCGCCACCCCGCTATCTCCCCGCCAGGCAGCCGGTTAGCTTGCCCGTTCGCGCAAGGAGGCCGATTTCAGCCTTGGCAGAGAGTTGAGCTCGCCTTCCTCTTTGATCTTCTGGCGGAATTCGTCGCGCTTTTCGTGAATCGATGCGATGACCGGGCCCATCGGGAA
>CAZSTP010000616.1:0-1171 GCA_964609325.1 uncultured Novosphingobium sp. | reverse complement strand
TAGCGTGGCGTTGAGCTGGGCGAGCTGTGTTCCGGCTTCGGAACGGCGGGTTTCGCCCAACTGGATGATTTGCTGGCGCGCCTCGGTTATACGGGCCTGAGCCTGGGCAATTTCGGCCTGCATCGCGCCAATATTGCCTTCGATATCGGCAGCGGTGCGTTCGAGCTGGTTGAGGCGGCTGATCGTGACAAGATCCTGATCCCACAATTCGCGCACGCCTTTGCGTTCGGGCTCAATCAACACAGACTGTTTTTCAAGTGAGCGGATTTGCGAGCGCTGCGCGACGATCTGCTGGCTGTATTGCGCGATGCGGGCGTTAAGCTGTGCGGCAAGGCCAGCTTGTTCGGATTGGCGGATGCGGAAAAGCTTTTCCTCATCAGCCATCGCCTTGGCCGCAACGGGATTGCTGCGCGAAAGCTGGGCGGGGAATGTGATGGTTGATGCGCCAAGCCTTTCGGCTTCAAGCCTTGCGCGCTGCGCCAGCATCTGATCGACGCTGAGGCTGGAGAACTGGGCATCAGCGCCGGTTACCCGATCATCGAAGCGCATGAGGATCTGGCCTTTGCGCACATGCTGGCCATTGCGCACAAGGATTTCGGCAATCACGCCGCCATTGGGGTGGGCGATGCGTTTGACATGCGATTCAACGCCGACTTGTCCGCTGGAGATGACAGCGCCACCGATGGGCACAAGCATTCCGGCCAGCACGAAGATGGCTAGCAGGACAGCAAAGGCAATCGAGACCGAGCGCAGCTTGCGTTCGACATCGGCCTCAGGGTCATAGGCAGGATCTGACAAGGGGTCGAGAGCGGTCGGGCTTTGTTGCATGTCAGACGCCCTTCACCGGAGTGACATTTACCGTGTTGGCCGGGACCGTTTTGGCAGGGGTCAGTTTGGCAAGCACTTCAAGGGTTGGGCCGAACGCTGCGATCTGTCCATCGCGCATGATCATTGCGTGAGTGGTGTGTTGCATGATGCTGGGGCGATGCGAGACGATGACGGCGATCCCGCCGCGTTTGCGGATGGCCATGACCGCATGCTCAAGTGCTTCATCGCCTTCAGTATCAAGGTTGGAATTGGGTTCATCCAGCACAATCAGGAACGGATCACCATAGAGCGCGCGGGCAAGCCCGATGCGCTGGCGCTGGCCACCGGGAAGGGTGTCTCCACC
>CAZSTP010000615.1:0-1179 GCA_964609325.1 uncultured Novosphingobium sp. | reverse complement strand
GCTGATAGACCTTGGAGCCTGGGCCGTAGACTGTGATCGAGAGGCGCTTGCCCTTGTCATCGAACAGCGGGGCGTCGTCGCCGCCCACCAGTTCGAGGGTCGAGGTATCGTTGGCGGCGAGCGTCGTGATGTCGAACATGGAGTGTCTCCTGTGAGGTTGCGATGCGGTGATTTGGGCGCCTAATCGCCGCCTAGTTTGCGGCGATTGTTGCACCTGCGGTGATTTGAGGCCATAAACGCCGCAAGAGGTGCGGTGATTATGGTGCGATACATTCATCAAAGAGACGACTGGCCCCGTTTCCGTTGGGACGAACTGCAAATCGCCTCAAGGCTTGCTGAGGTCCGCCATCGTCAAGGGCGGCTCACAGGCCGAATGGAAGCACTTGGTTTTGGATTGCGCGACGAGGCTATTCTGCGCACCCTCACCCAGGACGTGCTCAAATCCAGCGAAATCGAGGGTGAAATACTCGACGCTGAACAGGTGAGATCCTCGATTGCGCGGCGCATGGGCCTTGATGTCGCCGGACTGGTTCCATCCGATCGTAACGTGGAAGGCGTGGTCGAGATGATGCTGGATGCCACGCAAAATTTTGATCGCCCTTTAACCGTAGCCCGACTTTTCGACTGGCACGCCGCCCTGTTTCCGACAGGTAGAAGCGGCATGACCAAAATTACGGTTGCCGGTTGGCGGAACGACGAAACTGGCCCCATGCAGGTCGTGTCAGGTCCGATAGGGCGCGAGCGGGTCCACTATGAAGCGCCTGTTGCCGCGCAGCTTGATACTGAAATGCAGGCATTTCTGGCATGGTTCGACGATGCATCATCGCTAGACCCCGTCATCAAGGCGGCAATTGCTCATATCTGGTTTGTGACCATCCACCCGTTTGATGATGGGAATGGGCGTATCGGCAGGGCGATTTCCGACATGGCCCTGACGCGCTCTGATCGCAGTGCACAGCGGTTTTACAGCATGTCTGCGCAAATCCGGACTGAGCGTAAGGCATATTACGATCAGCTTGAAACAAGCCAAAAGGGCGACCTGGATGTTACAGGCTGGTTAACCTGGTTTCTGGATTGTTTAGACCGCGCCTTTGATGGCGCGGAAGAAACGTTGTCAGCCGTTCTGAGCAAGGCAAAGTTTTGGGAGAAGTATAGCTCTGCTGGCCTCAACGCCCGCCA
>CAZSTP010000614.1:0-1184 GCA_964609325.1 uncultured Novosphingobium sp. | reverse complement strand
GCAGCAGCAATTGCCGGCAAAGCTCACGCCCGACAAAACCACCCGCGCCCGTAATGACAATGCGCATTTCATCTCCCATCCGCAGAGCCGCAATTATCAGGATATCGCCACAGCGTCGCAACGATTGTGTCGATTGGCAGCAATTAACATGACCGATTTGTAAGCGGCCAGCCGTTCTGTAAATGGTGCTACATGATAAATGACCGGAACGGGGATTGGAGCATTTATGGAACTGTCTGATTCAGGACTGCCACCCGTGCAGCGGGTCGTTACCGGGCACAACGAACATGGCCGCGCGGTCTTCAAATCAGAGGATGTTTCGCCGACCAAACTGATCCCGTCGGGCGATGCCGCATTCTTGCTGCTGTGGACGACGCCTACTGTCCCGGCTGACAACAACGACGAAACCGATGGCCGCCACCGCGATGCCGGGCTGACGCTGGATGGCGGCTCGGTGATCCGCATCGTCGATATGCTGCCGGGCAAGGAAAGCCCGATGCACCGCACCAATTCGATCGATTATGGCATCGTTCTGGAAGGCGAGGTCGAGCTCGAACTGGAAGACGGGGCGAAGAAAACCATCCGTCAGGGCGGGATCATCATCCAGCGCGGCACCAATCATCTGTGGCGCAACACGACCGACCGCGTTTGCCGGATTGCCTTTATCCTGATCGAGGCACCGGCCTATTTGCACAACGGTGCGCCGCTGCCGGAAGACAAGCCGGACCATAAATGAACGCGCTGTTCTCCCTGACCGGCAAGACCGCCATCGTTACCGGCTCCACCCGGGGCATTGGCCGTGCCGTGGCAGAAGCGATGATCGCGGCGGGAGCCAAGGTCATCATCTCCAGCGAAAGCGAGGCCGATACGGCCCGCGCTTCGGCGGAGCTCGCCATGCCGGGCATTGCCTGCGATGTGTGCGATGGCGCGCAACTCGCAGCGCTTGTCGATTTCGCGATCGCGCAAACCGGACGGCTGGATGTGCTGGTCTGCAACGCCGGGATTCCGGGAAAACCCGGCCCGTTCTCTGCCATAGACATGGACGACTTCGACCGGGTGATGGCAATCAACTTGCGCAGCAAGGTCGTGCTTTGCAATCTTGCGCTGCCCCATATTGCCGCTGCCGGTGGCGGCGCTGCCATCCTGATGGCCAGCATTGCCGGTCTTCGCGGCAACGGCAAGCT
>CAZSTP010000613.1:0-1188 GCA_964609325.1 uncultured Novosphingobium sp. | reverse complement strand
CTTACAGAAAATGAACGCGAAGAGATGCTGCCAAGCGGGAAGCAACGCTTGCTGCACAATCGCGTGCATTGGGCAAAGTTTTATATGTCAAAGGCAGGGCTGATCGACAGCCCTAAACGGGGTGTTTTTGTTGCTTCTGCCGCCGGTTTGGCGTTACTCGCTAAAAAGCCGGACAAGATTGACGTTGAAACTTTAAAGGAAATTCCTGCCTTCGCCGAATTTCATGGGCAGGCAGGCGCAAGTACCGAGCCTGACCAAGTGTCAGCAAAGTTGGCTGCTACAACTTCTGATGCGACACCTGAAGAGCAGATCGATGCGGCCTATGCGGTGCTCACTTCAGCGTTGAAAGCTGAATTGCTGCAAAGAGTTTTAGAGCAGTCGCCATCCTTCTTTGAACGTCTCATTGTCGAATTGCTCGTTGCAATGGGCTATGGCGGTTCGCACGAGGATGCAGCCCGGCAACTCGGGAAATCAGGCGATGGCGGCATCGATGGTATCATTGATGAAGATCGCCTTGGTCTTGACCGCATCTATGTTCAGGCCAAGCGTTATGCAGCCGGTTCATCTGTTGGACGACCTGAAGTGCAGGGGTTTGTCGGTAGCCTTGTAGGCCTTGGCGCGAACAAGGGTGTTTTCGTCACCACTTCAAATTTCAGTAAGCAGGCTTTGGACTATGCGCGAGGCTTGCAACAGCGCATTATTCTCATCGACGGCGCTCGACTCACAGAATTGATGGTGGAGTTTGGCGTCGGAGTGCGTGCCAGCCGCCTGATTGAAGTAAAACGCTTGGATGAAGACTTCTTTGCAGACGAAGTATGAGAATCGTTACTTGGAATTGCAATGGAGCTTTGAGAAGAAAATACCATCTTCTCGATGCTCTCGATGCTGATATTTTAGTAGTACAAGAGTGTGAAGACCCCGCGCAATCATCTGCTGATTACCAGAATTGGGCAGGGAAACACACTTGGAAAGGCTATGGCAAAAACAAGGGGATCGGAATTTTTCCGCGCCGTGGCCAGAGCATCGAGCGGCTAGCGTGGCCTGATGACGGGTTTGAGTTATTCCTGCCCGCCAGAATAGGCGATGAAGTTGATTTTCTTGGAGTCTGGACCCAGCAAGCTAACCCTTCAAGACTCGGTTACATCGGGCAGTTCTGGCACTATCTGCATTTGCACAAGGCTGGATTAG
>CAZSTP010000612.1:0-1193 GCA_964609325.1 uncultured Novosphingobium sp. | reverse complement strand
TGGCGCGCGCCATGGCAGTTTTTCGCAGCAACGGAATCGCGCGCCAAGCGGCCGAACGCGATCAGCAAGCGGTCGTTGCGGCCTTGTCAGCAGGGCTTGATTGCATGGCGCGGCAGGATCTTGAATACCGCATCGAACAAAAATTCCCCGATGGCTATGAAGAGCTGCGGGTGAATTACAACACTGCCGTGGATGCACTGGCCTCGGCCTTGCGCACTGTGCGCGTGGGATCAGCCAGCCTGACTGCCGCGATTGCCGAAATCCGCGCAGCCAGCGATGATCTGGCCTTCCGCAACGAGCAGCAGGCATCCAGCCTTGCCCAGACCGTTTCATCGATGAGCGAAGTTACCGCCAGTGTGCGCGAAACAGCGGTTGGCGCGCGCAGTGTGCAGGAAACAATCAATGCCACGCATCGCCAGGCCAGCGAAGGCGGCGAAGTGGTGCGGCGCTCGGTCGAGGCGATGGCCGCGATTGAGGCTTCGGCACAGGAAATCAGCCAGATCATCACGGTGATCGATGGCATCGCGTTCCAGACCAATCTGCTTGCGTTGAACGCCGGTGTCGAAGCGGCGCGCGCTGGCGAGGCAGGCAAGGGCTTTGCCGTGGTTGCCACTGAAGTGCGCGCGCTGGCGCAACGCTCGGCAGAGGCAGCGCAGAACATCAAGGTACTGATCGAGACGAGCACGGCGCAAGTGGGCCATGGCGTCAGTCTGGTCGGTGAAACCGGTGAGAGGCTTGGCGGGATTGTCGATCAGGTTGCCAAAGTCGATGCGCTGATAACCCGCATTGCGCAGGCCGCTGGCAGTCAGGCGGAAACCCTTGGTAGTGTCAACATGGCCGTCGCGGATATGGACCGGATGACGCAGGCCAATGCCGCGATGGTCGAACAATCGTCAGCCGCTACCCACAGCCTGTCAGCCGAGGCTGAACGGTTGACCCAACTCGTCTCGTCATTCCGCACGCGGCAGAAAGATTCGCGTCCCGGGCACGTGGCCAATCCCGAAGCTTTGCGGCGCAACTCTGCCCTGCAAACCGAACGCGCAGCGCCGCGCATCGCGCTTGCGGCAGGGTGAAACAGCAAAAGCCCGGCGAACCATAAGTCCACCGGGCTTGCATGCGCGTTGCTGACGTGAAAGGATTAGCGGCCCCGGCGGTGCTCACCCTTGACCCAGCGTACTGTGCCCGATGATGCG
>CAZSTP010000611.1:0-1204 GCA_964609325.1 uncultured Novosphingobium sp. | reverse complement strand
ATGGGCTTCCATTCGTTCCTGCAGATGAAGGGCATCGGCTTTGAATCGGCGATGGCCAAGGCGTGGAACCTCAAGATGTTCAAGCACATCGCGGCCAAGGCGGATGAAGCCTCGCTGATGCTGGCGCAAGAGCGCGGGCCTTGCCCCGATGCGGCAGACATGGGCGTGATGCAGCGCTTTTCGTGCAAGATGGCGATTGCGCCCACCGCATCGATCAGCATCATCTGCGGCGGCACATCGGCGTGTATCGAACCGATCCCGGCCAATATTTACACGCACAAGACGCTGTCGGGCTCGTTCGTGGTCAAGAACCCGTACCTGCAAAAGCTGCTGGCCGAAAAGAGCAAGGATTCCACCAATGTGTGGAACTCTATCCTCGAAAACGGCGGCTCGATCCAGCACCTCGATTTCCTCAGCCCAGAGGAAAAGGCGGTGTACAAGACCAGCTTCGAAATCGACCAGCGCTGGCTGCTCGAATTCGCGGCAGACCGCACGCCCTATATCGATCAGGCGCAGTCGCTGAACCTCTATATCCCGGCAGACGTCGACAAGTGGGATCTGATGATGCTCCACTTCCAGGCATGGGAACGCGGCATCAAGAGCCTTTATTACCTCCGCTCGAAGTCGGTGCAGCGCGCAGGCTTTGCCGGTGGGGTCGAGGCCGACAATACCGCCACCGCGCCGGTGATGGAACTCGCCGCCGCCGAAACCGACTACGAGGAATGCCTCGCCTGTCAGTGATAGTTGAGGAACGGAGCGGGTAATGGCGAGTTGGTCAGGCATTCCAGAGCTGAAGGAATACTACCGAACGCTAGGCCCGCTCCGGTTCTGGGCAATCATGGGCTTGCTGTTGGGCTGGATTGGTGTCGGAGTTTGGCTACAGCAGACTCTCAACTGGCCTGATGCTTATGGCTTCCATTGCCGTGGCAAAGGTTGTTTGTTCGTATCCGTTTGGCACAGCCCTGCTTTGGTTGAGCATGGCGGATGGCTGCAGTGGATGCTGTTTATTTATCTCTGGACAATTCCTGCCATTCTCGTGGCCAGCCTGTTCATCGCGCTACGGCGTAGGTTGAAGCAAAGACGTCCTCGGATTGTGAACGACCTACTTCCGTCAAAGGCGAGCAATCCGTGACCCCCGCCCCGTTACACATCACGACATTTCGCGGCTTGCCGGTGGGCATAGCTATCCGCGATAACACTTGTG
>CAZSTP010000610.1:0-1208 GCA_964609325.1 uncultured Novosphingobium sp. | reverse complement strand
AAGAAGATTACTTGATGTCGACGGTGCCGCCGGCTTCTTCGATCTTCTTCTTGATGTCTTCGGCTTCAGCCTTCGAAACGCCTTCCTTGATCGCCTTGGGAGCGGCTTCAACGAGGGCCTTGGCTTCGGTCAGGCCGAGATTGGTGATGGCGCGGACTTCCTTGATGACCTGGATCTTCTTGCCACCGTCACCGGTGAGGATCACGTCAAATTCGGTCTTCTCTTCAGCGGCTTCAGCAGCAGCAGCAGCAGGTGCAGCAGCAACAGCAACAGCAGCAGCGGCGCTAACGCCCCATGCTTCTTCGAGAGCCTTGGCAAGGTCAGCGGCTTCAAGAACGGTCAGCTTCGACAGTTCGGCGACGAGATTGGCGATGTCAGCCATGATAATACACTCCTGATTTGGTTTGGTCCGATGGCTGGGCCACCGGCGAGAAATCGAACAGTCTTATGCGGCTTCTTTGGCGTAGGCGCCGAAGACGCGGGCCAGCTTGGCTGCCGGAGCAGTCGTGAGCTGGGCGATCTTCGTGGCCGGAGCCTGAATGAGGCCGATGAGCGTGCCGCGCAGTTCGTCGAGGCTTGGCATCGTGGCAAGTGCCTTGATCCCTGCTTCGTTGAGAACCTGCGAACCCATTGCACCGCCGACAATTTCAATCTTGTCGGTGGTCTTGGCGAACTCGACCACTGCCTTGGCGGCAGCAACCGGATCGGCGGACGCTGCGATTGCGGTAGGACCGGTGAAGAAATCACCCAGACCTTCGTAATCGGTGCCCGCGACGGCAAGCTTGGCAAGACTGTTCTTCGCAACCTTGTAGGTAGCACCCGCTTCACGGATCTTGTTACGCAGGACGGTGGACTGGGCCACTGTCATGCCGAGGTTGCGGGTGATGACCACCGCGCCGGCCTCGGAAAAGACGCCGTTAAGGAATGCGACCGATTCGGCTTTCTGCGAACGATCCATGCCTAACTCCTTCACTATGGCCGAAAGGGGATGATCCCCGGACGGCCGGCTACGTTTGACGGTGCCCATACAGGCACCGGCGGGTCCGTTGACAAGGGAAGGAGGTGCGCTGCTTGAAAAAGCAGACGCTGGCGGCACGTAAGCGTTCCAATTCAGGAGCGATCTGGGCCGTGAAAACTCTTTTCCCCGCCTTGGCTGGACATTAAGCGCAGGCAAACCCTGCACACCAACTGTCTCGGACGGATGATCG
>CAZSTP010000609.1:0-1212 GCA_964609325.1 uncultured Novosphingobium sp. | reverse complement strand
AGTTGTCAGTCAGGCCGAGTTGTGGAACCTCGTCTGGAACAAGTGGACGTCCCTGCCACCACAGCAAGCCCCGATCCAGACCGCGATCAGCCGCTTGCGCAAGGACTTCGCTGCGGTGACCTCGTCGGCCGTGGTGCAGACTGTGGCCGGTATCGGTTATCGATTGCATGCCTGCTAAGCGCCCGTCCGCCACCCCCCGTACTCCCGGCATCACTCCTGCTTTGATGGGCATGGTATTGATGCTGCTCACCATCGTTCTCGTGTTCAATGTGGTGCAAAGACAGAGCGATCAGGCCCTGCACGCCGAAGTTGCTGCCGACATTGCCGCAGTGCGCGCAACCGATGCCGTCGCAAATCTCGTCGTCACGCTCACCATCCTGAAGATGCGGGCAAGCGGCGAAACCGGCGCGAGCGCAATCCGCTACATCGTGGTTGATCCCGAGACTGGCGAGCGCATCGGTGGCAACATTGCCACCTGGCCCACGGGCATCACCTATAAGAGTCGCGGCCCATCAGCATTCAACGCCCTGCAACCGGGCCAGCACAATCTCATCGGCGCAGTCACCTCAATCGAGTCAACATTCCCGCTCTTCATCGCACGGGAAAGGCGTTTATCGGCGTTGGCTATTTACCCCATCGCTATCGGTGTTGCGGCGTTTTACGGCGTGATCATCGGCCTGCTTCTGATCATGCAGCGCCGGCGCATGCGCGCACTTGAAGTGCGCATTGGTCAAAGTCTACAGGTCATGTCGGCATTCACCGCAGGTGATCGCCACATGCGAATTGCCGACTACACCAACGACGATCTCGGTCAGGTCGCTCGCGGTATTGATGCGCTACTCTGCGAGGTCGAGGAGCGGTTGACCGGCCAGGATGTCATCGCAGAACGTATCGCCCATGGATTGCGGAGCCCGATCGCACACGCCGCAGCGCGGATCTCGGAATGGACAACGAGCCAACCCGAAAAAGTAGTCGACGAAGCATGTCGCGTTATAAACGACTTGCTCGACATGATCGAAGCCGTCTTGTTCATTACAGATTTGCGCCAACGCGAGTTGCAGAAAACCGTTTTCCGGCTGGATCACCTGATCGCTGACTTGTGCCATTTGTTTGAGCAGACTGCGATGGAACGCAATGTTTCACTAGAAAGCACCTGCCAATCCATTTTTGTCAGCGCCGAACGCCCTTTACTCGAACGGATGTTAGCCAATC
>CAZSTP010000608.1:0-1226 GCA_964609325.1 uncultured Novosphingobium sp. | reverse complement strand
GGCGTGCAGATGGGCGATCAGATCAAGGCGCTGCAAGATGGCGTCGATGTGCTGATTGCAACGCCCGGTCGCCTGATGGACTTGTTCGAACGCGGCAAGATCCTGCTGACGGGTTGCGATTTGCTCGTGATCGATGAAGCGGACCGTATGCTCGATATGGGCTTCATCCCCGATATTGAAACGATCTGCACCAAGCTTCCGGCCCAGCGCCAGACGCTGCTGTTCTCGGCCACAATGCCACCTCCGATCAAAAAGCTGGCCGACAAGTTTTTGTCGAACCCCAAGATGATCGAAGTGGCGCGGCCTGCCAGCACCAACACCAGCATCGTCCAGCACAAGGTCCGCTGCACATCGCGCAACAAGCGTGATGTCCTGCGCCACCTGCTGCGCACCGATAACGTCACCACCGCGATCATCTTTGCCAACCGCAAAACAACCGTGCGCGAACTGGCCAAGTCTTTGCAAAGCCACGGCTTTGCTGCGGGCGAAATCCATGGCGACATGGACCAGAACGCCCGCAACGCCGAACTGCAGAAGTTCAAGGATGGCGGGATCAGCATCCTTTGCGCATCCGATGTCGCCGCGCGCGGGCTTGACGTAAAGGGCGTGAGCCACGTGTTCAACTTTGACACGCCATGGCACCCTGATGACTACGTTCACCGCATTGGCCGCACCGGTCGCGGCGGTGCCACAGGTCGCGCGTTCACGCTGGTGGCCGATGATGATCTCGAAGCGATCGACAACGTCGAAAAGCTGCAAGGCACCAAGATCCCCGAATTCAAACTCGACATGGGCGACAAGGCTGAAAAGGCCGAAGCCAAGTCCCGTGCCGAGCGTGAACCGCGCGAAGACAGCGCAGAGCCAAAGCGTGCCCGCGGCGGACGGACGAAGCGCCCCGAGCGTGCTGCTCCGGCGGAAGTCGAAGCGGTTGAAGCAACCGTAGCTGAAGACAAACCGGTTCGTGAAAAGCGTCCGGCACGCGAACCGCGCAAGGCTGCGGCTGAACCACGGCCAGCAGAACCAAGCCGTGCGCTGCGTTCCGAACCGACCCCGCGCCGCGATAACGCAGATGCGCCAACACAGGCAGGCGATTGGAACGGCCCCGTTCCAGGCTTCCTCAGCGTTTCCGCGCTTTAGGCCGTAAACTCATAACTGGCGCCATCGAGGCGCCAGAATGGCGAACATATCGGGCCGAAAGGTCCGCCGCAGGGGCTGGTTGCCCCTGC
>CAZSTP010000607.1:0-1226 GCA_964609325.1 uncultured Novosphingobium sp. | reverse complement strand
GGAAATTGCATGGCGCTTGCACCAGGCCTTTCGGGCGGTTCGGATCAGGGCGGAGTGCAAGGGGCAGCGATTAACGCTCCCGGCTTGCAGGTATTTGTCTTTGCGCTGTTTTTCATTTTCGGCGGGATCACATCATTGAACGATGTGATTATCCCCAAGCTTAAAGAACTGTTCACGCTGAACTATACCCAAGCGATGCTGGTGCAGTCGGCGTTCTTTGCCGCTTATTTTGCGATTTCGATCCCGGCAGCCGCGCTTGTCAAAAAGCTGGGCTACATGCGCAGCGCAGTGGTCGGCTTGCTGGCGATGATGGGCGGCTGCCTGTTGTTTATCCCGGCCTCGGCCAGTGCGACATTTGCTGTGTTTCTGCTCGCGCTGTTCGTGCTCGCCTCGGGGATCACCGTGGTGCAGGTCGTCGCCAACCCGCTGATCTCGCTGCTTGGCCCTGCCAACACGACGAGCAGCCGGCTGACCTTTGCCCAGGCGTTCAATTCGCTTGGCACGACGATCTTCCCTTATGTCGGCTCTATCGTGATCCTTGGCAGCTTGGCCGAAGTTTCAGCAGCGCAATTGTCCGGTGCTGAACTCGATGCCTATCGCGTCGAGGGCACCCGTGTTGTCGTCATGGCCTATCTGGGCCTTGCCGCCGCGCTGGCCGTGGTGGCGGGCGTGGTGTGGTTCAACCGCAACCGCCTGAAAGGCGAGCGCCATAGCGATGGATCGATCATCGCCAGCCTCGATTTGCTGAAGCAAAAACGCTTCGGCTTCGGCGCTGCATGCATCTTCCTCTATGTCGGCGCAGAAGTTGCGATCGGCTCGTTCATCGTCAACTACCTGATGCAAGCCTCGGTGCTGGGGGTTGATGAACAAGCGGCGGGCAAGCTGATCCCGCTGTACTGGGGCGGTGCGCTGGCCGGGCGCTTCTTGGGTTCAGGCCTGCTGCGGGTATTCAGCCCGGGCAAAGTGCTGATGGCCAACGCGATTGGCGCGATCGCGCTGATTATCATTTCGGCCAATTCGACAGGGGCCATGGCGGGCTATGCCCTGTTGCTGGTCGGCCTGATGAATTCGATCATGTTCCCCACCATCTTCAGCCTTGCCTGCGAAGGATTGGGGCCGCGCACGGCAGACGGATCGGGCGTGATCTGCGTGGCCATTGTCGGCGGCGCCGTGATCCCGCCGCTGACCGGCACCTTGGCCGATCTCTCCGGCAGCCTTGCCATGGC
>CAZSTP010000606.1:0-1230 GCA_964609325.1 uncultured Novosphingobium sp. | reverse complement strand
GAAGCGCTTGTCGCAATAGCCGCATTCGACATAGCCGCGTTCATCGATTTCAAGCCAGACGCGCGGGTGGCCAAGCGCTGCGCCGCCGCGAATATCGGTGGCACCATCGCATTTGACGCGGGCGGTGTTGGTAAAGACGGTTTCAGGAGCCTGTTGCATGGCCGCAGCGCTAGCAAATGCAGCGGGTACAGACAATTGCGTTTTGATGCGGCTTGGGGCAGGCAGCAAAGCTATGAACACCAGTCCCGCAGCAAGCCCTTCTCTGGCCCCCGCCATCCGCATCAAAGACCTGGTCAAGCGCTATGCCGCCACCGGAAAGTCGGCGGGCAAGCTCGCGCTCGACGGGGTGAGCTTTGACGTGCCGCAAGGGCAGATTTTCGGGTTGCTTGGCCCCAACGGTGCCGGAAAATCGACGCTGATCAATACTTTGGCCGGATTGGTGATGAAAACATCGGGGTCGGTCGAAATCTGGGGCCACGATATTGATCGCGATGTGCGCAACGCCAAAGCATCGATCGGGATCGTGCCGCAGGAAATCGTGTTCGATCCGTTTTTCACGCCCGCCGAAGTGCTCGACAATCAGGCGGGGCTTTATGGTGTGCCCAAATCGATGCGCCGCACGATGGAACTGCTGCGCGCGGTCCATCTGGAAGACAAGGCCAATGCTTATGCCCGCTCGCTTTCGGGCGGAATGAAGCGGCGTTTGCTGATTGCCAAGGCGATGGTCCACCGCCCGCCGGTGCTGGTGCTGGACGAGCCGACCGCCGGTGTGGATGTGGAACTGCGGCGGCAATTGTGGGAACTGGTCAGCGAAATGAACGCCGAGGGCGTCACCGTGGTGCTGACCACGCACTATCTGGAGGAAGCCGAGGAATTGTGTGACCGCATCGCGATCATCAATCACGGCAAGCTGATCGCCAACAAGCCGACGCGCGAGCTGGTGGACATGGCGCGCGAGAAAATCGTGGTGCTGACGCTGGATCGCGATGTTGATGCTGCACCGCAACACGAATCGTTTGCAAAATGCATCAGCACCGGCCCGCGGCAGGTTGAAATCACCTACGACAAAGATCGCGTGACCGCAGGCGAAGTGATGTCATTGGTGCAAGGCCAGGGCTATGCCATCGTGGATGTCTCTACCCGCGAGGCCGATCTGGAAGATGTGTTTGTGAGCCTGACCAGCCGCCCCCGGGATTAACCGTTTGGCGTTGGATTTTTGGCAGAAAATCA
>CAZSTP010000605.1:0-1231 GCA_964609325.1 uncultured Novosphingobium sp. | reverse complement strand
TCGGCCAATTGCACGGCGGTGCGGATATTGGGAACGCTGCGCAGGTTCTGCCAGTCGCTGGCCGAAAAATCAGGCGCTGCCACCGGGCTGCTTTCGCGCATGCCCAAGGCTTCCTGCGCCATCATCCCGTAAAGCGTTTCGCCAAACCGTGCGGCAGAGCGCAGGGATGCTGCTACCAGTTCGGGCTTGCGACAACGCATCGCCGATCGTGCTGCCCAGTAATGCGCAGCAGATGTCAGCTCATCATTGTAAGAGCCGGTTGCGGTTTTGGTGAACGCCTCGGCCGCAGAAAGGCAATCGCCCAGCCGCCAGCTTGCCATGCCCACGGTCCAGTAAGCCTCGGCCACCCAGGGTCCGGAACCTTCGGCAGCGGTCAGCGATATGGCGCGGGCCGTGGCATCGTCATTCTCGATATAGAAGGCCCAGCCGATTTTCTGGCGCCATTCCGCGCGGGCTTCGGGCGATAACGTGGCGTCTACCCCGTCGAGCAGCGTGCGTGCGCCTACGGGATCGTCAAGCTTGATCCGCTCGTTAATGGCCAGTGCCACGCTTTCGGGCATAGTCCCGTCGGTAATTGAACGGGGGCGGATGCGTTTTGAAACCGATGGCAGCGAAACGAACCGTTGGGCTTGCGGTAATTCGGGAAGGGTAATGGCCCCGCGCTTCAGGGCCAGCCTGCCCAGTTGCTCGGCCCACGGAAGGGTTGGCGCGGCGTTCAAAACTTCCGTGATCGGAACCAGCTCGGCTTTGGGAGAGGTGGCGGCGAGGATGTATTGCGCGCGGGCCACCGCGTGCAACGGCCCATCGGCGCGCTGGGCCAACAAGGCCTGAACCTGTGTCCAGTCCGACTGTTCAATCGCGCCGAAAAGAGTTTTGTAATAGGAACGATCATCGTGGCTGAGCAAGGAAGGCACTGCGGTACGATCAGCCCGGCCACGGAAGTAATCAACCGCCGCGCTGTTGGCATAGGTAGGCGCGGCCATCATGACCGCAACCGAAGCTGCGGCAATCACTAGTGTGCCCCGAAACGTACATCGTGCAGCGCGAGCCAGTTTCACTGTGGTTTCGTTCCCGTCCAGTCGAGCCAGCGGCCCCAGAACCCTGCTTTCAAACCAGGGCGTGCCAGCATGGCATCAAGATCCCAAGCCGACATCGCAGCGATCTGTGAAGACTCTTGATTAATTGCGCGTAAACCGTGAGCCAAATTCGTTGGATCGTGTCCAAGAAGCGC
>CAZSTP010000604.1:0-1235 GCA_964609325.1 uncultured Novosphingobium sp. | reverse complement strand
ACATAAGTATCAAGGCTGACCTTGAGGTTGGTCACTTGTCCGCCAACCGTTTCCACGCTGGCGACTTGCGCCACCATGCCCGCCACATATTGCGCGACCGCGATGGACAGGAACCACACGCCCATCATCATGCCGACAATCCGCGCCATCGAAAGCTTGGTGATCATCGAAAGACCGACGGGCGAGATGCACAGCTCTGCCATCGAATGGATCAGATAGAGCCCTGCCAGCCAGACCAGCCCGACCTTGAACTGCGCGTCGGCAAACTGCGATCCCCAGACCAGCAGCAGGAAGCCGCCGCCAACGCCCATCAGCGCCAGCGAGAACTTGACGGGGATCGAGGGTTCCACCCCGCGCCGCGCCAGTGCATTCCACATCACGCTGAACAGCGGGGCAAGCGTGACGATGAACAGCGCGTTGAAGATCTGCGTCTGGCCTGCGGGCATGACATAGACCGGATCATTGCCGAAGCCCTGTGAGCGGGCATAGACCATGCCCAGAAAGCCCGAGAGCATCACCACGCCAAAGCCGATATCCAGCTTGCGGCGGGTGGCGGGCGCTTCGCCCTGACCAAAGAACCGCGCCAGCGCCCACCCGAGGCCGCCCAGCAGCACGGCGAAGAACACGTAATAGCTGGCAGGGAAATCACGGAACATCGCAAAGAGCGGGCGGGTCCAGCCCACTTCGAGCATGGTATTGCGCTCGGCAAAGAGGGTGAGCGAGGAGCCTGCCTGTTCGAACAGGGTCCAGAACACGGTGTTGAACACGATCAGCACCATCGCGGCGACCATCATCTGGAATTCGACGCGGTTGCCCGCTGTCAGGGCCCAGATCAGAATGCCGGGGACAGCGATCAGGAAGGTGCCGAACATCAGCTTGCCCATGATCGGCAGGCCGAGGAAATAGCCCGCGATGCCTTCACCGGCCTGGGGCGGCACATAGGCCATCAGGTTCATGAACAGGAGCCAGAACAGCGGCACACAGACCAGCGCCGCGCCATAAATCAGCCAGTCCTTGCTGGCGTCGGCTCCGGCCGGGCGTTCGCCATAGCCGTTCAGCCGCCCGCCATCGAACTGTACCAGCAGCCACGAGAAGGTCATGCCCAGCGCTGCAAGGCCGAAACCTGCCCACCAGCCCACGCTCTCGGCCAGGATCGGGCAGAAGAACTGCGAGATCAGCGAGCCGAGGTTGATGCCCATGTAAAAGATGGTGAAGCCCGCATCGCGCCGCCGGTC
>CAZSTP010000603.1:0-1242 GCA_964609325.1 uncultured Novosphingobium sp. | reverse complement strand
GACGATGACAGCAACCAGGTCGGCCAGATGGTCGCCGCGCTGCTCGGCCGTCCGCAAGGCACGTTCGCCAACGAGATCACGGTTGAAGGCGATTCGGTCGTCGTGAAGCGCGAAATCGATGGCGGTCTGCAAACGGTGAAGCTCGCGCTGCCCGCCGTGGTCACCACCGATCTTCGCCTGAACGAGCCGCGCTATGCTTCGCTGCCCAACATCATGAAGGCCAAGTCCAAGCCGCTCGCCAACAAGACCCCCGCCGATTACGGCGTCGACACCGCCGCGCGCCTCAAGACGCTCAAGGTCGTCGAACCCGCCGTGCGCAGCGCAGGCATCAAGGTGCCCGATGTCGATACGCTGGTCGCCAAGCTCAAGGAAATGGGAGTAGCCTGATGTCCAAGGTTCTCGTTCTGGTTGAACACGATAACGCGTCGGTCAAGGACGCAACGCTGGCCGCGATCACTGCCGCTGGCCAGTTGGGCGAAGTGACCGCGCTGGTCGCAGGCGCTGATTGCGATGGCGCTGCCCAAGCCGCTGCGCAAATCGCTGGCGTTGCCAAAGTGCTCAAGGCCGATGATGCGGCCTATGCCAATGCACTGGCTGAAAACGTCGCGCCGCTCGTCGCTGGCCTGATGGCCGGTTACGATGCCTTCGTCGCGCCCGCCACCACCACCGGCAAGAACGTCGCCCCGCGCGTTGCCGCGCTGCTCGATGTGATGCAGGTGTCCGACATCCTCTCGGTCGAAGGCCCCAAGACCTTCACCCGTCCGATCTATGCCGGCAACGCCATCGCCACGGTCGAATCCAGCGACGCCAAGCTGGTGATCACCGTGCGCGGCACCGCGTTTGCCAAGGCTGACGCCACCGGCGGCAGCGCATCGGTCGAAGCCGTCAGCGCAGGCGCAGACTCGGGCCTTTCCACCTTCATCAGCGCCGAAATCGCCAAGAGCGAGCGCCCCGAACTGACCAGCGCGAAGATCATCGTCTCGGGCGGCCGCGCGCTCAAGGACGCGGCGACCTTCGAACAGGTCATCACGCCCTTGGCCGACAAGCTCGGCGCAGGCATCGGCGCCAGCCGCGCTGCGGTTGACGCAGGCTATGTGCCCAACGATTACCAGGTCGGCCAGACCGGCAAGATCGTGGCCCCCGAAGTCTACATTGCGGTCGGCATCTCGGGCGCGATCCAGCACTTGGCGGGCATGAAGGACTCCAAGACGATCATCGCGATCAACAAGGACGACGACGCGC
>CAZSTP010000602.1:695-1246 GCA_964609325.1 uncultured Novosphingobium sp. | reverse complement strand
CGGCATCGCGGTAAAGGGCAAGCGCGCGTTCGGCGTGCAGTATCATCCCGAAGCGTCGCCGGGACCGCAGGACAGTTTCTACCTGTTCGAGAAGTTTGTGGGGATGTTGGGGTGAGTTTCGTTGCCGACCAAACAATCATGGAAACACGCGATGTCGTTCGAGGCGCGAGCTTGCATGTAGTTTCGGGAGGTAGCGACGACTCAAAGGAATTTGAAATTCGTCTTGCAGATCGCGTCATCAAGTTTTCGGCAGAGTTGGATGCTAACGTTTGGCGAGTGCGATTAAGCAAGATGGAAGACCGCTTGATCATTGCTGAAGCGCTTCTCGCGTTTGGCCAAGGGCATGGTTTTTGGGCCGATAAAGTTGAAGATGTCCTGTTTCTTGAGAAGCGTAGTGGCTTGCTTAAGACAGCGTATAGGTGGGTGAATGCCCAAACCTGCTGACATCTTCTCGAGTAGGGGCCTTACTGCCCCCCTCCCCAGCGGGGAGGGGTCGGGGGTGGGGGTGCGAGGCGAAGCCTCGCGTCCAGCTATCGGCGTGGCACACCCCC
>CAZSTP010000602.1:0-685 GCA_964609325.1 uncultured Novosphingobium sp. | reverse complement strand
TGGGGTGTGTCCCCCCCAAACGGGCTGACTGGGGGGGGTGGGGGGCCCGCCCCCCCCCCCCCCCGGGGGGGGGGGGGGGGGGGGGGCCCCCGCGAGGCGAAGCCTCGCGTCCAGCTATCGGCGTGGCACACCCCCACCCAACCCTCCCCCTTGAGGTGGAAGGCTTTTCAGGTTCTGTTTCGGGCGAGTTCGATTTCGATCATCAGGGCTGTCAGGACACCGTCCGTGTTGGCAAGGACATCGTTGTTCCAGTAGCGGACTACGTGGTAGCCGTGCGCCTCGATCATTCGGGTGCGGGCATCGTCGGTGCTGCTGTCAGCATGCTGGCCGTCATCAAGTTCGACGACGAGCTTGAGACGGCGGCAAGCGAAATCCACGATGGCGTTTCCAATCGGAAACTGGCGCGTGAATTTGACGCCGAGCTGTTCGCCGCGCAACCGCGACCACATTCGTTTTTCCGCTTCCGTAGGATCTTTGCGCAGCTTGCGCGCCAACGGCGTCAGGCGTTTATCGCTCATACGTTGTACACCCCCACCCAACCCTCCCCCTCAAGGGGGAGGGCTCTAGATAGCGAAGTTCGTCAAAATGCCCAAACGCACTGACATCTCCTCGATCCTGATCATCGGCGCTGGGCCGATCATCATTGGCCAGGCTTGCGAGTTCGATTATTCGGGCACGCAGGCGG
>CAZSTP010000601.1:0-1251 GCA_964609325.1 uncultured Novosphingobium sp. | reverse complement strand
GGTGCGCACGATGCCCACGTAATTCCACATGAACCGGCGGATTTCGGTCCAGTTCTGCTTGATCACCACTTCCTCGTCCGAATCGGTGACGCGGCTTTCGTCCCATGCGCGCACCGGCGGCGGCGCATCGAAGCTGTCCCAGCGCCGCAGGATATCGCGCGCCGCCACATCGCCGAACACAAAGCATTCGAGCAGCGAATTCGACGCCAGCCGGTTCGCCCCGTGCAGCCCGCTTTCGGTGCATTCGCCCGCCGCATAAAGCCCCGGCAGATCGGTGCGCCCGTCCAGATCGATCAGCACGCCGCCACAGGTATAATGCTGTGCCGGAACCACCGGAATCGGCTGCGTGGTCATATCAATACCAAGGCCGATCAGCTTTTCGTAAATGTTGGGGAAGTGCCCCTTCACGAAGTCCGATGGCATGTGGCTGATATCCAGATGCACGTAATCAAGGCCGAATCGCTTGATTTCCGAATCGATCGCGCGCGCCACCACATCGCGCGGGGCCAGCTCCAGCCGCTCGGCGTCATAGAATTCCATGAAACGCTTGCCGGTGCGCGGATTGATCAACCGCCCGCCTTCACCGCGCACGGCCTCGGTAATCAGAAAGTTTTTGACGTCCAGATTATAGAGGCAAGTCGGGTGGAACTGCATCATTTCCATGTTGGAAACGCGCGCACCCGCGCGCCATGCCATGGCAATGCCATCGCCGGTTGCGCCGCGCGGCGCGGTGCTGAACTGGTAAACGCGGCCTGCGCCGCCCGTGGCAAGGATCGTCGCGCGCGCGGTGTGCGCTTCCACGCGGCCCGTCGCCTCATCCAGCGCATAGACGCCCCAGACCCGGCCAGAACCCGAATAGCGCGCCGCCTCATGCCGCCCGGTGATCAGATCGATGCAGGTGCGCCCCGGCAGGAGCGTAATGTTGGGATGCTCGTATGCCGCCTTCTGCAGCGCCTTTTGCACCGCTGCGCCCGTGGCATCATCCACGTGCACGATCCGGCGGTGCGAATGGCCACCCTCGCGCGTCAGGTGCAATGATCCCGCCTCGGCATTGAACGGCACGCCAAGCTCGCTCAACCGGTGAATCGCCGCTGGCGCATTTTCGATCACGAATTCCACCGTCTCGCGCCGGTTGAGGCCAGCGCCTGCAATCATCGTGTCGCGGATATGATCGTCAAATGTATCGCCCGCATCCAGCACGGCGGCGATGCCGCCTTGTGCCCAATTGGTCGATCCGCCATCCAGCGCGCC
>CAZSTP010000600.1:0-1252 GCA_964609325.1 uncultured Novosphingobium sp. | reverse complement strand
TCGGCTGAAAACCTCGCCAAGACCAAGAAGGGCGTCCGCATCATCAACTGCGCACGCGGCGGCTTGATCGATGAAGTGGCGCTGAAGGCTGCGCTCGATTCCGGCCAGGTTGCAGGCGCCGCGCTTGATGTGTTCGAAGTGGAACCCGCCAAGGAATCGCCGCTGTTTGGCACGCCAAACTTCATCTGCACCCCGCATCTGGGCGCGTCCACCAACGAAGCGCAAGTCAACGTGGCGTTGCAAGTGGCTGAACAGATGGCCGATTTCCTCGTCACCGGCGGCGTCACCAACGCGCTCAACATGCCTTCGCTGTCTGCCGAAGAAGCGCCAAAGCTGAAGCCTTACATGGCGCTGGCCGAAAGCCTCGGCAGCCTTGTCGGCCAATTGGCGCACGATAACCTGACCAAGATCTCGATCGAAGTCGAAGGTGCCGCTGCCCAGCTCAACCAGAAGCCCATCACCGCCGCCGTTCTGGCCGGTCTGATGAAGCAATATTCGCAGACCGTGAACATGGTCAACGCACCGTTCCTCGCCAAGGAACGCGGGCTGGACGTGCGCGAAGTGCGCCATGATCGCGAAGGCGAATACCGCACGCTGGTGCGCGTCACCGTCAGCACCAGCCAGGGCGACCGCTCGGTAGCAGGCACGCTGTTCGGCAACGGCCAGCCGCGTCTGGTCGAAATCTTCGGCATCGGCATCGAAGCCGATCTGGCCGGAGACATGCTCTACATCGTCAACTCCGACGCGCCGGGCTTCATCGGCCGCATCGGCACGCTGCTGGGTGAAAACAGCATCAACATCGGCACCTTCCACCTTGGCCGCCGCGATGCCGGTGGCGAAGCCGTGCTGCTGCTCTCGCTCGATACCCCCGTCAGCGCCGAAGTGCTCAAGCAAGCTGGCGCTCTGGCCGGCGTGCGCACGATCAAGGCATTGAAGTTCGTCTAATTTTGCCAGGTTGAATGCCCACCCCCAACCCCTCCCGCAAGCGGGAGGGGGGAACAAACGCCGCTCTTAACCACTCCCGCTTGCGGGAGGGGAGCGAGACTTAGGCTTGCGCAGCAAGTCTTAGTCGCAGCGGGGTGGGCATTCCAACGCCGCAAAATTTCACGCAGAGACGCAGAGAAGAAGTCGGGACGCAGAGATGTCGTCCCAAACCGCAAGGTCTCCAAAAAATCCGGCCTGGCACCAACCGCAACGCCCCGAACCGCAAACGGCTTCGCCGACCAACGCTCCCCCTCCGCGTCTCCCCTTC
>CAZSTP010000599.1:0-1257 GCA_964609325.1 uncultured Novosphingobium sp. | reverse complement strand
ACCGGCTCGGGCTCGGGCACCCGCTACGGCTACAAGGACCCGATTACCGCCTTTGAGGCTTACGGTGCTCTTAGCGGCAACCCATTTGCGTCCCTGTTGCCGCGATCGGCCGTCATCACCGTCGCCAGTCCTGCGACGGTGACAGCGGCGGGGCACGGCCTCACCAATGGCAAAAAGGTCCAGTTCGTGACCAGCGGGGCGTTGCCGAGCGGCATCCTCGCCAACACGACCTACTTCGTCATCAACGCCTCCACCGACACCTTCAACATTGCAGCCAGCCAAGGCGGGGCTGCGATCGCCGCGTCCGGCGGCCAGTCGGGCACGCATACGCTGCGCGAAGTCGTGTCGGTCACGGTCAGCTAAGGGGATAACACATGCAGTCAGACCGCCGGCCCACGGTCACCGACGAGGTGATCGTGATCAACGACGACCTCGACGTGAACTACGGGGTTTTCAAAAACGGGTTCACCTTCCGGCGGGCAGCCAACTCCTGGCGGCTCTGGCCGATGCTCGAGTTCGTGCCGCCAAAGCTCAATCCCACCATCGCCGAGATGTTCGATGCAGGGGTCGCCTGGACCCTTTGTGAGCATGTGTCTGTGGCTGTCAGCGGATGGGCAAAATATGTATTTGAAGGTCCTGATGGCCCGATCACGCAGGTGTGGACGCCGGGATGCCATAACGTCGAGAATGGCGGTGGCTATTTGCCAGCCGGCGAGTTTTCCCGCTGCTTCCACGATGATTTTACGCTGTGCTGCGTGGTGCAGAAATTCCAGCGGACGCCAGGCATCCAGTACCACTTTGAGGTGGTGACCGGATCAGCAGCCATCGGTTCCGGCGCGCTGTTTGTTCATTACGCCACCGGCGCCCGGCAGCGGCAGACCGACTTCGATCTGGTGGCCGGCCATGTGCTGGACATTGCCCCGTCCGACATCGCGATCATCGGGCGGATCCGATGATGGCAGACAATCCGGAACGCGACCCTGCTGTCGAAATCGCCCTGATCCGGGCCGACCTCGAGGCCATGCAGGAGGACCTGAAGGCCGTCCGCAAAGAGCTCAAAGATCTGCTCGATGCCTGGAATACCGCCACCGGCGTCGTCCGGTTCGTCAAATGGCTATCGACGCTGGTTGCTGCGATCGCGGTGATCACCGCGGCATTTAAAGGCTTTTACGGCCGCTAACCTCCCACAGGAGATCTACCCCATGAACCCGCTCCCACCGGCCTATGGCTGGATCGATGACCTGCGCCCGCTGCCCA
>CAZSTP010000598.1:0-1257 GCA_964609325.1 uncultured Novosphingobium sp. | reverse complement strand
TGTATAGACCGGAGACATGGTAGACGTTTGTACGGGGACATGGTGGACACTTTTGGCATGGAGGATAGCCATGCCGTTCAGGGAGTGTTCGCGTGTGATGGAGCGTGAGGAGTTTTGTCGGCTTGCGCTGACAGAGGGTGCGAACCGTCGGGAGTTGTGTCGGCGTTTCGGGATCAGCCCGAGCATCGGCTACAAGTGGCTGGATCGGTATCGCGAGGGGGGAGTGGCAGGTCTTTTCGACCGATCGCGGCGGCCTGTCATCAGCCCGGGGCGCACAGCTGCAGCTATGGAAGCACAGGTTCTTGCGGTCCGGGCGCAGCATCCTGTGTGGGGCGGACGCAAGATCCGGCGTGTCCTGCAAGATGATGGCAATGTGCAGGTTCCGTCTGCCTCCACGATCACGGACATTCTGCGTCGCCATGGCTGCCTCGACGGGCCCGGAACCGGGGAGACGCGGCACTGGACGCGGTTCGAGCATGCCGAGCCGAACGACCTGTGGCAGATGGATTTCAAGGGTCACTTTGCGTTTGGCGCAGGCCGGTGCCATCCGCTGACGGTGCTTGACGACCATTCGCGCTATTCCCTCGGGATCGGCGCATGCGACAACGAGCGCACCGCCACCGTGCGGATGCAACTGGAAAAGATATTTGAACGCAATGGCTTGCCCCGTCGCATCCTGACCGACAACGGCTCTCCGTGGGGCACGGCGGGCAGCAGTGAGCGTCATACTGTCCTGACCGTGTGGCTGATGGATCTGGGGGTGACGGTGGTGCACGGTCGCCCCTATCACCCGCAAACCCAGGGCAAAGACGAACGCTTCCACAGGACGCTCAAGAGCGAGGTGCTCGACGGGCGCATGTTCGAGACGCTGGCCCAGGCACAGCAGGCGTTCGATGCATGGCGGCATATCTACAACACCCGGCGACCGCATGAAGCGCTGGGCCTGGCAACCCCTGCAACGCGCTACCGCCCAAGCCCGCGCTCCATGCCGCGCCATGTCGCGCCGCCTGACTATGAGCCTCAGGCCTTTGTGCGAAAGGTGCGAGGCAACGGTTCTGTCGCGTTCAAAAACCGCGAGTTCAAAGCCTCAAAGGCCTTTGCCGGGAAGTATGTCGCCCTGCGAGCCACGAACACCGATGGCCTATTCGATCTATGTTATCGCAGCCACCGTCTGGCGCAGATCGATCTGCGCCAGACGGTGGCAAACCCGTCCACCATGTCCCCGAACACATGTTCGCCTTGACTCCGGTCTGTACA
>CAZSTP010000597.1:0-1265 GCA_964609325.1 uncultured Novosphingobium sp. | reverse complement strand
CTCTGTCGGGTCTGACCATGGCAGAATACTTCCGCGACGAAGAAGGCCAGGACGTTCTGTTCTTCGTCGACAACATCTTCCGCTTCACGCAAGCTGGTTCGGAAGTGTCGGCTCTGCTCGGCCGTATTCCTTCGGCTGTGGGCTATCAGCCAACACTGGCAACCGACATGGGCCAGCTGCAAGAACGCATCACCTCGACCACCAAGGGTTCGATCACCTCGGTTCAGGCCATTTACGTTCCTGCCGACGATCTTACCGACCCTGCGCCAGCCGCATCGTTCGCCCACTTGGACGCAACGACCACGCTGAACCGCGCGATTTCGGAACTCGGCATCTATCCGGCAGTTGACCCGCTCGACTCTACCAGCCGCGTGCTGACGCCTGCGGTTGTGGGTGAAGAGCACTACCAGACCGCCCGCCGCGTTCAGGAAACGCTGCAAAAGTACAAGTCGCTGCAAGACATCATCGCGATCCTTGGCATGGACGAGCTTTCGGAAGAAGATAAGCTCACCGTCGCCCGCGCCCGCAAGATCCAGCGCTTCCTTAGCCAACCGTTCCACGTGGCCGAAGTGTTCACCGGCATCAGCGGCAAGTTCGTGCAGGTCGAAGACACCGTGCGTTCGTTCAAGGCTGTGGTTGACGGCGAATACGATCACCTTCCTGAAGCCGCGTTCTACATGGTTGGCGGCATCGACGAAGCGGTCGAAAAGGCCAAGAAGCTGGCTGAAGACGCTTAATTTGACTTAAACCCCTCCCGCAAGCGGGAGGGGAGAAGAGGTTCAAGATGCTGCACTTCGAACTCGTCACCCCGGCCCGCCTCGTCCGTTCGGAAGAGGTCCATATGGTCGTCGTTCCCGGCACCGACGGTGAATTCGGCGTACTGGAAGGCCACGCGCCGTTCATGTCCACGGTCAAGGACGGCTCGATCAAGGTCTATAAGTCGGCAGGCGCTGCGCCTGAAGAGATCAAGGTCCAAGGCGGCTTTGCCGAAGTCGGCGCAAACGGCCTGACGGTTCTGGCAGAACACGTCGAAGGCTGAACAGCCTAATCTGTAACGTTCAAAGGGCTGGCCCGCGAGGGTCGGCCCTTTTCGTTTGTTTTGAAGAATGTCTCGCGCAGAGGCGCTGAGGAAGCAGAGACGCAAAGAAAACTCGCTTCTCTCTTCCTCTGGCCATTGGGCTCATAGAAATGAGCCATAGCCCCCAGCGTGCTCTGCCTCCTCTGCGCCTCTGCGCGAAACACCCTTTTCTTCCGGCCCAAAGACA
>CAZSTP010000596.1:0-1267 GCA_964609325.1 uncultured Novosphingobium sp. | reverse complement strand
TATGTTAAATCCTCGACCGGGTGAACCACTGTGATCCGGCTACAATGGCTGGACGCGCCCGGCGGCAAAATCTTACGCCTGCGCTTCGTTCTCGGCGAGATCCATCAGCGCGATGATTCCGTCGGGCAGACTGAGGTTGCGCTCGTCGCACCATTTCACGAGGCGGTCGCGTTCGGGCGGCGACAGGCGCATGCTGATATGCAGCGACCGTGCCGGACCCCGTTTCGGTTTGCGCTTGGGGATGATACCCGTCTCGCTGCTGACTTGCGGAAAATAGTTGCTCGGCAAAACCGGCGCTCCGGCTTCGCGCGGCGCGGCAGGCCGGGCCGTGATCGTGGCCGCAACAAGGCTCTTGAGCCGGTCCGCGGGGTTGCCTGGCACATCGAGACGCTGCCGGGTCGCGCCGATGATATCGCCCATGGCGCTGCTGCCAGTGCGTTTCGGATCAGGCATTTACGGCCTCCCTGTTATGGATTTGATCGAGAATGTTGGCGAGGATGCTCTGGGCAATGAGGCGGGCTTTCCCGGTCTTCGCCAACTTGTGCTCCTCGACCTCGCCGAGCGTCATGCGAAAATTCGACATGGCCCGGAAGGCGTCGAGACTGTGCATCTGTTCGGCAAAAGTCGGCAAAGCTGCGTTAATCTGGCTGTCGATTTCCCACTCGGCTTTCGATCGGGCGACCTGCCCTGTCTGGGTGATGAGCACGCGATAGGGCACGCCGCGACACATCTTGCCGAGCATCTCGCTGGTTTCGACGGTGCGTTCGAGATCGAGGCGGGATGACCGCGTCGGGATGACAACGAAATCGGAATCCATGGCAGCATAGGCTGTCTTGAAGTTCGATGTGCCTTCCGAATCCACGATCACCAGTTGGGCAACTTCCCGCGCCTTGTGGATTGCGGGGCCGATGTCAGCATCACGCAGTCGGGATGCGTCGTCGACCATGATGCGCGCGTTTCCGCCCCTCCCCGCCGCAAGACGATCGCGGTGCCAATTGAGCAAACTGTTCTGGCGATCGGCATCGAGCATCAGGACAGAGCCACCCAGCGATTCGAATTCCGATGCAAGCGCGAGCGCGAGTGTCGTCTTGCCTGCTCCGCCTTTGCTTTGGGCGATGGTGATGACTGGCAATGCAGGTCTCCTGTTCGGCTGTCGCGCTGCACAGGGCGCGGCACAATCCGTAACCAAGGTCAGGTGTGCGGCACCTTTTCCAGGCGCGGTTCATAGCGCATCCGATAGCGCGGCGCAATATACCAGCGCGTGTGC
>CAZSTP010000595.1:0-1272 GCA_964609325.1 uncultured Novosphingobium sp. | reverse complement strand
TAATTATGACTATTATTCTATTTTGACTTCGTGGCGAATTGTGGTGTTTGCAAAAGTTAGTTCAGGTATGCGACAAAAATCCCGGCTCCGGCGAGCATTCCGGCGCGGGCAATCCAGCGCAACGGCGTGTCTTTCTCCGCATTGGGCAAAAGCCAATCGGTTACGATCAATGTCAGAAGCTGGTTCATCGGTTTCCTCGAAGCGTCGAAGATTTAGAGTAGCTGCTGTCGGGTTAAAGATCGGTTGCTCCCATATCCCCACAATAGCCGGTGCCAATGATGTCGAGCCATTGTTTCGAATTCAGGAGGCTGCGTGATGGTGTGGGCGATGTCTTACCGGCCCAAGCCGGATAGTTATCCGTTGGGCGAAGTTGTTGAGGGGAATGCCGACGCGCTCGAACTGGAGGATGGAACATCGGATGGCGGGGCGGGATTGGCAACAGCACCTAGCTTCACTGGCCGTCGAATAGTGCGCGAAAGCATTCCCAAAGCAATCCGTTGGAAATCGAAGCGAAAATTGCTCGATTACGAAACGACTTGCATCAAAACGGTCAGCGACGGGTTCCGCGCATTGATCGAGGAAATCGAGCCGGGGGTGCACCAGTTTGAGTCTGTGCGGTTCATCGGTAGGGACGGCTCTGACCTTGGAAACCGCTGGTTCTGGCAGATATGCAACAGGATCGATAGCGTGCATCGGGGGAGGACGACTATGGCTTTACCGAGGTCTATTTGGAGAGTCCAAGACGGTGTAGAGCCTATTCTTGTATTCGATGCTTTGGCAATCAGGTCTGCGGCTTTTTGGCATGACAAGCACTTAATTGGCGGTCCTTTTCTGTCAGACTCAACGAAACTTCGTATCGAAGTTGCTGGAATAACTGGCGTGCATTTCAAACACTACGAACAAGCCTGAGCGAACGGGGGGAATTCCGGGGCAAGTATACTTAATTCCGGCTGCAAGCAGAGCCCCTCCGTCATTCGCTGATGCGAATGCCACCTCCCCGTTTGTCCTTTGGAAAAACAGGGAGGATTGTGGTGGTTGTTCAGGCCTTCTCCGGCCCGCTAGCCCCCAGCACATGCGTGCAGCCTAGCGCTTCGGCGCTATCCGCATCCGACAACGCGGCAACCGTCCGCCACCCAATCGAGCGCAGGCGTGCGGCTTCATCGCGGTTGTGGCCCAAAGGCAGGAACACGCGGTCTTCGGCGGGTTCGTTGGCTGCTAGGAGGTCGATCAGGGCGTCGGGGTAGAGCGAGAAGCCGGTGGCGGGTTCGCCTG
>CAZSTP010000594.1:0-1275 GCA_964609325.1 uncultured Novosphingobium sp. | reverse complement strand
GGCGGATCGATGGACCCGTTCATCAAACTGGTCGAAGAACTGTTCAGCGCGGCCACCGCCGAATTCAAGAACATGGAATTCTTCTATTTCCACAACTGCCTTTATGAAGGCGTGTGGAAAGACAACAAGCGCCGCTGGACCGATCGCACCAACACGTGGGACCTGCTCCACAAATATGGCCACGATTACAAAGTCGTCTTCGTCGGCGATGCGGCGATGAGCCCTTATGAAATCAGCCATCCCGGCGGCAGCGTCGAACATTTCAACGAAGAATCCGGCGCGGTCTGGATGCAACGCGTCGCCCAAACCTACCCCGCCACCGTCTGGCTAAACCCCGTCCCCGAAAAGCAATGGACCTACTCGCAGTCCACCAAAATGCTCAAAGATATCCTCGGCGGCTCAATGTACCCCCTCACCCTCGAAGGCCTCGACAGCGCCATGCGCGAACTGACGCGCAAAAAGCACTAGAGCCAAGTCCTCCCCGAGCTTGCCCGGGGAGGGGGACCATCCGCAGGATGGTGGAGGGGCACCACGCCAACAAACCACCCAATTGACAAAAACCCAAGAATACCCCATTGTCTGTACATAACTACTTACAGGCAATCCGATGACCGCCACCTTCACAAGCCGAGATTTCAACCGCGACCCCGGCAGCATCAAACGCGCTGCGATGGCCGGCCCTGTCTTCATCACAGACCGCAACCAGCCATCGCTCGTCGTCTTGGCAATCAAGGATTATGAACGCCTCGCCGGACGCGGCACTTCGCTGATGGACGTGCTGATGCCCGACGATGATCAGGACTTCGATTTCGAACCACCCAAGGCAACCGTCACCGCACGCGCCGCAGACTTCGACTGATGTTCCTGATCGATACCAACGTCATTTCCGAAAGCCGCAGGGCCAGATCAGGCCGCGCATCACCGCAAGTGATCGCATGGCTCAAAGCCACCGATCCCAGCACCACCTTCATTTCGGCGATGACCCTGTTCGAACTCGAACTCGGCGTCGTCCGCATAGAGCGCCGCGATGCCGCCCAAGGCGAAAAGCTGCGCCACTGGCTCGATCACGTCGTCAAACCCGGCTTCGCCGGTCGCACCCTGCCCATGGACGCCCCCATCGCCGAAACCTGCGCCACCCTCCACGTCCCCAACCCCGTCAGCGAACGCGATGGCTGGATCGCGGCGACGGCACTGGTGCACGGTTTGACGGTGGTAACGCGCAATGTCGCCGATTTTGCGGCGACTGGAGTGCGGATGATTGATCCTTGGGAGGGT
>CAZSTP010000593.1:0-1277 GCA_964609325.1 uncultured Novosphingobium sp. | reverse complement strand
GCCTCGCCGAAACCGGCCTGCCCGCCCCCAAGCCGCCACGCTGGGCGAACGCATAGAAGCTGTCTCCGAACCCCTGCCGCAACGTCGCGTCCCAAATCCGTCATGCTGAACTTGTTTCAGCATCCATCTCTCCCCACGAACCGCCGCGCGCGATGGATAGATGGATCCCGGATCAAGTCCGGGATGACGCTACGAGAGGAACGATGCCGCAGGAAGGGTTCCGGCCTCCCTGCATAAGCAAGGCCAGAACAACCATCACACAAGGACCAAACCCATGGCCAATCCCATCCTCCGCCAAAAGCTGGATTCCGGCACATTCTTCGTCATCCCCGGCATTCAGGACATGATCACCGCGGTCATCGCCAACAAGGTCGGGTTCGATATCGTCTATGGCACCGGCTATTGGCTCACCGCGTCTGCCTATGGCCTGCCCGATGCCGGGATCGCCACCTACACCGAAATGCGTGATCGCATGGCCACGCTCGTGCGCACCAGCAATGCTGCGGTCATTGCCGATGGCGATACCGGCTATGGCGGGCTGCTCAACGTCCACCACACCGTCAAGGGCTATGAGGCAGCAGGCGTCACCGCGATCCAGATCGAGGATCAGGAATTCCCCAAGAAGTGCGGCCACACCCCGTTCAAGCGTCTGATCTCTACCGAAGACATGGTCGAAAAAATCAAGGTCGCCATCGATGCGCGCACGTCCGATGCTTTCGTGGTCATCGCCCGCACCGATGCGCGCGAAAGCGAGAGCCTTGATGGCGTGCTGCGCCGGATGGAGGCCTATTCCAAGGCAGGGGCCGACGTGCTCTTCCCCGAAGCGCTGCACAGCCATGAAGAAATGGCCAAGGCCTGCGCCGTGCTCGATAAACCCTGCATGGCCAACATGTCGAACCACGGCAAAACCCCGGTCCCGCCTGCCGAGGTCCTAGCCCAGATCGGCTATGCCTATGCCATCTACCCCTCGCTCACCAGCCTTGCTGCCTGCGCCGCGATGGAAAAGGCGCTGCGCGATCTGAAGGATCACGGCATCGGCCAGCCCGATGGCCTGTTCGATTTCTCGGAATTCTGCACGCTCATCGGGTTCGAAGATGTCTGGGCCTTCGAAAAGAAGTGGGGCAAGGCTGGTTGACGCTTGTCGCGTCCGCCAGGTGATTGTTCCGGGTTGGTGACAGCTTTTCCGATTTTGGACATGTTTTATCCGACAGGCGGATAAAACCTTGAACAATTCGGTCAAATGCCATTCTCTTGTCACTCTGCGCCAACGGCACAGG
>CAZSTP010000592.1:0-1283 GCA_964609325.1 uncultured Novosphingobium sp. | reverse complement strand
GGATCGCGAACCGCATCCGCAGGCCGATAGGGCGACCTTTCGGACACTGTCGGCAAATCATGCTGGCAAAGCAGATTCAACAGGCGTAGATGGCGTTCATCCGGTGGACCCACGCCATCGGGCCTCAAGGGTAAACATGCCCTTGTTGCAGGAAGGAGCGTCGGGGTGAATTACGATCAGGTTTTCGATTCGGCTATCGAGCGCTTGCACTCGGAAGGCCGTTATCGCGTCTTCATCGATATCCTGCGCAACAAGGGCGCATACCCCAACGCACGCTGCTTTGCCGGCCACAATGGCCCCAAGCCGATCACGGTGTGGTGTTCGAACGATTACCTTGCCATGGGACAACACCCCAAGGTGATCGAAGCGATGGAAGAAGCGCTGCACAATGTGGGCGCAGGTTCCGGCGGCACGCGCAACATCGGCGGTAACACGCATTACCACGTCCAGCTTGAAGCCGAGCTTGCCGACCTGCATGGCAAGGATGGCGCGCTGCTGTTCACTTCGGGCTATGTCTCGAACGATGCCACGCTTTCCACGCTGGCCAAGATCCTGCCGGGTTGCGTGATCTTCTCGGACGAATTGAATCATGCCTCGATGATCGCGGGCATCCGCAATTCGGGCGCGGAAAAGAAGGTGTTCCGTCATAACGACGTTGCCCATCTGGAAGAGCTGCTGGCCGAAACCGATCCTGAAGTGCCCAAGCTGATCGCGTTTGAATCGGTCTATTCGATGGACGGCGATATCGCCCCGATCCACGCGATCTGCGATCTGGCCGAAAAGTACAACGCGCTGACCTATATCGATGAAGTCCACGCCGTGGGCATGTATGGCCCGCGCGGCGGCGGCATCACTGATCGCGATGAAGCCGCGCACCGCATCGACATTATCGAAGGTACGCTGGGCAAGGCGTTTGGCGTGATGGGCGGCTATATCGCGGCTGACACGCGGATCATCGACGTGATCCGGTCCTATGCGCCGGGATTCATCTTCACGACATCGCTTTCGCCGGTGCTGGTGGCCGGCGTGCTGGCTTCGGTGCGGCACTTGAAGGCTTCGAGCGTCGAGCGCGAGGGACAGCAGGCTTCGGCGGCGTTCCTCAAGAAATCCTTTGCCGATGCGGGCCTGCCGGTCATGCCATCGACCACGCACATCGTTCCGCTGATGGTGGGCGATCCGGTGCGCGCCAAGAAGATCGCCGATATCCTTCTGGCCGAATATGGCGTCTATGTGCAGCCGATCAATTACCCGACCGTCCCGCGCGGCACAGAGCGCCTGCGCTT
>CAZSTP010000591.1:0-1292 GCA_964609325.1 uncultured Novosphingobium sp. | reverse complement strand
CGGGCCAAAATCGCATCCGTCACGGTGGGTCAGATATACCGCACGACGCTCTAGTCGCAGCGGGGTGGGTGCTCTGCGGTCTGTGTATGCAAACGGCATAGCCGCCTCTTTACAACGCCAGGGCGCGATGGCCCGGATCACCCAACCACCGCGTTTGCAAGCCCCAAACGTCAGCAATGACCTGCTCTGACAGCGCTTTTTCAGGCGCGCCTGTGGCGGCAACACGGCCCTTGTCCAAAACGATCACGTGATCGGCGTGGTTCATCGCCAGCGCCAGATCGTGGACCACAACGACCACGCCCCTGCCCTCGGTAGCCAAAGTCTGCAGCCTTTGCGCAAGCGCCTGTTGATGCGCCAGATCGAGCGCGGCCAGTGGTTCGTCCGCCAAAATCCAGTGCGGCTGGGTGGCGAGCACACGGGCAATCAGGGCGCGCGCGCGTTCTCCGCCGGACAATTCGGACAAGGCGCGATCAGCAAGGTCTTCAAGCTGCATCAACTCCAGCGCTTCATCAACCGCGCGGACATTCACCGTAGCGCTGGTGCGATGGGGCATGCGCCCAAGCCCCGCCAGTGTGCGAACAGAGATGTTCCACGCCACTTGCGCCGATTGCGGCAGATAGCCGATCCGGCAGGCGCGTTCTTGCGGCGTAATCTGGTCAAGCGGTTTGCTGAGCAGCGTTACAGAGCCGCTATCGGGCACAAGCAGGCCCGCCAACGCGCTGAGCAAGGTCGATTTTCCCGCACCGTTGGGGCCGCAGATCGCGGTGACGCGGCCGGGATGCAGTTGTGCGGTGACGCCGTTCAATCGGCCGGCAATCGTAAGGCCAAGCGCTTCGAGCATCAGGCCAGCTCCCGCCGCAGCTTGAGCAGAAGCCGCAGGAAAAACGGCGCTCCGGCAAGGCTTAGCGCAATGCCAAGGCGCAATTCTCCGCCTGCCAGCGGCAGGATACGGCAGAGGCAATCGGCGATCAGCAGCAGCAACGCGCCTGCCAGCGCCGAAGGAATCAGCGTGGCCGAGGGGCGCTGGTCGGTGAAGGGGCGGACGAAATGCGGGACCATCAATCCGACAAAGCCGATCATGCCCGCCACTGCCACACCGCTGCCCACAATCAGGCCGATGCCGGTGATCATCAGCCAGAGCAGACGGGCCGGTTCAACCCCCAAGGAGCAGGCGGCATCCTCACCCAGAGTCAGCGCATCAAGGCTGGGAGCTGCGCGCCACAGGGCGACGAGGCCGAGCGCGGTGAGCGGCAAGGCCAGCCGCACTTCATGCCAGCCGCGATCCGCCAGCG
>CAZSTP010000590.1:0-1300 GCA_964609325.1 uncultured Novosphingobium sp. | reverse complement strand
GTAGGTATCGGCGACGGCCTGATTGATCCGGTCCCACGAAAATTCGAGGCTGCGCTCTTCACCCGCCGCGCCGTGGCGCGCGCGCAAGCCCGCATCCTCGACGTAAGAGCGCAGCGCTTCGGCGAACTGGCGTACTGCGCCCGGCGCGATCAGGCGGCCTGATACGCTGTCATCGACAAGGCTTTGGCTGCCGGTTGCCGCTGCGGCCACCACCGGCACGCCGCAGGCCATGGCTTCGAGCGTGACATTGCCGAAAGTTTCGGTGACCGAGGGGTTGAACAAGACGTCCATGCTGGCGACCGCGCGGCCAAGGTCTGCGCCGCCCTGAAAGCCGACGAACACCGCTTCGGGCAGGCGCGCGGTGAACCAGTCACGCGCGGGGCCTTCGCCGACGACGATGACCTTGAACTTCGCGCCCTTGCGCTGAAGCTGGTCGATCGAGTCGGAAAAGACATCGAGCCCCTTTTCCATGACCAGGCGGCCCAGAAATCCGATCGCCACGTCATCATCGGCGATCCCGTGGCTGCGCCGCCATTCGAGGCTGCGTGCGGCGGGGTTGAACACATCGCGATCCACCCCGCGCGACCAGATATCGATATCGTAATTCATCCGCTGGTCGCGCAACACTTGCGCCATCGATTCCGACGGGGCGACCAGCGCATCGCAGCGGCGATAGAACCGGCGCATCAGCGCTTCGACCACGGGTTCCATCCACGCCATGTTGTAATAGCGGAAATAGGTTTCGAAGCGGGTGTGGACCGAGGCGAGGATCGGCAGCTTGCGCCCGCGCGCCCACGATACCGCGCGGTGCGCCACCACATCGGGCGATGATACATGGACCACGTGCGGATCGAACGCGGCCAGATCGCGCCGCACGCGGGGGGAAAGCGAGAGCGGAAAGCGGTATTCGGCGCGGCCCGGAATGGCGAACGAGGGCACGCCGACCAGCGTTCCGGTGGCCGCAAACGCCGGATTTTCCACCTTGGGCGCATAGACCCGCACATCCGCGCCCTGCCGCATCATATAGCCCACCAGCCGGTTCAGCGCCTGATTGGCGCCATCGCGGACGTAATTGTAGTTCCCGCTGAACAGGGCCACGCGCAGGCCCGAAAGGTCGGTCGGGTAGGCGGCAGGAGGGATCGCTTCGCTCATGCCGGTGCCCATAGCCCCGTTTGCACAGGTTGGCGAGAGACAGCAACAATCCGGCTATGACAAACCGCCCCGCGCCACGATTCGCCGCCCGAACGCGAGGGGGGTTTACACAGTTTACACTGTTCAGGAGAAAAACCCGATCCGATCA
>CAZSTP010000589.1:0-1302 GCA_964609325.1 uncultured Novosphingobium sp. | reverse complement strand
CCGCCGCAGGTTTCGCACAGCATGATCCAGCGCCCGTCGGCCAACCGCGTCATCGCCTCTGCCCCGCCGTTTTCGGGCCAATCGCGCAAGGCCGGGACCGGATAGAAACGCGCAGGTTCCCGATAATCGGCCCCACCCTGTTTCGCGACACGCGCCACGTGCCAGTCATCCTCCAGCGCGATCCACAGCGCACCATCCGCCGGATCGCGCACCGCCGCTTCGGTATCGAAGTACTCGCGCTCGTCCTTTTGCGGGCGGTGGACCAGCATCCGGCCCATGGGCAGCGCTATCGTGCCAGCGCGCAGCGGCGGCGCGAAGCGGAACCAGCTGTTGCGATCACTGACCGCCAGCAACTGCCCCGAGGGCAAGGGAACCAGCGCCGAATAGCCGCCAAAGCGCTTGTTGCCCGATGACAGGTGCCAGACCTGTTCGAGCGCAAAGGGGCCGAGCGCGACGCGATCAGCCTGCGTTGCCCCGGCCATGATCGAGATGATGCGGACGTGGGTGGTTTGCACCGGCAGCGCCTGCCAACCCCATGTGAGCCACAGCAGCGGGACAAACAGCAAAGCCATGAGGGGGAATCTGCGCACAGCATGCCGATGGCAGATCATCAAGGCACGTCAATGGCTTTGGGAGCAGAAAACCGAGAATCAGGCCGGTTTGAACTTCATCGCATCGCCGTTCATGCAATAGCGCAATCCGGTGGGCATCGGGCCATCATCGAACACGTGGCCAAGGTGGCCGCCACATTGCGCGCAATGCACTTCGGTGCGGGCCATGCCCAATGAACGGTCGGTGCTGGTGCCCACCGCGCGTGGTAGCGGCTTCCAGAAGCTGGGCCAGCCGGTGCCGCTGTCATACTTGGTGGAGGAGGCAAAGAGCGCGCTGCCATCGGCGGCACAAACGAAAGTACCTTTGCGCTTTTCCTTGTTCAGCGGCGAGGTTCCGGGGCGTTCGGTGCCCTCTTCGCGCAAGATGTAGAACTGTTCGGGCGTGAGCAATTTCCGCCATTCGGCTTCGGTTTTCTGGATCGGGAATTTGCTTTTGGCGGCAGGTTTGGCGCTGCATGCGCTGGCCATGGGCATGGCGACGCTTGCGCCCAGAAGGCCGAGAAAGCTGCGGCGGTGAAGATCGGTCAAACGGCGCATGGTGGCGATAACCTTGATGTCCTGCCGACAGGCCGGAAGGGTGAGAGGGCCCAGGGGCTGAGGCCTACCGACAGGACGTGGCCAAGACTACCCGCCTTGTGCCCAACCTATCGTGACCCATGTCATACGTGAGATTACTTCACCGTTTTTCAAG
>CAZSTP010000588.1:0-1305 GCA_964609325.1 uncultured Novosphingobium sp. | reverse complement strand
CGATTGATGATCAGACATGCCCAAGATTCATTTGCTTGAACATCGCATCCTCAATGTGACGGCGCTTCTCTAGCGGAAATCTGACAAAGCTCGGGATAAATGATGCTTTTCAACCACAGATAGAAATTATGGCACTTTCAAATCTGAAATCACTTTTAAGCATTCCACGGCGATGCTAATGCATAAAAAACACATTTGAGCAAGATTTGGTAATTGCAGATCAAATCTCATCAATGAGCAGCGCCCTTTATGTATTATGTTTCGATTTTGACACCCTTTGCTCTTTCCCTTTTTCTAACGGCGTTCATCTGCAAAAAAGCTTCAATCATTGGAAAGTATTTTGGCGTTATAGACATGCCAACAGGTGATATTGGTCACAAAAATCATCAAAATCCGACACCTGCTGTTGGCGGATTGATACTAGGATTTGTTGGAGCTATAATATTTATTTGCACTTTATATTATTCTGAGGAATATGGTGATCTCCCAAAATCTATTCGATCTTTAATGTCTATTTCTGTGATTGCGATGATGGTGGTTGGATTTTTGGATGATCGAAAGCATATTCCTGCATCTATAAGACTCTTTTTTGGAGCAGCCATTATTTGTATGAGCCTTCTGGTCCTTGTTCCTGAACTTCAACTAAATCGTATCGAATTTTTATCCGAAAAGTATTCAATAAACATTGGAATTTTTGCGCTGACATTTACCGTTATCTGCTACCTAGCATTACAAAATGCAGTAAATATGGCTGATGGAAAAAACGGTCTGATTTTGGGAATGTCCATAATCTGGATGACATTTCTTATATTCCATGCACTTCCCAATATGCTGCCATCCATGTTCGGTATTCTTGGCTCTTTGATTGTCCTTTTTATATTCAACGTTCAAGGAAAGCTTTTTATGGGTGATTGTGGTTCTTACGGGATCGCAACATATTTAGCTAATGTTACACTTGCCCTGCATCAAAATGCTTTTGGAAACGTTAGCAGCACTGAAGCTATTTTGTTATTTATCATTCCCATACTCGATACAACTCGCTTGATTTTTGTCCGCCTTGCCAGTGGACAATCTCCTATGACTGCTGATGGTAGGCACCTGCATCACATGTTGGATAAGGCCGTGGGCTGGAAGGCTGGATGGTTTATCTACATGGGGCTTGTTGCCATTCCCCTTGCTGCCAGCCAATTTCTAGAAAATTTGGACGTTGCGCTGATTCTTTGCGCATTAGCAGCGTACAGTATGGTTGTTTGGACATGTCAGCGAAAGAGCTATCTATCTGAAACTACTGCGTAGATTTTCTAA
>CAZSTP010000587.1:0-1318 GCA_964609325.1 uncultured Novosphingobium sp. | reverse complement strand
CGGCCAAGATGGGCATCCCCGATCCGGACATGAACCCGCGCCTGCGCGCCGCCGTCAACGCGGCCAAGGCGCAGTCGATGCCCAAGGACAACATTGCTCGCGCCATCGATAAGGCATCAAAGGGCGAAGGCGATAACTACGAAGAAGTGCGCTACGAAGGCTATGGCCCGGGCGGCGTTGCCGTGATCGTCGAGGCGCTGACCGACAACCGCAACCGCACCGCCACCAACGTGCGCACCGCGTTCTCCAAGAACGGCGGCAACCTTGGCGCAAGCGGCGCGGTGAGCCATGGCTTCGAACGTCTTGGCCTGATCGAATATCCCGGCAGTGCGGGCGACGAGGAAAAAGTCCTCGAAGCCGCGATTGAAGCAGGTGCCGATGATGTTGAATCAGACATGGGCGATGGCGATGAAAATCCCGGCAGCCACCAGATCTGGGTTGCGGTGGAGAACCTCCACGAAGTTGCCCGCGAACTGGAAAAGACGCTGGGCGAAGCCGAAGGCGTAAAGCTGGCGTGGAAGCCCAGCCTCAAGACGGCGGTTTCGGCAGAAGATGCAGCCACGCTGCTCAAGCTGATCGATGTGCTGGACGACGATGACGATGTCCAGACCGTCTGGGGCAATTACGAAATCCCCGATGACGTGATGGAGAAGCTGGGTTGATCACAATGATCCTCCCCGCAACGGGGAGGGGGACCACGCGTAGCGTGGTGGAGGGGCACTCACGTCATCGCGTGCCTTTCGATTGTTATGATGACTTGCTTGTGCCCCTTCACCGTCCTGAGGACGGTCCCCCTTCCCGATGCGGGGAGGAAGGTGCTTGATCATCCTCGGCATTGACCCGGGCCTTACCGTGACCGGCTGGGGCGTGATCTCCAAATCGGGCAGCAATCTGCGCCATGTTGCCAATGGCCAGATCCGTACCAATGCCAAAACGAGCATGGCCGAACGCCTCGTGGAACTCGATGCCGCGCTGGCCGAAGTGATCGCGCTCTACAATCCCGATGCCGGCGCGGTCGAAGAAGTGTTCATGAACGTGAACCCGCAATCGACCCTGAAGCTTGGTCAGGCGCGCGGCGTTGCCATGCTAGCCATTGCGCGCTCGGGCCTTCCGGTTGAGGAATACTCGACCAAAGTGATCAAGAAGGCACTGGTCGGCACGGGCGGCGCTGAAAAGCAGCAGATCCAGCACATGCTCAAGATCCTGCTGCCCGGCGTAAAGCTGGCGGGCGAAGATGCGTCCGATGCGCTCGCCGTGGCGATTACCCACGCCAACATGCTCGGCAGCCACCGCTGAAACGCGGCTATGGCGCCGCGGG
>CAZSTP010000586.1:0-1322 GCA_964609325.1 uncultured Novosphingobium sp. | reverse complement strand
CCGCGATTGACCGGCTTGAGGCTGACTTTGCCCAGCGCCGCAAAGCGCTGGACGCACAGATGCGGCAAACCAATGCCGATCTGGCCAAGGCGATGGCCAGCGAACACCAGTTCGGCCCCAAAGTGGCGGGCGCAGTGGACCGTTCGCACATGGCGATGGGCGACCTGCAAAAGGAAACGCTGGCGCACGTCTTTGCCATGCGCGCGGTGCTGACGCCGCAGCAGGCCACGATCTTTGACCGCGAGATCGCCCGCGCGCTCACGGCCCCGCAAGCGCACTGATCGCCACGATGGGGGCACCGCCAGCCGACGCGAGCGACGCCGCGCTGGTGACGGCTGCGCTCGGCGGCGAGCAGGCGGCCTATACCGCGCTGATGGACCGGCACCGCGAGGCGGCGTTCCGCGTGGCCCGGCATCATCTGGGCGATGACAGCGAGGCGCTGGACATTGCGCAAGAGACGTTCGTTTCCGCCTTTGCCGCACTGGGGCGCTATGATCCGGCCAAGCCGTTTCGCACCTGGCTGATCCGTATCGCGCTCAACAAGTGCCATGACTGGGCGCGGCGGCGCGCGGTGCGGCGGCTGTTCCGCATGGCACGACCGCTGGATGAGGCGTTTGATGTGGCAGACGCGGGCCAAGACCCTGAAGCGGCGGCTATCTCGGCACGCGAAGTGGCGCGGATTGGCGCGGCAATCGCCGCCCTGCCCGCCAATCTGAAGGAACCCCTGATCCTGTGCCGCATCGAAGGGATGAGCATGGCAGAGGCCGCGATGGTGCTTTCGATCAGCGAAAAGGCGGTCGAGACGCGGATTTATCGCGCACGGCAGAAATTGTCGGAAATTCTTGAGGGATAACGCGATTTCAGGCGTATCCCGTTTGTGATGGAAAACAACTTGCTGCTTGATCGTCGTCGTCTGCTGCTTGGTGCCGGTGCGCTGGGCCTTGCTCCGCTGTTCCCGGCTTGGGCGCAATCGGGGCATGGAGGCCACAGGACGGGCAATGGTGCGCTGGCCGGGCACAACACGGGCGGCACGCTTTCGGGCGAAACCATTGCGTTGAGCATTGGCGAGGCGCGCTATGCCGTGGGCAATCGCACGGCATCGGCGATAGCTGTCAACGGCACGATCCCTGCCCCGCTGATCCGTCTGCGCGAAGGGCAGTCCGTGCGGATTGCGGTTACGAACAATCTGAAGGAGCAATCCTCGATCCACTGGCACGGGCTGCTGGTGCCGTTCCAGATGGACGGGGTGCCCGGCCTGTCGTTCCCAGGCATCGATCCGGGCGAGACGTTCACTTATGAATTCCCGATCCGGCATTCGGGCA
>CAZSTP010000585.1:0-1329 GCA_964609325.1 uncultured Novosphingobium sp. | reverse complement strand
GGTGGCTTTTTGCGCCCTTTATGTGGACTCTTGGCGTCCCTTGGGCCGAAACGGGGACCGCAGGTGCGCTGATGGGGACCAAAGCGATCCTCAATGAATATGTCGCCTATCTCGAATTTGCAGGCCTGCCCGCAGAGGCCCTTTCGGGGCGCAGCAAGCTGATCGTGACCTATGCGCTGTGCAACGTGGCCAACCTTGCGAGCGTCGGTCTGCTCGTCTCGACCATTTCCACCCTTGCGCCCGACCGGCGGCGCGATGCGGTTTCGCTGGGCATGAAAAGCTGGATCGCGGGCAATCTGGCATCGGCCATGGGGGCGGCGGTGATCGGGCTGGTTACCCCCATCGCGATCAGCGCGGCCTGACATGTTCGACGCCCGTCTGCGCCCGCTGATCGATCCGCCACTGAATGCCGCCGGGCGCTGGATCGCGGCGCGGGGCTTGAGCGCGAACATTATCACGCTGGCGGGCCTTGCGCCTGCGGTGATCGCGGCGTTTGCGATTGCGCAAGAGGCCTATGGCCTTGGCCTTGCCGCCATTGTGCTGAACCGCCTGCTTGATGGCCTTGATGGAGCAGTAGCGCGGGCGCGGGGGATGACGGACTTTGGCGGCTATCTCGATATCCTTGCCGACTTCGCGTTCTATGTGGCGGTGCCCGTCGGTTTTGGTCTTGCGGCCCCTGCCAATGCGGTGCCTGCGATGCTGCTGGTGGCCAGCTTCACCCTGACCGGCATCAGCTTCCTCGCCTTTGCCACGATCGCCGCCAAGCGCGGGGAGGAGACGCAGGCGCACGGGCGCAAAAGCTTTTTCTATTCCACCGGCCTTGCCGAGGGCACCGAGACCATCGCGGTGTTCATCGCGATGTGCCTGTGGCCGCAGCACTTTGCGGCCATCGCATCGGCCTATGTCGCGCTTTGCCTCCTCACCGTCATACAACGTAGCTTCATAGCCGCCAAAACCTTCGGCTAGCGCTCCGATCCAGCCCTATTCGGCACTTCGGGCACACCCCTTCGATAGGAAGTTGCAATATCCGCGCTTGGCGTGTTCTTGGGATTTTCAGGGTAACAGCTTTCGGGGCGATCAAGGGTGTGTCGGTGTTAAGCACGCGCTTTCCAGTTCGAGGTGTGTCGTGGTTTGCGCTTGTGCTCGGGTGCATGTTGCCCGGCCACGCGCTGGCGCAGCGCGTTGATGATAATGTCATTGCCAATGCCGATGATGCGTTCGGGCAGTCTGTCGGCAGTGAGCGGGTCGGGCTTTACAGCGGCGAGGATATCCGCGGCTTCTCGCCGGTTGATGCCGGCAATGCCCGGATCGAGGGGCTCTATTTCGCGC
>CAZSTP010000584.1:0-1332 GCA_964609325.1 uncultured Novosphingobium sp. | reverse complement strand
CGAGAACTTCGTCGGTGCCGTGGTTATGCACCCGGGCCACGCCGCCAAACCCTTCCTGCGCCCCGCTCTCGACCAGAAGGCCGAGGAAGCCGTAAATGCCATGGGCGCCTACATCGCCCACCGCGTGCAGATTGGCGATATCAAGGCTCCCAAGCTCGAGATCGACGACGAATGAACGGGGTCATTGCGGTCCGCTCGCTTCTGGTGGCTGATACCGGGGTGACGGCGCTTGTCCCGGTTGCGCGGATCGCCGCTGGAATGCTGCCCCAGGGTACGGACTTGCCGGCGATATCGCTGATGTCGGTCAGTAGCGTCGACCGTAACATTCCATCCCCTGGAACAACGCGCCGGGTGACCGAGCGCGTGCAGGTGACCGTGCTGGCGCGCACATATCCTGAAGCCAAGCTGATGATTGCCGCTGTTCGCGCCGCTGTCGCCGACACAATGCCCACCATTGCAGGGCTTACCGATGTGACCGTCCACACAGATTTCGCCGGGCCAGACTTCCTCGACGAGGAGACCTGTATCCACATGCAAAGCCAAGATTTGCGCGTCTCATTCAACGAGGCACGTCTTGCCTCACTTTCCTAAGGACCCATTGCCATGCCCGTTCGGACTTCCGCCGGCACCACCTTGCGGGTGTCGGCTTTAACCCCTGCGACCTTCGATGCCACCGGCTACAATGCGCTGACCATGACCGTGGTTGGCGAAGTGTCCGACCTCGGTGAGTTCGGCCGCGAGTTCAATCTCGTCACCTTCAACCCAGTTGGCAGCCGCGGCGTGGTCAAGAAGAAGGGCAGCTTCAACCAGGGTACGATGCAGATCCAGCTGGGTCTCGACACGGATGATGCCGGCCAGATCCTGCTCAAGTCCGCCTCGCTGTCGGACGCTGATCACAGCTTCCTTGTCACCACCCAGAACGGCGACAAGTACTATTTCCAGGCGCAGGTCATGAGCTTCAAGGTCAACGTCGGCTCGGTCGACCAGATCACCACCGCCACCGTGACGCTGGAACTCACCACCAATTCTGCCGGTGTGGGCATTGTCGAGGTGCTGGCGCCATGATGATCGATATCAGACCGTTTTATCAATCACCTTCTGATAGGTGATAGCTGGTACCGCGCCCTCCCGCAGGTGCCTTGTGCAGGATACCTTTGGCAACGAGGTCATTGAGGTCACGTAGCGATGTATCGCTCGATGTCTTGGCAAGCTTTGCGTATTTGGCGTTTGTCAGCTTACCTTCAAACCCATCGAGCAGCCGATTGAGGATATGGGTCTGGCGGGCGTTGAGGCCAGCAGAGCTATACTTCTCCCAAAACTTTGCCTTGCTCA
>CAZSTP010000583.1:0-1333 GCA_964609325.1 uncultured Novosphingobium sp. | reverse complement strand
CCGCGCTTTAGTTCACCAACAATATTGGCTATTTGAAATATTTATTTAAAAACTAGAATTTTGAAACTTTCGGCCCTTTATCTTGATCCAAAATTTGATCTAAAAACTTCTTCTTTCTTACAGGAATTTCATACGGACATAGATACTTAAAAGAAATAAGCACGCCAGAAAAGGCGGAAATGATAAGTGGGATTTTAGCCGAGCCAGTTAATGTCGTAGTTTCATTTTGAAATACTGTAAGCAGTAAATAAAAACTGCTTGAAAACGTAGTAGCACTAAAAAGAGTATCGACCTTTTCGGACAGGTGGCCAAAATGAAAAGCCTCGGTTCTGGGCGAAAAGACATCCCATATAATGTTTACACCAAGAAACAATGTCATCCAAATTGAATAGAACTCGGCAACCCCGGACTGTTCAGTCGGCGAAAACAGCATGGTAGCAACAGCGTCTAAGTAATTTAGCATCTTACCAAATGCGTCCAGCTACCTAAAGAGACTTGTCGCTAAGCCCACAATTACGCCAATTAGTCCGCCAATCCCAGCTGCAGCTTCAAGGCGGAGGCCACTACCAATGGCGGCAAGGAGCTCTCTCGACAGCACATGCTCTGCTAGATCAGCATAGCCGACCAATGCCAAAACAACTCCAGCACCAATCACTGCAGCCTTCCCAAGACCAATCAACGCAACCAAGTTATGCAGTATGCGTTGCCGGTCGCGCATGCGCAGTGCGCGCTGCCCAGTTTTCTCACTAGTTCTTACCATGCAATTTAAATAGTGCTTGTTAGGGATAAAGGCAAATGAATCCGGCGTGAGAAAAAATCCGAAAACCAGAGCAACACAAATCTCGATAACAGACTAAAAAACAAAAAATTTGTGCATTCCTCCACTTGTCCCAAAGCTTATCCGACGTCTCTGTTTACGAATGTGGTGCAAAGAATTCGAAACGCCCGGTTGTAGAAGCCGACGAACAACGTTTGTAGCTTGCAGCGAGATTCGTGCGCTTCCTGTTGCTCAAAATCCTCGCAAAAGTGATCCGGTGCCCATATGTTGGCATACCGTTTGAAGGTGCGAGACAGTGGATCAAGCCTAGGGTGGCTTAGGAATGGAAGGCTCTGCCACTTCTAAACTTTTAACATATGGCGACGAACTTGTCCTGCCTCCCTCACCCACCCCCGTCCACAATCCTCACCACCTGCCGGTAAAACGCCTGCCGTTCATCCGGCTGCGGCCCCGCGCTCGCACGTGGCCAATCGGCGTTGCTCGCGATCACCAGCTTGCGCTTGGGATCAATGAAAATGCCCTGTCCGAAGATGCCCTGTGCGGCGAAGGAGCCGT
>CAZSTP010000582.1:0-1334 GCA_964609325.1 uncultured Novosphingobium sp. | reverse complement strand
TCCCGCGCGGTCGACGTGGGCTGGATACTGGATACAGACAAGGCGCGGTTCATCTGGGCTGAGCCGCGCCGCATCCATCGCGGTGATCCGCCGCCGCGCCATGGCAAGTCGGTGAACTACTGTCCGGGTGTGCTTGACCATGAAGCGCGTCTGTTCGAGATCGCCTGCCCCATCGATTTGCGTCTGCGTTTTGGCCGCAATGAGAAGGGCGCGCCGGTTCTGATCAATGCTGATGGCGATCGATCGGCTATCCGCAACAAGCATCTTAACGCCATGCTCGCCATGGTATCGGAAAAAGAGTGGCGACAACCCGAACGTCCGGTGATCCAGATTATCACGCCCTACATTTTCCTGAGTGATGAACCCGTCTTCATGACGCAGATGCCCCCGTTCCTGCACTATCGCGCTGATCCCTGGCCGGGAGCGGTGATTGGTGGACGTTTGCCAATCCACATCTGGCAGCGTCCGATGATGTGGGCATTCGAATGGTATGATACCAAAAAGGAGTTAGTGCTAAAGCGCGGTGAGCCATGGTTTTACGCTCGCTTTGAAGCGCACGATCCGACGCGTCCTTTACGGCTGTTCGAGGCTGAGCGAACACCAGAACTGGTTGAACATATCCAGGGTGCCAGCGCTGTTTCGAATTACGTGAAACAAACGTCGCAACTTTTCAAAGTGGCGCAAGAACGCAGGCCTGAACGCCTGTTGGTGCGAAAAGCACGCGCGAGAGCGGATGAGCCGCCACTGACCGAAGAATGCCAGCATGGTCTTGGCGCTGCGTCGCACTGACAGGCTGAAAGGGAGAATTCTCTGTTGCGCCTGCCCCCCCTTTGACGGTCACGAAATGTTGTTCTTGCGGGCAGTTCATGTTGCGCGTGCGAGAGAATAACCGTTCTGGTTCAGAAAATTTGCATAGCTATTCGTAAAAGGTTCGAAGCTGTTGAACAGCGTTGCGAACAAATCGCTCTTGGCTATAGCAGAGTCATGTGTTCCGGAAATCGCGGAACTTGAGGTGCCAGAAGAGGAAACCCAGACTTGGCAAAGCCCACAAGGCCCAGAGCCGCTCCTAGAGCTGCCAATGCAACTGCGAAACCGGTTGCCAGCAAACCCCGTAGCCCTGCCGCCGAACCGGTAATCGCATCATCAGTAGCTGATGATGCCGATTTTGCGCTCCGCAGTTTGCAGCAAGCGCATGCCAATCACACCCGTTATGATGCATCCGACGAAGAGTTGATGAAGTTCTACGAGCAGATGGTGCTGATTCGGCGGTTCGAGGAAAAGGCGGGGCAACTTTACGGACTCGGCCTGATCGGTGGATTCTGCCACTTGTATAT
>CAZSTP010000581.1:0-1350 GCA_964609325.1 uncultured Novosphingobium sp. | reverse complement strand
ATGGTCTGGGCATGTGGAACACCTACTTCGCGCTCTATGGCACCGAACAGACCGTCGCGGCGGTGGAACCGATCATCCGCGCCAGCCTGGGCGCAAGCGGCGGCGAAGTGCTGACGTCCGCCGAAATGGGCGACAATCCGTGGTTCCACCACCACGCTACGCTCATGGAAGGCGGCCTCAATCTCGACGAGATCGGCCTGCTGCGCTGGCGCGGTGCGGGCGGCGGCCTTGCATGGTTTGCCCCCGTGGCCGCAGCGCGCGGGATCGAGGCCGAACGCCAGACCATTCTCGCCAAGGAAATCCTTGAAAAGTACGGCTTCGATTACACCGCCGCTTATGCCATCGGTTGGCGCGATCTGCACCATATCATCGCGCTGCTGTTCGACAAATCCGATGCCGAACAAGAGAAAAAGGCCGACGCCTGCTACCGCGAACTGGTCACCCGTTTTGGCGCACAAGGCTGGGCCAGCTACCGCACCGGGGTCAATTCGATGGACCTCGTCGCGCAGCAATATGGCGAGGTAAATCGCGGCTTCAACGCCAAGATCAAGCACGCCATTGACCCGAACGGCATCCTTGCCCCGGGCAAATCAGGGATCCTCTGATGATGCGTTTTGAAGGAAAAGCCGTGCTGATCACGGGTGCGGCCACCGGCATCGGTCGCGCCGCCGCGCTCGCCTTTGCGCGTGAGGGTGCAGCGGTGATGATAGGCGATATCGATGCCCGCGCCGCCGAAACTGTCGACATGATCGTGGGCGAAGGTGGCCGCGCCGCATTCCGCCACACCGATGTGCGCAAAGCAGCAGAATTGACCGCGCTGGTCGCCGATTGTGTCGAGCGGTTCGGACGTATGGACGCGGCGTTCAACAACGCCGGTGTCCTGCCCCCGCAGCGCCCCATCCATGAAGTGCCCGAAGACGAACTGGACCTTGCGATCGATGTCGATTTCAAGGGCGTGTTCTTCGCCATGCAGGCCGAAATCCTGCATTTCCTGAGCGTCGGCGGCGGCGTGATCGTCAACACCGCCAGCGTCGGCGCCCTGATCGCTGATCCCAACATGAGCGCCTATTGCGCGATGAAGCACGCGGTTGCCGGCCTCACCAAAGCCGCGGCGGTCGAATATGCGCTGGAAAACATCCGTGTGAATGCCATCGCGCCAGGCTTCGTCGTCACCCCGATGACGCAGCACTGGGCTGATAGCAACGCCTTCACCGATATGTTCTTTGCGCAAAACATCTCGGGCCGCGCGGCCCGCCCCGAAGAAATCGCCCCCACCGTCCTGCACCTGTGCTCGGACGGGGCCAGCTTCATCAACGGCGCAACATTCACCATCGATGGCGGCCAAACCGC
>CAZSTP010000580.1:0-1354 GCA_964609325.1 uncultured Novosphingobium sp. | reverse complement strand
TAGCGGGCATCATCCTGCCGGGCGAGCGCGATCTGGATTTCAGGGTTCGCCTTCAGCGCCTCGATGATCGCATCCCGCAGCGATTCAATGCCCTGTGGCCTTTCCGATATGCTGTCCACCATGCTGTCTGGAATGCTGGCGGAAGCACCATCAGGCTGGGCTTCCGTTGGCTGCGGATCAGCCATGACCATAGCAGCCGGTGCAGACGCCTCGATCGGTGCCATCACCGTTGGCGCAATGGCGGGCAGTTCCTTGTCGATTTCCACTGGCCCGATTACTGGCCCGACTGCTGGCTCTGGCAACACCGGCCACCCTGCCCCCGGCAGCAGCGGTTCCGTTTGCAGGGCGGTGATGGATACCGGCGCTGCGCCATTACCGGCAATCGGCGCAGGGGTGGCAATCACGATACTGCCCGTGCGGGCGGGCGGCACATAGCCATAAGTCACCGTGGCATCATCGGTAAAGATTGATGCGGCCACCACCATCTGCTCAGGCAATGCTGGCAATTCGCCAAAATCCGATGGCGCTGGATTTGCCGAGGCAACACCCGAGGCCGTCAGGCTGACAGCCACCGCTCCGGACAGACAGCCCAGGCTTGGCGCTTTGCCAAAAGGGAAAGACGAACTGCTCCGCTTTTGCCCAACCACGTGTTATTTCCCCGCATAGTAAACCTATGCGAACAGCTATGAACCGACGTGGTTAATCTTGGTTCGCGCCGCATTAAGTATGAATGCGGATGCCGTAAGGTGGCCATAATGCCCCTGTACGGATGCTTCCCGTTTGCCTCTAGAGCGGGATGACTTTACACTTATCCAAAACGGCGCATATCCCGTCCGCATACGTTACCCCTGTTTCGTCACCCTGAACTTGTTTGGCGATTATCCCGTCCGCATACGTTATCTCGCATCCGTCACCCTGAACTTGTTTCAGGGTCCATTTCTCCCCACGAACAGCCGTGCGCGTTGATGGATGGATCCTGAAACAAGTTCAGGATGACGGAGTTTGGATTTTACGTTGCCAAAGGGGATAGGCGTCAACTTGTTTCAGGGTCCATTTCTCCCCACGAACATCCGTGCGCGTTGATAGATGGATGCTGAAACAAGTTCAGCATGACGGGATCCGGGAATTACATTACAGAGGTGCCCTCCAAAACAAGTCCCGTTCGTGCCGGGCGAAGATCTGAGTCTGATTGACGTCATCCCGCTCTAATGCACCAACCCGGGCTGCTTGTTCGCCAATCCGATCAGGCCTTCGATTTGTTCGTCGCTGATCGGATCATCAAAGCGCAATCCGAACCCTGCCGGACTGGTGCTCATGATCCGCCCGGCAATTTCAACACCGCCAAACGTCAGCG
>CAZSTP010000579.1:0-1354 GCA_964609325.1 uncultured Novosphingobium sp. | reverse complement strand
GCGGTGATGCCTGGCCAGTTCATCATCGAGCACATAGACTGCGATGACCGGCCCTAGTGCGGCAGCCGCCGCCAGCGCAGCCTGATCCGCCACACGCAAATCGCGCCGGAACCAGACGATGGACGGGCTAGAGCCTGTTGAAGTCAAAATCTGTCGTCCTGTTACATGCGGCCCGGTTGGCAAGGAATATTCTCAAGCCAGCGCGCATACGGCAACCCGAATGATGAACTCCCGGCTTGATAACCACCTGTCTCAAAGGGCGCGTGATTGAGGGATAACGCCTTCACATGGCGTGACCTTGGTACGCAGGGACGGCGTTGCTGGATTGGGGTGGCATGGGCTTTATGGCCTCAGCCGTTCTGCACGAACCCGTTTTGCCAAGGTCAGCAATCCGTCAGGCGCACCGTTTCCTGAAATCCCCCTGCCATCGCAGGCGTTGCAAACCGCGCATCGCCAAAGGTTACAATAGCTTCGCAACCATTGCGGACAATCTTGGCCATCGGCATTTGTGACCACGCCAGGAAATCGCGAACTTCCGGCGTGGCAATGGCTGCGTGCCGGACCACGGGCACGTTCATGTTGTCCGCAACCGGTTCACCGTATTCTGACGCACGCGTCATGCTGACAAGCGGATCGAAGCGGCCTTGGGTTATCGCCCCGTCCGCGCGCCACACCAGATCACGCCGCCAGAACGCCAGCGGCTCTGGCGATGCAAAGATACGGTCCGGTTGCGCATATGGCGCTCCAATCGACGGCGCGCGCCATGCCAGAGTGCTGATGGCAATGTTTGAAAGAACGAACAGGACCGTAGCGGCCAGTGCAAAAATGGCTGGCCTTCCGGCAGAACGTTTGCGCGAACGCCATATTCCGATACCCAGAAACGCCAATACCCACGGCGAGACGATGAACAGGCCATCGCTGTGGAACCAGCGTTCGCTGGCAGGCGAGAGCAGTTGCACGGCATAGACATTCTGCAAATCCAGCAGCGGATGGGTGATCGCACCCAGCCAGCACAGCACCAGCAGCCAACCAAAGCGCATCGGCGGAGCGTCCTCAGCCATCCTGCCACGAGCAAGCTGCCAGCGGTCCAGCAACCACAAAAACAAGGCCAGCACCGGGGGCAATAGCAACACCCCGCCCACCAGACCGTGCGTGAAACCACGATGCATGGCGAGCGGAGCCCATGGCGCCCACCCGAAAAACACATCGATATCGGGCAGATTGGCCGCCAGCACGCAAGCTGCCAAACCCTTGCGGGTCCGGTGCTTGAGGCCGGTTTCGGACAGCGCCCAACCGACAAGGCTGTGTGTCAGGTTATCCAGACGCCAATCCCCATCGGTTGTGCGGTTGGTTC
>CAZSTP010000578.1:0-1354 GCA_964609325.1 uncultured Novosphingobium sp. | reverse complement strand
CTTAGGCACTCGCAAGGCAACTGGCACGGGTCTTGAATAGACAAGGTTAACGCCCAAGCGACGGAGCCTTTGCCGATGTTCGATCCTGCTGCCATTTCCCTGACAACGGCCCTGAAGCCCGGCACAATTGCTGCCAATGCGGTGATGCTGGAAAATGCCGCTACGTCTGGCGATGCGGCAGAACCTGCGCAAACCGGCGGGTTTGAGGCCATGCTGGCGCTGCAATCCGCCCAAGCCCAAATCGCCTTGCCAGGCAATAGCATGCCGCCGCAAACCGCCGCCACAGTGACCCTGCCGACACTGGCCCGACCACTGGCGCAACCGGCAACCGGCAATAGTTTGCCGGATGCGGCAATGCCGCTTGCCGCTTTTGCCGGGGACATGGCGCAAACGCCGGATGATGACCGGAAAGACGATGAAGTGGCGGCCTTGGCCTTTATTGCGGACCCGGCTGTGCTCGCATCGATTTTCGCCGCGCCGGAGCGTTTGGCCGGTGCGCCCGTGGATAGCGAGCCGTCTGGCCGGTCATCCGCAGCGCCAGCGCCGGAGCTTATGCCCGTGCCTGAGCCAATCGCACAGAACCCGGCCACAGCTGCCAAGCCGGAACTGGCCGCCAACGCTGCGGTTATTGCCTTGGCGCAAGCGGCGGTGATCGAACTTGAACCCGGGACGAAGCCGGTTGTGCCGCAGGATGCCGCCGCCAGCATTGCACCTGCGGCGAATGTGGCAGCGCAGCTTCAGGCCCGTCCGGCACCAGCCGCGCGCGCCGGAGCCAAGGCGCAAGATCCGGCCATCGAGCTGCCGGTTGTCGCGGTGCCGGTGGAGGCAGTGAAAGACGTAGCCGATCAGGCCGCGTTGCCGGAATTGCCGGAGGAGATGGCCTCACCCCTGATCGCGCGCGCGGGCGAGGCCGCGCCAGCACAGGACGCCGCGCCATCGGGCCGCGCCGAGCCGCGCGCCGAACGCGTTGATTTTGCAACGCTGGTCGAAACGCTGAACCGCGCGCGCGAAGAGGCATCGCCGGGCACGGTTCGCGTATCGCTATCCCATGCCGATTTCGGGCGGGTTTCGATGCGGTTCGAGCAGGATGACAAGGGCCTGTCTGTGGCGATGAGCAGCGCCGATCCCGGCTTTGCGCGCGCGGTTACCGCATCAAACGAAGCGGCATCGACCGCAACATCCACAGACACCCCGCGCGGCCAATCATCGCAGGCCAACACCGGCGGCAGTGCATCCGGCGACAGCCGCGCCCAAGGCGAAGGCAACCGCCAGCCGCAAGGCCAGCGCGCGGACACACCCGAGCGCCCCGCAGCCCAACTGCGCGATACGCTTCGCCGCAAGGATGAAGCCGGTT
>CAZSTP010000577.1:0-1358 GCA_964609325.1 uncultured Novosphingobium sp. | reverse complement strand
TTTCACCGCCGCTGGAATCCCTCGCGATTCAGCGGCTGTGGAAAACGCTCTAATAGTAATATCAGTGGCACGATGGTCAAAAGCTTGAACAGATTTCCCCTCAAAAAGCGGAACCCACTTGCCGCTATTTGACTGCCAACGGTTTGCATCGATAGGCCACGCGCCTTCGCTTCCTTCCAGATCCGCCTTGGTGCGGAATAATTGGCTGTCATTTGCCATGTGGAACATCGTTGCATACTTCACCGGCCAAGCGGCCTGCGGTTCAACGCCGGAGCGGTCCACCAGCACGGGGCAGCGGTCATAGATGGCGGTGGTCAGCGCCATATCGCGGCGAGTGCGGAAAATGGGGGCGGTGCCGGTGTTGGGGTTTACCCGCGCAAAGTCTGCCGCCGTGACCGGGAAGGCTTGTTCGGGGTTGTTCAATTCGCCAATGGATTGCAGGAAGAAGCCGCATGTGGCGGCAGGGAAAGTGCGCGACGGACTGCCGATCATCGCGGCAAATTTGAACCGGCTGTCCACATCGGAGAAGAACGGCTCCAACCCGTAACGGGTGCGCCGGTTCTCAAAATCATAGAGCGCCTTCAAATGCCCGCCGGTGGCTACCTTGCGGAAGAATTCGCTGGCCGAAAGGTCTGAGGCAATGCCGCTGGGGGTAAGCAGGCCGACCATGCCACCGGGCTTTACCAGCGCGTGGGCGCGTTCCACGAACAGGCTGTAGAGGTTGATGTCGCCCCGGCTGAGCAGCGGGAAGTGCCCGCCCTTGCGCGCGATGCGCATGGTATCGGCGGCGCGGCGGTCTGCCTTGGCGTAATCGGCAAACAGCGGGTCGCCCGCCTTTTCCAGCGCCCTGATCATCTTCGTGCGGTCAGACGCTTTTTGCGCCTTGGCAATTTCCGGGCGGCGCGCGGCGAACCATTCCACCTGTTGCAGCTTGATCCGGTCCCACGGCGGATTGCCCACCACGGCATCGAACCCGCCTTCGCGGGCGGCGCTGGCCCAATTGTCCCACACGCCGGGGAAAGTAATCTGCCAGTTGAGGAAGCGCTCTTCCTCAATCAAAGCGCGCGCGGCCTGCCAGATGGCGGTAAAGCGTTCCACTTCCTCGGGCTTGGCCTTGCCCACGTCTGGTGCCAGCCGCCCGCGCGCAATCGCGATGGGATCACCGAACCGCGCATCCAGCCATAGCGTGACCAGCGGCTTATCCGCCTTGGGCAAGTCCAGCCAATCCAGCGCGTGCAGGAAGCTGACAAAGCTATCCAGCGCGCCGGTTTGCGCCTCCACGTCCTTCCACATTTCAGCACTGCGGTGCGCTTCGGCAATTTCGGCATCGGTCAGCGATTCAATCGTGCGCATGACCA
>CAZSTP010000576.1:0-1360 GCA_964609325.1 uncultured Novosphingobium sp. | reverse complement strand
AACGGGGATGACGGCGATGACCTGCTGCTTGGCGGCGAGGGCAGCGACACGCTGAATGGCGGCGCTGGCAATGATGTCTTCGGCGAGAACCCTGTGCCCTTTGGCGAAATACGGGTAAACACCCCGATCAGCGCAGTCGGCGATGTGCGCGGTGGAATCTACCGCGCACAGAGTGACCGCAGCGATTTCACCGATGACAGTGTCGATCAGATGACCGGTGGCGCCGGTGCTGATATCTATTATCTCGACCGGTCTGGCTCTTCTGACATTTATGATGTCATTACAGACTTTGATGTTTCGCAAGACGTCTTGAGCGTCGCACGGTTCTATCAGCAAGGGTATTGGTCGAGCGAAAGCAACCCTTTCGAGACCGGATCGCTGACAGCCGTACAGGACGGTGCCGACACGCTGATCCAGCTTGGTGGTTATCAAACCATCGTGCGGTTGCAAGATGTGAACGTCAATACGCTCACAGCGGCCAATATCGACCTTGGCTATAAGCTGGTTGGCGATCCCCAGACCATCACCGGAACGCGGAATGCGGACAATATCTATGGCAGTTTCGGGCCTGACACCGTCGAAGCGCTCGGCGGTTCGGACTTTGTCATGGGTCGTGCTGCCAATGACTTTATCGAGGGCGGTCTTGGCGATGATCGCCTTTATGGCGAGAGCGGCAATGACACGATCCACGGAGGGGACGAAGGCGTTTATGTCAGCACCGATCCGGTAGATCTGGCAGGTTACTTCGGGCCCCTGACGAATGCACTGGTCAATGGTTTGGGCGGTGCGGCCGGGTTTGGTGAAGCCAATCTCGGGCGGTTCGATTTTCGCGCCACCAGCCTTTCATTCCCGGCAGGTTTCACTTCGGCCGACTGGCAGTTTGCCGGAAACCAAAGCAGCAGCTTCGAGATCCATCTTGATGGCGGGGTCTATTTCAACGGATTGTCGATCAATCTCCTTCCGGCAAACCTTGATACCCGCGCAACCACCATGGCGGCCAGCCCCGGCGGAAACAGCACCGGCAGCAATCATGTCTGGTACGATTTCGACGCCGTCAACCAGACGCTTACCATAACCTGGGATGATGTTGGCCGTAACGCACAAGGCGTGGTGCCGGTTGCGGCACAAATCCAGATCAAGGCCTTGGGCGGCGGCGATTTTGACGTTGTCATGCGGTACGAGGCCCAAGGCTTTGCACTTGGCACCCCGTCCATCGCTCTTGCAGGCGTGCCCTATTATTTGCCCGGAAGTTCAACACTACCGACGACGTCCGGCAATACCGGCACGCCCGGGGTTTGGGCTGTTCAGATCCGTGGCAGCGAGTTGCATGGCTTGGCCAGCAATGGCGACGGCAATGACA
>CAZSTP010000575.1:0-1360 GCA_964609325.1 uncultured Novosphingobium sp. | reverse complement strand
AAGAAACTCCGCCTGCGTCCACCGGATTGTAACTAAGGCCGTAAACTCATAAATGACGCCTCGATGGTGCCATTTATGAGTTTACGGCCTAACCCTATCTCGACTTGAGCGCGATACTACGGCATTCTGGCAGTAATCGGGGGCTTGTGGCGCGCGATGTTCTGCGCGGCGCGTTGTAATTGCACGGGAATGAAAATGACTATCACGTTGCGCGGATCACTATCGCTTGTTGCCATTGCGGTGGGGCTGGCTGCACCGCTTGCAGTGCCGGTCGTGGCGCAAACGCCACCCAAGCCTGCAACCGCCCAGGTTGATCCCGAAATGCGTCTGCGCCGGATCGAGGCAGAAATCCGCGCGGTCCAGCGCAAGGTCTTCCCCGAAGGCGTTGGCAAGACCTTCGTTCCTGAAATGACAGCGGGCCAATCGACCACCGCGCCCACCGGCACGCCAGCCGCGCCTGCGGTATCCGATCTGCTCGCCCGGATGGATGCGGTCGAGGCGCAACTGGCCCGGTTGACCGCGCAAATCGAAGAAGGCCAGAACCGCGCCGTCAAAACCGAAGAACGGCTGGCCAAGCTGGAACAAACCTTGGCCCCGCCTGCGGGTGAGCCTGAAGTCCAGCCCGTCGCTGCGGCACCAACGCCCGCGCCCACAGCTGCCTCACCTGCACCTGTGACGCCTGCACCAAAGCCTGCTGTTGCGGCGAAACCTGCCACGCTTGCACCAACAACGGCAAAGCCTGCGGCCAAACCGCTTACCCCTTCGGCCACGCGCCTTGCGGCGGTTCAGGCTATCGAAAAGCCGGTTGATGGCGATGCCGGGACGAACGAATATATGTACGGCTTCCGTTTGTGGGAGGCCAAGTTCTATCCCGAAGCGCAGCAGCAGTTGCAGATTTACGTAGACCGCTATCCCAAGCACAAGATGATCAGCCAGGGCCGCAACCTGCTCGGCCGCGCATGGCTTGATGATGGCAAGCCGGGCACGGCGGCGCAGTTCTTCCTGCAAAACTATCTGGCCGACAAGAAGGGCAATCGCGCGCCCGACAGCTTGCTCTATCTCGGCGTGGCCATGGTCAAGCTCAAGGACACCGAAAAAGCCTGTGGCGCGTTTACCGAGCTGGCCGCGACTTATCCCTCGGAAGTCGCCGGACGGATCAAGACACAGTATGATAACGCGCGCGCTTCGGTGAAGTGCAAATGATCGCGGGCGAGATATGGATGCCCCGATTGGCAAGGACGCGCATCGCCTGAACCCCGCTGTCACGGCGCGTTTTTCCGCCTCGTGGAGCGCCATCGCACCGCTGGGCAAAGTCGGCCTGGCGGTATCGGGCGGGCCCGATAGCCTCGCACTGCTCTTG
>CAZSTP010000574.1:0-1361 GCA_964609325.1 uncultured Novosphingobium sp. | reverse complement strand
CTTCCGAAAGCGTTTCCGAAGGCCATCCTGACAAGGTTGCCGACCAGATCAGCGACGCCATCGTTGACTTGTTTCTTTCCAAAGACCCCGAAGCGCGCATTGCCTGCGAAACCCTGACGACAACGCAGCTTGTTGTTCTGGCGGGTGAAATCCGTTGCAAGGGCGTGTACGAAAACGGTGCGTGGGCCCCTGGCGCGCAGGAAGAGATCGAAAAGACCGTACGCGCAACGGTCAAGCGCATCGGTTATGAGCAGGACGGCTTCCACTGGGAAAAGTTCGAATTCATCAACCGTCTGCACGGCCAGTCGGACCACATCGCGCAAGGCGTGGATGCTGGCGACAACAAGGACGAAGGCGCAGGCGATCAGGGCATCATGTTCGGTTACGCAACCGACGAAACGCCCGACCTGATGCCCGCCACGCTCTATTACAGCCACAAGATCCTTGAGCGTATGGCGGCTGACCGTCACTGGGGCGTTGCGCCGTTCCTTGAGCCTGACGCCAAGAGCCAGGTCACGCTGCGCTATGAAGGTTCGCTGCCTGTGGCCGCCACCGCGGTTGTCGTTTCGACCCAGCACGCGCCGGGCTATGACGAGGGCGCGAAGGAAGCAGAACTGCACGCCTATGTGAAGCGCGTGATCGCCGATGTAATCCCGCCGGTGCTGCTGCGCGATACCGTCTATTACATCAACCCGACCGGATCATTCGAAATTGGCGGTCCTGATGGTGATGCCGGTCTGACCGGACGCAAGATCATCGTCGATACTTACGGCGGCGCCTCTCCGCACGGCGGTGGCGCGTTCTCGGGCAAGGACCCCACGAAGGTTGACCGTTCGGCCGCCTATATCACGCGCTATCTGGCCAAGAACGTGGTGGCCGCAGGGCTTGCCACACGCTGCACGATCCAGATCGCCTATGCCATTGGCGTATCGCAGCCACTCTCGCTCTATGTCGATACGCACGACACCGGCACGGTTGCCGACGACAAGATCGAAGCCGCCATTCAGGGCATTGCAAAGCTGGGCGGCCTTACCCCGCGCAGCATCCGCACCCATCTGGGCCTGAACAAGCCGATCTATCAGCCAAGCGCGGCCTATGGCCACTTCGGGCGCAAGCCGGAAGGCGATTTCTTCCCGTGGGAGCGTACCGATCTGGTGGACGATCTGAAGGCCGCTCTGGCCTGATTGATCAGCACTTCAGATACGACAACAATCGGCTCGCATCCTTGGGGATGCGGGCCTTTTGTCTTTGATGGGTTTCATCTCCGCTTTCCTACAATCGCCCCTCCGCGCCACCACACTGGTTTTTTGGTGGAGCCAGACCATGCGCGAGATCACCCCCCGGATTGCCCTTGAACTGAT
>CAZSTP010000573.1:0-1365 GCA_964609325.1 uncultured Novosphingobium sp. | reverse complement strand
AAGCAGAAAAGGCGCCCTGGCCGGTGAGCCAGGACGCCTTTTTAAACACTTTCGTGTCGTGGCGTTGGGCTATTGCCCGCCTGCGCTCAGTTCGCGGTAACCTTGGTGACCTTGCGTTCGGCAATACGTGCCGATTTGCCGGTCCGGCCGCGCAGATAGTAGAGCTTCGCACGACGAACGACACCACGGCGAACCACGGTAATCGAATCGATGTTGGGCGAATAGAGCGGGAATACGCGTTCTACGCCTTCGCCGAACGAGATCTTGCGAACGGTGAAGTTCGAGCCAAGGCCACGGTTCGAACGTGCGATGCACACGCCTTCATAAGCCTGAACGCGGGTGCGCTCACCTTCCACAACGCGTACGCCGATGCGCACGGTATCGCCCGCACGGAACGATGGAATTTCCTTCTTCGCCTTGTATTCGGCGATAGCTTCAGCTTCAAGCTGCTGAATCAGGTTCATTTTTTAAGTCCTGCACTTCACGTTGCGCACCAGAGGCAGACTGAACCCGAGCGCCGATGTGACGCTCCCAAAGGTCCGGCCTGCGTAGCCGTGTATCGTCTTCCGAACGGCGTTTCCGCCACTCTGCGATTTTCGCGTGATCCCCCGATCGCAACACTTCAGGGATCACTCGCCCTTCCCACTGCGCGGGCCGGGTGTAATGAGGGTACTCAAGAAGACCGTTTTCAAACGACTCCTCATGACCACTCAAGGCCGCGCCCATTACGCCGGGAAGCAGCCGAATGCAAGCATCAAGCAACATCAGCGCCGCACATTCCCCGCCCGACAGGACGATATCGCCAACCGAGACTTCCTCGACATCGCGGCCTTCGAAGATACGTTCGTCAAAGCCCTCGAACCGCCCGCACAGCAGGATCACGCCGGGGCCAGCCGCGAGTTCACGCACCCGCTCCTGCGTCAAAGGCTTCCCGCGAGGGGTGAGCGCGATGACGGGCCGTTCCTCCCCGGTACGGGGAGGGGGACCATCCCCTTCGACGCCGCCTGCGGCGTCGCTCTGGGTAAACTGCGCCTTCGGCGCTGGATGGTGGAGGGGCACAGCGTCGTCCAAAACAGCTTGTGCCCCTCCACCAGCTACGCTGGTCCCCCTCCCCGTACCGGGGAGGAACGCCCCCCGCGCATGATCCACCGCCTTGGCCAGCACATCCACCCGCAAGACCATCCCGGCCCCGCCACCGGCAGGCGTATCGTCCACTGTCCGGTGCTTGTCGGCCGCAAAATCGCGGATCTGCACCGCATCCATCGACCACTTCCCCTCAGCCAGCGCCCGCCCCGCAAGGCTGACACCCAAAGGGCCGGGAAACATCTCGGGATAGAGCGTGAGGACTGTGGCGGCGAAGGTCAT
>CAZSTP010000572.1:0-1365 GCA_964609325.1 uncultured Novosphingobium sp. | reverse complement strand
GCGGCTCCGGCATGACCGCCAACGTCCTGATCTTCGCCGCCCACCTGATCGGCAAACACGACGTATCGCTCTACGACGGATCATGGAGCGAATGGGGACTCGATCCGGAAACGCCCAAGGCGACAGGGGTGGCTTGACTTGGGCTTTGCTGAGCCAATCTCTCACCAAAACCAAACCAATCGTCATTCCCGCGCAGGCGGGAATCCAGTAACAACCCCTCGATGCAGCGCGAGTTCTCGCCAACAACCTACCTCCTTGCCTCCAAGCGCAACGGCACACTTTACGTCGGCGTCACCTCCAATCTGCTCACCCGCATTCACCAGCACCGCGAAGGCATGTTCGAAGGCTTTACCAACCGCCACGGCGTAAAACGCCTGATGTGGTTCGAACAGCACGCCACGATGGAACACGCCATCATCCGCGAAAAACGCATCAAGAAGTGGGAACGGGCATGGAAGTTGCGCTTGATCGAGGAATCCAATCCCGATTGGCGTGACCTTGCAGAAGACTTTGGCTTCCCGCCGCTGGGTTAACCAGCCCAAACAAACATCCACTCCGCCCATCACCCGAACCAAAACCAAAACCAAACCCTCGTCATTCCCGCGAAGGCGGGAATCCAGCTGCAACCTCACCAAAGCAGCGGAACCTCTCCCACACGCCGCGCACCCACGCTGGATCCCCGCCTGCGCGGGGATGACGAAGCGGGCGGAACAACGCATGCCTTGCCGCAGTCCCGCCCATACAAACATCCACTCCACACACCACCCGAACCAAAACCTTCGTCATTCCCGCGAAGGCGGGAATCCAGCTGCAACCTCACCAAAGCAGCGGAACCTCTCCCACACGCCGCGCACCCACGCTGGATCCCCGCCTGCGCGGGGATGACGAAGCGGGCGGAACAACGCATGCCTTGCCGCAGTCCCGCCCATACAAACATCCACTCCACACACCACCCGAACCAAAACCTTCGTCATTCCCGCGAAGGCGGGAATCCAGCTGCAACCTCACCAAAGCAGCGGAACCTCTCCCACACGCCGCGCACCCACGCTGGATCCCCGCCTGCGCGGGGATGACGAAGCGGGCGGAACAACGCATGCCTTGCCGCAGTCCAGCCCACACAAACATTCACTCCACACAGCACCCGGACCAAAACCAAACCCTCGTCATTCCCGCGAAGGCGGGAATCCAGCTGCAACCTCACCAAAGCAGCGGAACCTCTCCCACACGCCGCGCACCCACGCTGGATCCCCGCCTGCGCGGGGATGACGAAGCGGGCGGAACAACGCATGCCTTGCCGCAGTCCCGCCCATACAAACATCCACTCCACACACCACCCGAACCAAAACCTTCGTCATTCCCGCGAAG
>CAZSTP010000571.1:0-1368 GCA_964609325.1 uncultured Novosphingobium sp. | reverse complement strand
CGGGCGGATGCACCATGGCTGGATCCTCACCGGGCGCGAAGGGCTGGGCAAGGCCAGCTTTGCACTGGCCGCCGCAGCCGAACTGGTAGCAGAGCCCGGCGTGCCGCAACCGGCTCCCGGCATGCACCCCGATATTCTCACGCTGCATCCGCTTCCGGCCAACGATGACGAAGTGAAAAAGCGTGACGATGGCAAACCGTTCCTGACCAAGCGCAACATCACCGTCGATCAGGTCCGCGAAGTGCAGCGCCGTCTGAACACGCGGCCAACGCTGGGATCGCGCCGCGTGGTAATCATCGATGCGGGTGACCAGCTGGAAAAAGGGGCGGTCAACGCCCTGCTCAAAAGCCTTGAAGAACCGCCCCAGGGCACGTTCTTCATGCTTGTCGTCCACGCGCTGGGCCGCTTGCTGCCAACCGTGCGGTCGCGCTGCACGATCCTGCGCTTTCACACGCTCACCGATGCCGAAGTGGCCCGCGCGCTCGATATCGCAGCGCCCGAACTCGATGCGCAAACCCGCTCGGCCGCGCTTGCCGTGGCAGGCGGTTCACCCGGCGCCGCTCTGGACTTTGCCGAAAAGGATCTCGCCCGCGCACAAGTGATTTTCACCGCGCTGGTCGAACGCGGTGATACTGATCTGGCGCTGCGCGGAGCCTTGGCAGGCGCGCTGGGCGCAAGGCCCGATCGCGAACGCCAGATGGCCGCGATCGAGGCTGCAAGGATGACGGTCGTGCGTGCTTTGGACCATGCTGATGATCGCGCAAAGCTGCGTCTGGTCGAAGCCCACGCCCGTCTGGTCAAGCTTGCGGCAGAGGCCCCGATCTATAACTTCGATGTGGGAATGCTGCTGATGGAAATCGGCTCCTTGCTGGCATCGGCTGCGCCGACTAGGGAAGGCGCACGGTAAGACGCAGAATCCCTGCATGAAGCGACGAATGAAAGTGAATGGCCCGATGGGCGAACCCTTCTACATCACCACCGCCATTTCCTATCCCAATGGCAAGCCGCACATCGGCCACGCCTATGAGGCTATCGCAGCAGACGTGATTGCACGCTTCCAGCGCGCCATGGGCCGCGATGTCCGGTTCCAGACCGGCACCGATGAACATGGCCTCAAGATGATGCAAAAGGCGCGCGATCTGGGCACCACGCCTAAGCAGCTCTCTGATGAAATGTCCTCATATTTCATTGAGATGTGCGACTATCTTAACGTCTCCTATGATGTGTTCATCCGCACCACCGAAGCGCGCCACCATGCCTCGACACAGGAATTGTGGCGCAGGCTCGAAGCCAATGGCGATCTCTATCTTGACCGCTACGAAGGCTGGTATTCGGTCCGGGACGAGGCGTTCTACGACGAAAGCGAAC
>CAZSTP010000570.1:0-1377 GCA_964609325.1 uncultured Novosphingobium sp. | reverse complement strand
GAGGGCCGCGAGACTTGTCTGAGCCGCAGGCGAAGCTAGTCGCAGCGGGGTGGGCAAATGCGCAACGCCCGTTAAAGTCCCGATAAAGGATCAACCATGGCCCTAACCCTTACCCCCCAAGCCCGCGCGGAACTGGCGCAAGGCTGGCCGCTGGTGCTGGCCGCCGCATTGGCCATCGGCGTTGGCACGATGGGCATCGGGTTCTATTCGCTGGGCCTGTTCGTCAAGCCGCTGGAGGCCGAATTCGGGTGGAGCCGCGCGGCGGTTTCGGGCGCGGCGACGTTTCAGCAGTTCGGCATATTCCTGTCCGCGCCAGTGGTGGGCTGGCTGGCCGATCGCGCGGGCGCGCGGCCGATTGCGGTCGCCAGCTTCGTTCTGATGCCGCTCGCGTTGCTGGCATTATCGCGCACCGGCAATTCGGTGATGGCGTGGGATGGGCTGTGGCTGCTGGTGGCGCTGGCGGGCGCGGGCACGACGCCTGCCATCTGGGCGCGGATCGTATCGCTGAAGTTTGATCAGGCGCGCGGGCTGGCGCTGGGGCTGATGCTGATGGGTACAGGCGCGGCGGCGATGCTCGCGCCTGCCTTGCTCGGCCCGGTCTTTGCGCAAAGCGGGTGGCGCAGCGCGGTGCTGGTGATGGCGGCGGTGACGCTGGCTGTCGGCCTGCCCGCCAGCCTGATGATCGGCACGTCTGACCGGCCCGTGGCAGGCGCAAAGCAACAGGGCCGGTTCGAGGCGAACCGGCAGACGCTGATGCTGGGCCTCGCCGCCGGGGCCGAAGTGGATATGCTCGCCTATTTCACCGGACGCTATGCCGCGATTGCCAATTACGGCGCGACTTATGGCGGTGTGCTCGGCGTGTTCTGCCTTGGCGCAGGGCTGGGGCCACTGCTGTTCGGCAAGGCCTACGATGCGCTGGGCGGCTATGACGCGGCGCTGCTATCCTCGGCGGGGGTGCTGGCGGTGGTCGTGGTCCTGATCGCGACGCTGGGGGCCTATCGCGAGGAAGCGCATTGATCCTCCCTGATTTTCCGAAGGACAATAGGGGAGGGGGACCGCCAGCGTAGCTGATGGTGGAGGGGTAAAAAGCCCCTCCGTCAGTCACCTGCGGTGCCTGCCACCTCCCCGTTTGTGCTTCGCAAAAACAGGGAGGATGTTGGTCTGGCACGGCAGCTTTTGGCGATGCTGCCATGCCCATATCTCCCCCTCTACCGTCACCCCGGGCTTGACCCCGAGTCCCGCTTCTTTTGATGTTTTGGGCAGAGCCAGAAACGAAAAATGGTTCGCGCGGAGACGCGGAGACGCGGAGTGTTCAAGCACTTCGCACGTCTCCAGCCCCTGGGGGAGGGCCGAACACCGGACTTTGACCGACCCAAA
>CAZSTP010000569.1:0-1377 GCA_964609325.1 uncultured Novosphingobium sp. | reverse complement strand
CGGCCTATGATCTGTCGCAGACCGAGATCGGCTTGTCCAACGGGCGCACGGTGCGTTTGGCCGAAGTCGCGCAAGTCCGTGACGGCTACAGCGAATTGACCTCGATCGCAAAGTTCAACGGCAAGCCTGTGGTGACCTTTGCAATCTCGCGCGCGCGCGGTGAATCCGATGTTTCGGTTTATGATGGTGCGGTTGCCCAATTGCGCAAACTTGAGACAGAGCAGGGCGGCAAAGTCCACTTCGTCGAATTGTTCACCTCGGTAAAGTACACCAAGGACCAGTACCGCTCCTCGATGAACGCGATGGTCGAAGGCGCGATTCTTGCCGTGATCGTGGTGTTCTTCTTCCTGCGCGATTGGCGTGCCACGATTGTTTCGGCGGTCGCCATTCCGCTTTCCTCGATCCCCACGTTCTGGGTGCTCGATCTGATGGGCTTCACGCTCAACCAGTTGTCCTTGCTGGCGCTGGGCCTTGTGGCAGGCGTGCTGGTCGATGATGCCATCGTCGAGATCGAGAACATCGTGCGGCACATGCGGATGGGCAAATCGGCCTATCAGGCATCGATTGACGCGGCCGACGAGATCGGGCTTGCAGTTGTCGCCACCACATTTTCGATTGTCGCGGTGTTCTTCCCGGTGGCCTTGATGCCGGGTGTCTCGGGCCAGTTCTTCAAGAACTTCGGCCTCACTGTGGTGATCGCGGTGCTGTTCTCGCTGCTGGTCGCGCGCATGATCACGCCGATGATCGCGGCCTATTTTCTGAAAGCCCACGGCGAGGCCGAACATGGTGGCGGGGTCTGGATGGACCGCTACATGAAAGTGCTGGGCTGGTCGCTCGATACATCGAAAGCCAAAGCCTATCGTGAAAAGAATCCGCGCCGCCGGATCATGGCGCGGTTTTATGATCATCGCGTGTGGATGATGGGCATCGGTCTGGTGGCGCTTGTCCTCAGCGTGCTGTTGGGATCTTCGATCCCGAGCCAGTTCTTCCCGACCAGCGATAGTGATTCCAGCCAGGTCAGCATTGAAATGGTGCCCGGCACGACTTTGGCGCAGACCGATCGCAAGGTTTCCGAGATCGTCAACATCCTGAACCGCGAGCAGGAATTTGAATCGGCGCTGGCATCAGTGCGCGAGGGCAAGGCCTCGATCTATTTGAATTTGCGCAAGGATCGTGAGCGGTCAAGCATCGATTTCGAACGCGAGATGACTCCGCGTTTGCAGCAAGTTGCCGATGTGAGGACCAACTTCGTGGCCAATGGTCCCGGCGGTCCGGGTGGCGGTTCGGGCAGGCCGATCAGCGTGATGCTGACAGGGTCCGACCCCGATGCGCTGCAAAAAGCCGCGCAGACGCTGGTCGAGCAGATGAGCAAGCTGC
>CAZSTP010000568.1:0-1377 GCA_964609325.1 uncultured Novosphingobium sp. | reverse complement strand
CGTTCCCACAGCGCTGCCTCATCGGGCGAGAGGCCGCGTGGCGCGCGCATCAGCGTTTGCCCAAACGCGCCAGCGTACCCTTGGGCAGGAGGATCAGGGCCCGCCCGCGCGCGCTCATCCCGCCAGCAATCTCGCGCGCTTCGGCGCCGGCGCCCCAGAATGTGTCAAAGCGGTTGGCTCCGCGAATGGCCCCGCCTGTATCCTGCGCCACCCACAATCCGCTGGCATCCTTGCGCTCAAGCTGCAACCACACCGGCGCGCCCAGCGGAACATAGGCGGGATCAACCGCGACGGTCGAGCGTCCTGCAATCGGCACGTTCAACGCGCCGATAGGCCCCGCGCCAACAAGTTCGCGAAAGAACACATAGCTGCGGTTCAGCCGCATCAAGGCGCGGCCCTCGGCGGGGAAATCGCGCAGATACTGCTGGATGCCCTGCATCGATCCCGAATACTGGCCGGGACCGCTGCCGATCAGCCCGCGCTCACGCATGACTGAACCGATGCCCACATAAGCCTGACCGTTCTGCCCCGCAAAGCCGATGCGGATCACACTGCCATCGGGCGCACGCAGACGGCCGGAGCCCTGGATTTGCAGAAAGAACACTTCAACAGGATCAGCCGCCCAGCCAATCTCAAGGCCTTTGCCCGCCAGCGCTCCGCTATCGATCTGGCCACGATCAAAATACTGCGTGAACACACCGGCATCGTCATAGCGCCCTAGTGGCATGCGGCCATCGGGCAAGGGTTGCGCATCGCCAGCTTTGGCGCGGACGAGGTCTGGCGGCAGTTTGTAGATCGGCACATCGAAACCCGGCTGGCGTTGCCGCACGCCTGCAATTTCGGGTTCGAAATAGCCGGTGACAAATGCATTGCCATCACCGACTTCGGCGGTTTCGAAATGGGTCGAGAAAAACCGCGCCGCATCGCCGGAGGGCCATGATCGGGCAGCATCACAAGCGGGCACCCAATCTTCCGGACGGGTAAGGCCTGACGTATCGGCCCGTTTGGTCAGCCTGCCGCAGGACTGGATAAACGTGCCCAGCGCGGCAGCGGTGTTTTCAGCCTTGAAGCCGAGACCCGATGTGACCGGCCCAGTGGTTAAGCCGGTGAGGGCGGCAGTGGCCCCTGTGGCAACGGGTCGGGTCACGACCGTGGTTGGCCGCCTGCCTTCAGGAACCAGACGGATGCAGCCCCCTAGCAGTGCGAGGGCAAGCAAGATGGACAGGCGCAGCATTGCTTGCTTTGGCCGGAAAACTCCAGCGGCGTAGTCCACCTGCATCGCCCTTGCTCAGGCTTCGTCGGTTTCGTCCAGCAGCCAATCAGGATCGCTTGACGTCAGATCGCGGCGGAATGTCCACACGTCCCGTGCCTCAATCG
>CAZSTP010000567.1:0-1379 GCA_964609325.1 uncultured Novosphingobium sp. | reverse complement strand
GCAGGCATGGGGCTGTGCCAGTTGCCCGCGTTCTATGTGAACCGCGCCATTGCCGGGGGGCGCCTGACCGAAGTTTTGCCTGGGGTCCGGCCCGATGATGATCCGATCTGGGCGGTCTATCCGCAGCGCCGCCATTTGCTACCCAAAGTGCAGCGGTTGATCGATGTGCTGCGGCGGGATTTGCCCTCTGCCCTGTTGCAGCACTGACGACCACAGGCCTGCAAAAAAATTCGCAGCGCACGATGCCAGCATGCCATAGCGTAAGCGCACGATTGGCGCATTTGTGCGGGTTTGCGAGACTTTCCCTTAACGTAAAGTTGCTCTAACACAGCCGCTTCAAGAGTCGCGGTGCCGCGCAAGGAGGGGTCATTGCCAGGTTCCATCACCCGCTTTTCGCCGGCGCTCGCCCGATGAGCAGCACCCAGGGGCCGCCCGCGATTGGCCGCATCGGTGCCGGACTTGTGCAAGCGGGGAATCGTTTCGTGGCCTCGGGCGTTGAGGGCTGGCTGCAAGGCCGCACGATGTATGGCGGGGCGTCGACGTTTCTGGCCTATTGCGCCATTCGCAAGGCCATGCCCGATCTGCCCTCGCTGCGCGCCGGACAGATCGGGTTCATCGCGCCGGTGGGTGCCGATGTGGAAGTTGCCGTCAGCGTGCTGCGCCAGGGCAAGAACGTGAGCCATATCCAGACCGACCTTTATTGCGAGGGCGTGTTGGCCCAGCGCGGAATGTGGGTATTTGGCGGAGCGCGGGCTGCCAACGGCTCAATTGCGGCTGGCTTTTTGCCGGGCTTGACCCCGGTGGAAGAGCGCGAGCCGATTGCAATGCCCACGGTTCAGCATTTCGTGCACAACCTTGAGATGCGCCATGCCCATGACAAAAATGCTGAACAGCCCGGCACGGTACGGCGCTGGATACGGCTGAAGGACCGCGACGGGATTGATCCGGTTGGCGAGCTTGTGTTGATCGGCGATGCCCTGCCGCCGGGATCGTTGCGCGCAATGGAACGCAAAGGGCCGATCAGCTCGATCAACTGGTCCTTCACCCTGATGGGCGATAAACCGGTTACCCGCGATGGCTGGTGGCTGCTGGAAACAGCATCGAACCACATGGCCGATGGTTTTGACAGCGAAACCCTGCGCATGTGGAATGCCGATGGCACCGAAGTTATGCGCGGGCTGCAAAGCGTCGCGGTGTTTGGATGATGGAACTGACATGATAACCCTTGCCGACCCTGCTTCACTTGGCTTTGATAGCGCGCGTCTTCAACGCATCGGCGCGTTTCTGGATGCGGAATATGTCGCATCGGGCCGCTTGCCCGGGCTGGATGTGCTGGTGGCGCGCGATGGCGAGGCGGTTTATCGCCACACCTCCGGCCT
>CAZSTP010000566.1:0-1381 GCA_964609325.1 uncultured Novosphingobium sp. | reverse complement strand
CCTGCAAGGATGAGCTTCTTGAACGCGGCAGAGCCGGTGACGTTGGTGCGTTCGCCGACATTGACGAAGCGCGAGCCGGAGGGTGTGTTGGTCATTTTCAAAATATCCGTTCGCATCGAGCGAAGTCGAGATGCCGCGTATTGTGTCTCGACTACGCTCGACACGAACGGGCAGGGGTTACAGGATCAGGCCGCCATAATGAACGGCTCTAATCCGGCCAGCCGCGTTGCGGTTTCGGGCACCGGCAGTTTGCGCGGGGCAAGGCCTTCCACGGCCTGCGCCATCGCCGCGATATGTGCGGGCGTGGAACCGCAGCAACCGCCCAGAATATTCACCTGCCCATGATCGGCCCATTCCTTGACAAGGCCTGCCGTGGTGGCGGGCATTTCGTCATATTCGCCCAGTTCGTTTGGCAATCCGGCATTAGGATAGACCATGATCAGCGTATCGGCGATTTCCGACAACGACTTAACATGCGGGCGCAATTGGGTGGCCCCGAACGAGCAATTCAGCCCGATGGTCACCGGCTTGGCGTGCCGCACGGCATACCAGAATGCCTCAACCGTATGGCCCGAAAGATTGCGGCCCGAAAGATCGGTCAGCGTCATGGAAAGCATAATCGGGATTTCGCGCGAAAGTGTCTGCTCGACATGGCGGACCGCCATAATCCCGGCCTTGGCGTTCAACGTATCGAACACCGTTTCGATCAAAATGAAGTCCGCCCCGCCTTCAACCAGCGCATGGACCTGCTCGGCATAGACCTCCACCATGCCGTCCCAATCAACCTCGCGGAAGCCCGGGTCATTCACATCAGGGCTCAGCGAAAGCGTCTTGTTGGTCGGGCCGATGGCACCTGCAACAAAGCGCGGGCGGCCATCCTTGGCGGTGAATTCATCCGCCACGCGGCGGGCGAGTTGCGCGGATTCGACGTTGATTTCGCGCACGAGATGCTCAGCCGCGTAATCAGCCTGGCTGATGCGGTTGGCGCTGAAGGTGTTGGTTTCGGCGATGTCTGCACCCGCGGCAAAATAGGCGCGGTGGATCGATTCGGGCACTTCGGGCTTGGTCAGCGCGAGGATGTCGTTGTTGCCCTTCTGGTCCTTGGCCAGCCCGAGCGTTCCCGCATAATCGGCTTCCGAAAGCTTGAAGTTCTGGATCTCGGTGCCGAACGCGCCGTCAGTAATCAGAATGCGCTGGCTTGCCTGTTCCAGCAAAGCGGTGCGCGCCGTGGAAGGAGCGAGTGTCATGCGGCTTTCTCCAGCGCAGGGCGTGTCGGGCGAAGGCCAAGCAAGTGGCAGATCGCGTAAGACAGTTCGGCGCGGTTGAGGGTGTAGAAGTGGAAATCGCGCACGCCACCGGCATAGAGGCGGCGGCAAAACTC
>CAZSTP010000565.1:0-1382 GCA_964609325.1 uncultured Novosphingobium sp. | reverse complement strand
AACCGGCTTCATCCTTGCGGCGAAGCGTATCGCGCAGTTGGGCTGCGGGGCGCTCTGGTGTGTCCGCGCGCTGGCCTTGCGGCTGGCGGTTGCCATCGCCCTGCGCGTTGCTGCCGGTGTTTGTCTGCGATGATTGGCCGCGCGGGGTGTCTGTGGATGTCGCGGTCGATGCCGCTTCGTTTGATGCGGTAACCGCGCGCGCAAAGCCGGGATCGGCGCTGCTCATCGCCACAGACAGGCCCTTGTCATCCTGCTCGAACCGCATCGAAACCCGCCCGAAATCGGCATGGGATAGCGATACGCGAACCGTGCCCGGCGATGCCTCTTCGCGCGCGCGGTTCAGCGTTTCGACCAGCGTTGCAAAATCAACGCGTTCGGCGCGCGGCTCGGCGCGGCCCGATGGCGCGGCGTCCTGTGCTGGCGCGGCCTCGCCCGCGCGCGCGATCAGGGGTGAGGCCATCTCCTCCGGTAATTCCGGCAACGCGGCCTGATCGGCGACGTCTTTCACTGCCTCCACCGGCACCGCGACAACCGGCAGCTCGATGGCCTGATCTTGCGCCTTGGCTCCGGCGCGCGCGGCTGGTGCCACACGGGCCTGAAGCTGCGTCGCAACAGTCGCCGCAGGTGCTATGCTGGCGGCGGTATCCTGCGGCACAACCGGCTTCGTCCCGGGTTCAAGTTCGATCACTGCCGCTTGCGCGAAGGCAATAACCGCAGCGTTGGCGGCCAGCTCCGGCTTGGCAGCTGGGGCCGGGTTCTGTGCGATTGGCTCAGGCACGGGCATAAGCTCCGGCGCTGGCGCTGCGGATGACCGGCCAGACGGCTCGCTATCCACGGGCGCACCGGCCAAACGCTCCGGCGCGGCGAAAATCGATGCGAGCACAGCCGGGTCCGCAATAAAGGCCAAGGCCGCCACTTCATCGTCTTTCCGGTCATCATCCGGCGTTTGCGCCATGTCCCCGGCAAAAGCGGCAAGCGGCATTGCCGCATCCGGCAAACTATTGCCGGTTGCCGGTTGCGCCAGTGGTCGGGCCAGTGTCGGCAGGGTCACTGTGGCGGCGGTTTGCGGTGGCATGCCATTGCCTGGCAAAGCGATCCGGGCTTGGGCGGATTGCAACGCCAGCAGGGCTTCAAACCCGCCGGTTTGCGCCGGTTCTGCCGAATCGCCAGACGTAGCGGCATTTTCCAGCATCACCGCGTTGGCCGCAATTGTTCCGGGTTTCAGGGCCGGTGTCAGGGAAATGGCGGCAGGATCGAACATCGGCAAAGGCTCCGTCGCTTAGGCGTTAACCTTGTCTATTCAAGACCCGTGCCAGTTGCCTTGCGGGTGCCTAAGGGTGTTTGCGCATTGGCGATTTTTTGGGCGATCAGGCGGGCTTGCG
>CAZSTP010000564.1:0-1383 GCA_964609325.1 uncultured Novosphingobium sp. | reverse complement strand
TACCCGGCTCCCCCATACTCCCAAGGAACAGCACCATGGCACGCAGCCATCCGCTCGAGCGCTACCGTAACTTCGGCATCATGGCGCACATCGACGCCGGTAAAACGACGACGACCGAGCGCATCCTCTATTATACCGGCAAGTCCTACAAGATCGGCGAAGTCCATGACGGCGCCGCCACGATGGACTGGATGGAACAGGAACAGGAACGCGGCATCACGATCACGTCGGCCGCGACGACCTGCATCTGGAACGACCACCGCCTGAACATCATCGACACCCCCGGCCACGTCGACTTCACCATCGAAGTCGAACGCTCGCTGCGCGTGCTCGACGGTGCCGTGGCGGCATTCGACGGCGTTGCCGGCGTCGAACCGCAGTCTGAAACCGTATGGCGCCAAGCGGACAAGTACAAAGTTCCGCGCATGTGTTTCATCAACAAACTCGATCGCACCGGCGCAAACTTCTACTACTGCGTCCAGACGATCATCGACCGCCTCGGCGCCAAGCCTGCCGTGCTGTATCTGCCGATCGGTGCAGAAGCAGACTTCAAGGGCCTCGTCGATCTGGTCGAAAACCGGGCGATCATCTGGAAGGACGAAGCGCTGGGCGCTGAATTCTTCTATGAAGAAATCCCTGCCGACATGGCCGACAAGGCTGCCGACTATCGCAACCAGTTGATCGAACTTGCCGTCGAGCAGGACGATGACGCGATGGAAGCCTATCTCGAAGGCAACGAGCCTGATGTGGCAACGCTCAAGGCGCTGATCCGCAAGGGTACGCTTGGTCAGTCATTCGTGCCTGTGCTGTGCGGTTCGGCATTCAAAAACAAGGGCGTCCAGCCGTTGCTTGATGCCGTGGTCGATTATCTGCCTTCGCCGCTCGACATCGAAGACGTGCAGGGTGTTCACCCCGATACGGACGAGCCCGACAGCCGCGCTACGGCTGACGATGCTCCGTTCTCGGCGCTGGCGTTCAAGATCATGAACGATCCGTTCGTCGGCTCGCTCACGTTCACCCGCATCTATTCAGGCACGCTCAACAAGGGCAGCTACCTGAACTCGGTGAAGGGCAAGAAGGAAAAGGTTGGCCGTATGCTGCTGATGCATGCGAACAGCCGTGAAGACATCGATGAAGCCTATGCGGGCGACATCGTGGCGCTTGCAGGCCTCAAGGAAACGACGACGGGCGACACCCTGTGTGCCGAACGTCAGCCGATCATCCTTGAGCGCATGGAATTCCCCGAGCCCGTTATCGAGCTTTCGGTGGAGCCCAAGACCAAGGCCGACCAGGAAAAGATGGGCGTTGCGCTGCACCGTCTGTCCGCCGAAGATCCTTCGTTCCGCGTTGCGACCGATCACGAATCGGGCCAGACGATCATCA
>CAZSTP010000563.1:0-1385 GCA_964609325.1 uncultured Novosphingobium sp. | reverse complement strand
ATCACCGAAGCCTATGAAAAGGGCGAAGTGGTGGACGTGGCCAAAGTGATGCTGGCGCGGCAGGAATCGAGCGTCGCGTTCGAGGCCACGCTGCAAGTGCGCAACAAGCTGCTCAATGCCTATCAAGACATCATGCGGATGGGAGTCTGATTAAATGGCTGACACCGATCCTGCCGGACCAACCGGTTTTGGTGCGCTGACCGATCCCGCAGGCGGCAGCATCGGCAACCGCGCCAAGACGTTTCTGGGCCAACCGGCTGTGCGCCGCACGCTGCCCTGGTTTGCGGGCGTTTCTGCCGCAGGGCTGACAGCCGTACTGTGGATGGCCATGGCCCCCGCCCCGCAACGCATGCTCTATAGCCAGCTTTCCGATAGCGAGCGCGGCGAGGTGGTGGCCAGCCTTGAGAAGGCAGCGATCCCTTACACGATAGACAATGCGACCGGTTCGCTGAGCGTGGGCGAGGATGATCTCTATCGCGCGCGCATGGCGGCGGCTGCCGATGGCGCGGTGGCGACGCCCGAAACCGGACTGCAAATGCTCGACAAGCTGCCGATGGGTGCAAGCCGTGGCCTTGAAGGGCAGCGCCTGAAAGCTGCGCGCGAGCGTGAGCTTGAGCTGACAGTGATGGAAATCGACGGCGTCGAAGGCGTGCGGGTGCATCTGGCCGAGCCGGAGAAATCGGTGTTCGTGCGCGAAAACGTCGCGCCTACCGCGTCGGTTATGGTCAAGTTGAAGAGCGGGCGGCAATTGTCGGAAAGCCAGGTGCGCGCGATTACCAATCTGGTGGCAGGGTCTGTACCCGGCCTTTCGATTGATGCGGTGCGCGTGGTCGACCAGCACGGGCGGCTGCTGTCAGAAGCCAATGGCGTTGATGGGGACCGGCTGGAATTGCAGCAGCGCATGGAAGAAAAGCTGCGGCTGCAAGTTTCGCAATTGCTGACGCCGATGCTGGGCGAAGGCAACTTCTCGTCCGAGATCCAGGTCGATCTCGACATGGATCAGGTGACATCCGCGCGCGAGACTTATGAGAAGGAAGGCGTGGTCCGTTCGGAAACGAACAGCGCATCGCAACAGGCCAATGCCGCACCGGCGCAAGGCGTGCCGGGGGTTACTGCCAATACGCCGCCACCGGCTACCACAGCGCAAGCAGGCGCTCCGGCAGGTACGCCTGCTGCGCCTGCGGCTGCTGGTGCGAATGGTGAGAGCAGCTCTACCAAGACGTATGAACTGGGCCGCGAGGTGGCGGTTTCCAACCAGACGCCGGGCAAGATCAAGCGATTGTCGGTGGCCGTGGCGCTCAGTCAGGAAATGATGGCCAAGGCCAAGCCCGCCGATATCGAAGCGATCAAGCAATTGGTGAGCGCAGCCGTTGGCGCAGACCCTG
>CAZSTP010000562.1:0-1398 GCA_964609325.1 uncultured Novosphingobium sp. | reverse complement strand
CACCAAGCGCTTCGGGCTTGATGGCGGGGAATCGATGATCCCGGCGCTGGAAGCGATCATCAAGTACGGTGGCCAGCTTGGCGTGCGCGAAATCGTCTATGGCATGGCCCACCGTGGCCGCCTCAATGTGCTCGCCAACGTGATGGCCAAGCCCTACCGCGTGATCTTCCACGAATTCTCGGGCGGCACTGCCAATCCGCAGGATGTGGGCGGTTCGGGCGACGTGAAGTATCACCTCGGCACCAGCACCGACCGCGAATTCGATGGCATCAAGGTTCACATGAGCCTTGTGCCCAACCCGTCGCACCTTGAAACGGTTGATGCGGTTGTGCTCGGCAAAGTCCGCGCGCAGCAGGTGTTCCGTGATGATATCGGCGATGATGTCGGCCCCGATGCGCGCCACAAGCAGGTGCTGCCGGTGCTGATCCACGGCGATGCCGCCTTTGCAGGCCAAGGCATCGTATGGGAATGCTTCGGCCTTTCGGGCGTCAAGGGTTACAACACCGGCGGTTGCATCCACTTCATCATCAACAACCAGATCGGCTTTACCACCAGCCCGCAGTTCTCGCGCGGATCGCCCTATCCTTCGGATGTAGCCAAGGGCGTTCAGGCGCCAATCCTGCACGTCAACGGCGATGATCCCGAAGCCGTGACTTTCGCCTGCAAACTGGCCATCGACTATCGCCAGAAGTTCGGCCGCGATATCGTGATCGACATGTGGTGCTATCGCCGCTTTGGCCACAACGAAGGCGATGAGCCTTCGTTCACCCAGCCGCTGATGTACGCCAAGATCCGCCAGCATCCGCCGGTGAGCGATGTCTACGCCAAGCGTCTGGTGTGGCAGGGCGTGATCGACGCCAATTACAAGGGCGAGATCGAAAACCATTTCACCGCCACGCTGGAAACCGAATTCGAAGCCGCCAAAGGCTACAAGGCCAACGAAGCCGATTGGTTTGGTGGGCGCTGGTCCGGGCTGAACAAGCCTGCCGATCCGGTAACCGCGCGCCGCAACGTGCCCACCGGTATCGACCAGAAAATGTTCGATAGTCTTGGCCGCACGCTGACGGCGGTGCCCGATGATCTGACGGTCCACAAAACGCTGGGCCGTGTGATCGATGCCAAGCGCGAGATGTTTGCCACCGGCGAAGGCTTTGACTGGGCAACCGGCGAAGCCCTCGCATTCGGCAGCCTCGTCATGGAAGGCTATGGTGTGCGCCTGTCGGGTCAGGACTGCGGTCGCGGCACGTTCAGCCAGCGCCACGCCGTCTGGGTCGACCAGACGACCGAGCGCAAATATGTCCCGCTCACCACCCTGCCCCACGGCAGCTTCGAAGTGCTGGACTCCACGCTTTCGGAATATGGCGTGCTCGGCTTCGAATATGGCTATGCCAGCGCCGA
>CAZSTP010000561.1:0-1402 GCA_964609325.1 uncultured Novosphingobium sp. | reverse complement strand
AGCCCCCCGTCACAACCGCGCGGTCACCGCCTTCGTCTCAAGATAGGCGTCCAGCCCCTCTTGCCCGAATTCGCGGCCCCAGCCTGATTGGCCATAGCCGCCGAACGGGATGTTGGTGCCCACCGCGCCGTGGCAATTGATCGAAACGTGGCCAGCGCGGATGCGTTTGACCATGCGGTGCGCGGTCGAAAGATCGCGCGTCCACACACTGCCGGACAGGCCAAAGGGTGTATCGTTGGCCAGCGCGGCAATCGCATCCAGATCATCGGTTTCGATCTTCTGCACCGCCATCACCGGCCCGAAAATCTCCTCGCGCATCAGCGGCATCGTATTGTCGCAGCCGGTAAAGATCGTCGGGCGCACAAAGTTCCCCGCACGCTCCGACCGCTCACCGCCCGCCACCAGCACTGCGCCATCGGCCTTCGCGCGCTCGATATAGCCCATCACCTTTTCGGTATGCGCCACCGACACCAGCGGCCCTTGCGTCGTCGCAAAGTCCAGCCCGTGGCCCAGCGTCATTCCGCCCGCAAAAGCGGCAAGGCCCTCCATCAGTTCATCGTGAATGGCCGCATGCGCAAAGATGCGCGTGCCCGCCATGCAGTTCTGCCCTTGCAGGAAGAACGTCGCCATCGCCACGCCGGGAATGGCGAGCGCCAGATCGGCATCGGGCATGACCACCACCGGGCTCTTGCCGCCCAGTTCAAGGCTCACCTTCTTGAGATTGCCCAGCGCCGCCTGCACAATCCGCCGCCCCGTCGCGGTCGATCCGGTGAACGATATCTTGTCCACACCGGGATGCTCGGCCAGCGCCTGCCCCGCCTGCGCGCCCACCCCGTTGATGATATTGACCACGCCCGCCGGAAGCCCCGCATCCAGCACGATCTGCCCCAGCGCCAGTGCCGATAGCGGCGTCTCTTCCGATGGCTTTACCACCACCGTGCAGCCCGCCGCCAGTGCCGGTGCCAGTTTCAGGATCGCAGTGGAAAGCGGCACGTTCCACGGCACGATCTGCCCCGCCACGCCCACCGGCTCGCGCAGGGTATAGGTCAGCGCCTCGGTCTCTGCCGTAATGTGGCGCGGCGGAGCGGTCGTCGTCCCCTCGATCCGCATTACCGCCCCGGCATAGTAATCCACCATCTCGACGCAGTTCGCCACGGTCAGCCCCGCAATGAAGCGCGGCAAGCCGTTGTCGATCACGTCAAGCTCGGTCAGCAGCGTGGCATGGGCATCCATCACCCGCGCCAGCTTGTGCAGCATCGCCGTTCGTTCGGCCACGGTCATGCGCCCCCACGGCCCGTCAAACGCCGCGCGCGCCGCCTTCACCGCGCGGTCCACTTCGGCCGCGCCGCCGGTGTGGAACCGCGTCAACACCAGCCCCGTCGCCGGATCGCGCGTTTCCATC
>CAZSTP010000560.1:0-1403 GCA_964609325.1 uncultured Novosphingobium sp. | reverse complement strand
GGCTGATCGGCCAACCATGGAGCCTGATGCGCGAGGCATGGTTCAGCGAACTGGCACCGGCGCTGATCGTGATCGATTACGAACGCCTGACCGCCAATCCGCAAGCAATCATCGCCACATTGTACGAGGCGCTAGGCGAGGAACCCTTCGCCCACGATTTCGATAATCTGGCGTTCGATACGCCCGAATATGACACGCAGATCGGCCTGCCGGGGCTGCACCGCGTACGCCCGAAACTGGAAGCAGCACCACGTCCGCTCGCCATTCCGCCCGATCTGTTCAACCAACACGAGGAAGCTGCCTTCTGGCGGCGGCGCGAATTGAACCAGCAGGGCGCAGTCGTGCTCTAAACCCGGAACGACAGGCTCGCGACCACGCGGGTCGTGTCTCTTGGCGCTGTCGAAACATGGTTGCGGCTGACTTCGACCGAGCCGTAGCCAGTCACGCCACCAAAGCCGGGAGCCAACAGCACCCGCGCGCCTCCGCCCGCAGACCAGCCTTCGCGGCTGCGCGCTTCAGCGGCGGTCGGTTGGCTCAACCGGCCCGTGGCATAGGCCGCAAAGCCATAGGGAGTGACGACGAGAGGCGCCTTCTTGCCGATCGCCACCGCCCGCGCCAGTTCGGTGCGCGCCGACATCCCGGTATCGACGTTGACGCTGCCTTGCGACAAGCCGGACAGGCCTTCGCCTCCATCGAGCGAGAATTGCCCCGTCGTCGGCAGGGCCCCGCTCAGCGAGGTCTGCCCCCGCACGATCCCGGTCACGCTAAAGCCGGCGCCCAGTTGCCGGTCCAACCGCAACCGGGCCGATAGCTTGCTGAAATCTGGCTGCGATCCCAGGCGGCTCAGTCGGACGTCGCTAGCCAGTGCATCCGCCTGTGTCCGTGCACCAAGCGCGGCAAGGCCCTGGCTGAACTGCAAGTCGCTGGCAAAACCGCCTCTGTTGCCCATTCGTCCGGACCATTTGATACCAAAGTTGGCGATCCGCAGCCGATCCCGGCTCAGCGCTACGCCAAACTGGTTTGCCACCGACAATTCGCTGACAAGATCAAGCCCGCCGGTCAGATCGATCGTTTGCGAGCGGCTGTGGACCAGCGGATATTGCAGCCGCAGCGCCACACGCCGAAATTTGCCGGTGGTCGTCAGTGCCCCTGCGGGCACCATCGGATTGGTATCGACCACGGTATATTCCGGATTGAACGTCAGCCCGTTGGCCCCCAGCGGCACAACTGCACCGACACCAACGACGCGCCGGTTCGGGAAAGGTTGGAACAGCGTGCCCAGATCGCGCCCGGTGGTCGCCTGTGCATAGACAAGTTCGCCCTGACCAAACACGTTGTTCAAGGAAAGCTGTGCTGAAAATGCCAGATTGCCAAAAGCATCGCCAATGTTGTTCTCGGCGCTG
>CAZSTP010000559.1:0-1410 GCA_964609325.1 uncultured Novosphingobium sp. | reverse complement strand
GCGGCCACCAGATAATCGATGCGGATGCCCATGCTGGCATAGGCGGCGAGGATCGTGCCCGCCACGCCCGCCATGCCCACGGTCATCACGCAAAACAATTGCGAGGGGTTCAGCGCGGCCAGATAGGGCCGGATCACCAGCGGCGATTCGCTTTGCCCCACAAAGATATTGCTGGCGGCGCAGAGCGATTCCACTTTGCTGATGCCGGTCAGTTTTTCGAGCCCGCCACCGATCCAGCGGATCACCAGTTGCATCACGCCCAGATAATAAAGGATAGAAATAAGCGCAGCGAAGAACACGATGACCGGCAGCGCCGAAATGGCAAAGCTGGTGCCACCGATGGCCGGATCGGCCAGAGGCCCGAACAGGAACGAAACGCCTGCCCGCGCAAAACCGAGCAAGCCTTCAACCCCGCTGGCCGCGCCTTGCAGCATGCGGTTGCCAAACGGCACATAGAGCACCAGCGCCGCAAAGCCTGCTTGCAGTGCAAAGGCTGCGGCCACCACGCGCAGGCGAATGGCACGGCGGTTGGTGGAAAGGGCAAAGGCAAGCGCGAGGATGAGCGCCATCCCGAGCAGACTGTAAACGACACGCATCGGGTGTGAGGCTCCGCAACACAATTGGTTTCAGCCGAACCTAATAGCGAATTGGCGCAAGCTGAAAAGCGCGCTATCGGCGTTTGATGCACGATAACGCCGCCACAGCGCCCGCAATCCCCCGTTCTTTGTTCCTGCTTGCCTTGTTCTACGGCGGAATGGTTACTTTGGGCGGAGTGTTGGGTGCCAAACAAGTTGCCCTCGGCCCGTTGGCGGTGGAGGCCGGGATCTTCCCGTTCCTGACACTTGTGGGCATCTCCAGCGGCGTCGCGGAACTGCACGGCAAAGATGCTGCTGATCGGCTGGTGCGCTACGGCTTCCTGCCGCTCGCCTTCGCCATTTTCCTGACACTGTTTGTGCTGACCTTGCCGACTGATCCGGGAATGTACGAACCCGCCAAAGCTGCCTTCCCGATCGTGTTGGGCCAATCATGGCGCATGATGCTTGCCGGAATTTTGGCTTATGGCGTTTCTGTCACGCTGAATGTCTGGATGTTCAACCGGTTGCGTGGCGCAGTAGGGCGGTTTCTATCGGTTCGCGGCTTTGTGGCGGCAGCACTTTCGCAGATCGTCGATACACTGATCTTCATATCGGTTTCGTTTTACGGTGTGCGGCCGATTTCGGGGCTAATGGCAGGACAAATGCTTGCGAAAGTCGTGCTCTCGGCAGTGCTGATACCCATGATAATCGCGCTTGTGCTGTGGATAGGGCGCAGACTGGATTCCGCAGACTGATCATCCCCATCGCCGTTCGTGTCGCGGCGACTCCCGACACATAGCCCCCGTGGGGCGACATAGCACCACACCCACACAAA
>CAZSTP010000558.1:0-1411 GCA_964609325.1 uncultured Novosphingobium sp. | reverse complement strand
CGGCGAGTTCGGCTTCGGCGATCACCGCCTGATACCATTGGGCGAAGTCTTCGGCTCGCTTGACGTTGAGCGCGTGCTTTATCGTAGGCTGGTTCATGGCATGCGCGTTAAGGCGCAAAAGCAATTCCCGCAATGCCGGATTGGGCATTGCGGGAGAGCATTTTTACTTCACGAGCTGGTCGAGCTTTTTCTGCATTTCGGCCATTTGCGAACGCAGGACATCAAGCTCGCCACCTTCGGCGGCGGGCTTTTCATCATCCTTGACGACCGCGCCGGGGACAAAGGCGGCCGCAGCAGCCTTGAACATTTCCATGTTGCGCTGTGCGATTTGCGCCAAAGGATTGGTGCCGATGCTTTCTTCGATAGCCTTGCGCATCTTGGCCTGGTTATCGCGGAAATGGTCCATCGATGCTTCGAGATAGCCGGGCAGGAAGGCCTGCATCGAGTTGCCGTACATCGAGATCAACTGGCGCAAGAAATTGGTCGGCAGGATCTGCTCGCCCGCGGCTTCTTCGTCCATGATGATTTGCGTGAGGATGGCGTGGGTGAGGTCAGCGCCTGTCTTGGCGTCCATCACTTTGAAATCGACATTGTCCTTAACCATCTGCGCGAGATGATCGAGTGTGATATAGCTGGAGGTGCTGGTGTTATAGAGCCGACGGTTGGCGTATTTCTTGATTATGACAACTTCGCCGGACTTGGATTCACTGGACATGGATTGCGACCCCAACGTGTGATCTGCCCTTTTAGCATGTGCAGCATGTGCGGCGCAACAATTCTTAATGACCATCCTTTACAGGGTGTTACCGCGAAAAGCGATGCGCCATAAGGGTGAGCAATTCGTATTGCGAAAGCCCGCTGGTCATTGCTGCGGCGGGCAAGTCATAGACCGCGCCCAACCAATCACCTTCGCGGCAATCGGGCACTTCGCCCAGATCAACGATGGTAAGATCCATCGAAACCCGGCCCAGCACGGGCACTTCGTGTCCTGAAAAGACGAACCGGCCTTTGCCCGACCAGCAGCGCAGATAGCCATCGGCATAACCAAGGGCGATGACGCCGACGCGCATGGGGCGGCTTGCGGTGAAGGTGGCATTGTAGCCGACATGATCGCCCGCCTTGAGGGTGCGGACCTGGATCACACAGGCTTCGGGATAGGCGACTTGCGCGATTTTCCCTGCAAATTCTGGTCGGGGAATGCCGCCATAGAGCGCAAGGCCGGGGCGTGTGAGATCGGCGTGATAGGCGCGGCCTAGCGCGATACCGGCGCTGTTGGCAAGGCTGTAGCGCGCGGCTTTTACGCTGGCGCGGACGTGCTGGAAGGCGCGCAACTGGCTTTCGTTTTGCGCAACATTTTCGTCAGCGCTGGCGAGGTGGCTGAGGCAGAGGTCGATATCGAGGCCTTGCAAGG
>CAZSTP010000557.1:0-1416 GCA_964609325.1 uncultured Novosphingobium sp. | reverse complement strand
TGCTTGGTGGTGAAGCTTTTCCTCGCCTCAAACAGTTCCTCCATATCCATATTGGGCATCTGGATTGGCTTGAGACCAGCCACCGAGAATGGAGACCTTTTTGAACCTTCCTCGAAGAAGTAGTGGAGCGTGACGATGCACCAGATGCCACCTGCTAGCAGCTTCTCATTCGCCTTCACAAACGTCGTGGGGATTTCGGCATCCTTGACGCCAAGGTTGGCCATCATCGCTTCGTAAACGTCACGCTTCTCGTTTAGCCGAACGCTGACCTTGTCGATGATCTTGTAGCTGCCACGCTCACGTATTTTGGACTTGATCTTCTCGGCTTCATCCGGACGAACATAGTTATCAGCCAAGATGCCTTTGACCGTTTCCAGCCCATCTCGAATCGTATCCTCGTCGTCCGAAGCGCAGTAGGTCCCAAGCAGGTATTCCAGCACATAGGTCGGGACATTTGCCCCTTCCTTGACAAGCTTGGTCAGGTCCTTGCGAACCACCTTACCAGCAAATTGCTGGACAAGCAGTTCATCAACGTCATTTTTGGTCTGTGGTTCAGAAGTCATTGTCGAACGCCAAGCTTATAGAGATGGGATAGGGTTCAAACATATCCAACTGATCCTCGGTGTTCCGCACAATCAGATGATAGGTTTTGCTAGGATTAAAGCTGTGGTTGGCGAGTGTCAGCCAAATCTCTTTCTGCCAGAGATTCATATCGGTAGCCGTTGAATCAAACGTCACAACCTCGGCATTGGAAATCTGCTGATCGCCATCATAGAGCGCAATTCTGACTGTCACAGCTTGCACACGTGCGGACACGGCTTCTGTTTGTGTGATCGTAAATCGATGACGAGACGTGGTGATCCGGTTTGCTTTGATGAGCGGTGCCAGAGTGACCTTCGTCACACGGGTGCGATCACGACCCTTGCCTTCGCCTCTGGCATAATTGACCCGCAGCAGTGGAACGCAGATTTCTTGAGGCATGGCTCCACCATGGACGAACCTGCTGCCACCCACGAAGTGGAAGCGGTTTACGCCTTTGGGAACCCAGAATTGCATGTCGGTGTGAGCTTTCGCAGTGCCAGCGATATCGCCGCTGATGGCCCCAACATTCTGGCCTAGGTTCGTCCCGATCAGATACCGCTTTTTGGCAATTACCGTGCCATCAGGACGAATGTTGATCGCATTCTTTTGAGCTTCGCTTGGTGCTGCACTCTGGAACAGGAACCCATGATCCGCAGTCACGATTGCCCGATTGCAATTGAACGTGAAGGCTCTGCGGATCAGGGCAGCAATCTCGTCGATGGTGGTGCGAACGGCAACGAAGGTCTTTTCCTCGTTACCCTTGTCAGCCGTCTGATCGATCTGGTCATGATAGACGTAGATCACACGGTACGGCTTGAAGAAGGCGATCCCGTC
>CAZSTP010000556.1:0-1431 GCA_964609325.1 uncultured Novosphingobium sp. | reverse complement strand
CTAAATTGGTGAACTGGCAGGTTTCAGGCCCGTATCCGCAGAATGTGTGCCTGATACAGTGTGCAAGGCGATTCCATCCATCCGAGTATGGCACAGCCGCGCGGGTGCCGCAAAGCGGCTTGACCGTGTTTCCGAAGATAGTTCAACAATTTTACGGACGCTGTTGCAAATTGATCCGCACAGGTACTGTCAAACCGGGGCGCGCAAGAAGGCACCTTATCCAAAGCAATATCTGCCAGCTTGCCCCTGTCGGCCGGAAGGTTGCTTTTGTTAGCCTGCACCTCAGAAGGAATAGCCCAACATCAAATGCTGCGCAACATAGCTATATCATTAAGCAACGACGTGGTGGCTTTAGTCCAGCAAGTCGACCAGCGAGGTTGGCGCGACAAATTCAAGCCAGTAGACACCTGCCGCATTCATGTGATTGCGCCAGTGCCGTTCGGCACCTTCGCCATCACCCTGTTCGACCAGATCGATCAGGCGCGCGTGGGAACGCAGGCCAAAACGGGTCCGCTTTTCCAGACTGGCGGCGTTATGGTTCACGCTGTTCAATGCGCCGGCGATCGCCAGATGCTGTTCGACCAGACCCTGCAATGAATGCGCAATCATCATCAGAGTAATGTTGCCGCAAAGTTCCATCATGATCCGGTGGAAATCGGCAACGGCCAGAACGCATGCTTCGCGATCATCGGTCAGGGAAAGTTCTTTTGCGAGATGTTCACGCAACACGCGGACCGCATGATCGCCGCCATTCATTGCCACCAAGCGTGCCGCAGGCGGTTCAATAACAGTGCGTGCAGCGTACAAATCGCCAACCGTTGCGCCCTTGCTTTGCAAGGCAATACCGGCAGCGCGCGAAACCAGATCGAATGAAGGTGCGCTTACCTTTGCGCCTCCGCGTGCACCACGTGAAACCGATACCAATCCCTCGGATTCAAGGATGCGGATCGCTTCGCGGATCGTAGGGCGCGAAATCTGGAAGCGTTCAATCAGGCGCGCTTCGGCAGGAAGGGATGCGCCATCAGCCAGTTCCCCCCGGATAATCGACCGACGGATGGTGTCTGCGACCAGTTCTGCTGCCTTTGGCACGCGCCCGACATTTGCAGAGCCTGAAGCTGCATTTGCTACTGCATTTGCAACTACCGCCATATTTTTTTGCATTTCACCTTTTTCTGCCATTTCAGCGTATGTAGCCAGCGATCCTTCGTTCCTTACCAAGCTGTAGCACCTGTGTTACGGAGTGGCAACAGATTGGGGTTTGCCGGGAAGGAAGCCGGTCCGGCGCAGGCAAGCCCCTGGCTTTCATTGGTTCATGAAAAGCGGGGCCCGTTTCTCGGTTACAGCGGCAAGACCCTCGCGGAAATCGTTTGATGACAGCAGAATAGCCTGGGTTGAAAGGTTGGCCTGCCATTCGGCGTCCATAGAACTTTC
>CAZSTP010000555.1:0-1432 GCA_964609325.1 uncultured Novosphingobium sp. | reverse complement strand
AGAAAGGTCTTCTTTCGATAGAAGAGATGCTCCAACAGTTTAGTGCCGAGCTTCAACAAAACATATAAATCCCGCTTTTGGTTCAAGGCAATGCCTGCTTCACCCTTCCCGCGCGGCAAAAGCGGTGCTAGGCGCGCGGTCCATGATCGTATTCCCCGCCATTGACCTGAAAGCTGGCCAGGTCGTCCGCCTTGCCGAAGGAGATATGGACCGTGCGACCGTTTACGGCGACGATCCCGCCCACCAGGCGACGCTCTTCGCAAACGCCGGTTCGCAGTTCCTTCACGTCGTTGATCTCGACGGTTCATTCGCCGGCCGCGCCGAGAACCGTGAGGCGGTGGAAGGCATCCTCAAGGCATTTTCCGGCCACGTCCAACTGGGCGGCGGTATCCGCACGCGTGAGGCGGTTGCCGGCTGGTTCGATCTTGGCGTGTCGCGCGTGGTCATGGGCACGGCTGCGCTGAAAGACCCGCAGTTCGTCAAGGATATGGCCAAGGAATTTCCGGGCGGCATCGTCGTCGCGGTTGACGCCCGCGACGGCATGGTCGCGACCGAGGGCTGGGCCGATGTCTCCAACGTCTCGGTGGTCGATCTCGCTCGCCGGTTTGAGGATGCGGGCGTTGCCAGCCTGCTGTTCACTGACATTGGCCGTGATGGCCTGCTCAAGGGCGTGAACATTGATGCTACGGTGGAATTGGCACGACGCGTGGACATTCCGGTGATCGCCAGTGGCGGCGTCAAGGGTATCGATGACATTCGCATGCTCAAGATCCACGAAGTCGACGGGATCGAGGGCGTGATCACCGGCCGCGCGCTGTTTGAAGGGCGGCTCGATCTGGCTGCGGCGATTGCGATGGCGGAAGCCTGAAATGACAGTCCGCGTCCGCGTCATCCCTTGCCTTGATGTCCGCGATGGCCGCGTGGTCAAGGGCGTGAACTTTGTCGATTTGCGCGATGCTGGCGATCCGGTCGAGCAGGCGCGCGCCTATGACAAGGCGGGTGCGGACGAGCTGTGCTTCCTCGATATTTCCGCCACCCACGAAGGGCGCGGTACGCTGCTTGATGTGGTCGCGCGCACGGCAGAGGTCTGCTTCATGCCGCTGACTGTCGGGGGCGGGGTTCGCGCAGTCGAGGACGCCCGCGCGCTCCTTCTGGCAGGGGCTGATAAGGTCGCGGTTAACTCCGCTGCTGTCGCGCGCCCCGAGCTGGTGCGCGACATTGCCGAGAAATTCGGGGCGCAATGCGTGGTCGGTTCGGTCGATGCGCGGCGGGTTTCGCCGGGTAACTGGGAGATTTTTACCCACGGCGGGCGCAAGGGCACCGGCATCGATGCGCTGGCCCATGCGGTGAAGTTGGCGGAACTGGGCGCAGGCGAATTGCTCGTCACCTCGATGGACGGCGATGGCACGCAGAAGGGCTATGACCTTGAATT
>CAZSTP010000554.1:0-1438 GCA_964609325.1 uncultured Novosphingobium sp. | reverse complement strand
CTCGAACCTGACAATAGTGAATTTAGGGCTGTTGTCCTTCGCAAGCCTGGTACTAAGGAGGTGGTGGTTTCTTTCAAGGGGACAACGTCTTGGTTAGATGGCTTCGGCTTTGGCCAAGATATGGTAAATAATAAGCAACAGGCATTTGGGGAAACGTCCGACTATTATTCAAGAGCGCAATTGATCGCGCGAAACATACAGGCAAAAGCAGAAAAATCAGGGACGAGCGTAAAGTTTGTCGGGCATTCCCTTGGCGGTGGACTGGCAAGTGCTGCAGCACACAGTAGTGGCCTTCCTGCGTCTACGTTTAACGCCGCTGGGCTGCATGATTTAAATATGCAACCCAGCCAAAGCGACTATGATGCGCCGAAAATCGATGCTGTGCGGGTGGACGGTGAAATTCTGACAGCCATTCAAAGCGTGGGCAAAAAGTTGGGAGTTGTGCCCGATGCTGCCGGAACGCCTTTTCCTGTAAAACCTGCAAGCGGCCTTTCTCGTGTATTTGACTTGGCGAAGTACGGGGCGATGGCACCCATCATCCCTGTGATGGGAAATGTTTTGTTCGGTGCAGCAGCCTTGGCGCGCGCTGGCTACCTCCACACGAGTGGAGCGATCCGCGGAGCTTTGTCGAGCCGTATGGATGATGTCGAGGCTCGTCGCACACAGTTATATGGCTGTACGTGTTAATGCCTCGAATTCTTTGTTTTGTTCTCCTTTGCTTAGTTTGGAATTGCTCGATGCCCACCGACAATAAGGATCTTGTCCAGGCAGTGATGGTGCGCGACTATCAATTGGTTCGCGAACTCTCGCACGATCACGCGAGACTTGGTCAGCGGGACGACACAGGGCAGACACCGCTAATCATTGCAGCAAAGACTGATCAATTTCATATTGTAGAAACTTTGCTTAAAGCAGGAGCCGACCCTTTTGCAGTCGATCAGTTCGGGTGGACCGCTGGCTATGCGGTTCAAACGTCGATGCTCAAACGTGGCCCGGAATTTGAAGCTAGGCAGCGTGTGATTCGGGCGCTGGCTGAAGCAGGCTATCCCATTCCTGGCCCGGATACCGACGATATCAGGCAAATGGTCGTCCATGGGAACTGGCCGCCGCGCGAGTTTAGGCTTCGGCAATAAGGATGAGGCAATAAGGCAAAGTGTTTGGTTCCGGTTTTTCACACAAGAGGGGCTGTGTCATAGCCATTCTGTCGTAGTGCGGAAACGCCTGCCGGAGGACAGATTGCCGGATTGGCAATCTGATGGCTCGGTGCCAATAAGTATCTTGACCCTACCCCAAAACCCCACTATTGGCGCGTTCCTCCACAGGTCCGGCCGGTCTGAACCTCGTGGCCAGAGCTGAACATTGCCGGTGCGTGCGGGTGGGGCAAAACCGCCAGCGTAATCCGCCAAAGTAACCCGGCCCTTTTGTCCGGGTGGAGCGT
>CAZSTP010000553.1:0-1439 GCA_964609325.1 uncultured Novosphingobium sp. | reverse complement strand
GAAAACAAAGCCGGTCATCTTTGGCAACGACAAGACGTTACGGTGCACCGCCCAACCCCAAAGTGAACCGCCCCGGGATTGCCGGAGGCCATTCAGTTTAAATTATGCTGCCATGGGCGTGTCGTCCAGCATGGCGTAGTATCGCTCCTCGGCTTCGGCAGGTGGGATATTGCCGATGGGCGCGAGCAGGCGCCGGTTGTTGAACCAGTCGACCCATTCGAGCGTGGCGTATTCCACGGCTTCAAATGATCGCCAAGGACCTCGGCGGTGGATGACCTCGGCCTTGTAAAGACCGTTGATCGTTTCGGCCAAGGCGTTGTCATAGCTGTCGCCAACACTCCCCACCGATGGCTCGATCCCGGCCTCGGCAAGGCGCTCGGTATACTTGATCGACACGTATTGGCTGCCGCGGTCGCTGTGGTGGATCAGTCCACCACGATGAACTGGTCGCCGATCATGGATCGCCTGCTCCAGGGCATCGAGCACGAAGCTGGCATGCGCCGTCCTGCTCACCCGCCAGCCCACGATGTAGCGGGCGTAGACGTCGATCACGAAGGCCACGTAGACGAACCCTGCCCAGGTCGCGACGTAGGTGATGTCCGACACCCACAGCATGTTCGGTGCCGGGGCATGGAACTGGCGGTTGACCTGATCGAGTGGGCACGGTGCCGCCTTGTCGCTAATCGTCGTCTTCACCGGCTTGCCACGGATCACGCCCTGCAGGCCGAGATCACGCATCAGCCGTTCCACCGTGCAGCGGGCAATATCGAAGCCTTCGCGCTGCATCTGCCGCCAAACCTTGCGTACGCCGTAGACCTTGAAGTTGGCGTCGAACACGCGCCGAACCTCTGGCTTCATCGCCTCGTCACGCTGAGCACGTGGTGACAGGCGCGAGGGATCGCGGCGCTGTGCCACACGCTCATGGTAGGTGGATGGGGCGATCGGCAATACCCGGCAGATCGGCTCGACCCCATACTCATCCCGATGCTCATCAATGAAGCTGGTCATCGCTTGAACGGGCGGTCGAGCTCCGCCTGGGCAAAATATGCGGAAGCCTTGCGCAGAATCTCGTTGGCCTGCCGCAGCTCGCGGTTCTCGCGTTCCAGTGCCTTCAAGCGGTCGGCCAACTCGGTGGGAACGCCAGCGCGCTTGCCGCTGTTCACCTCTGCCTTCTTCACCCACTCCAGCAGCGTGTGCCCCGAGCAGCCGATCATGGCGGCTATGGATGTGATCGCTGCCCAGCGGGATGGATGCTCACCTTCCTGATCCAGTACCAGGCGGACCGCCCGTTCACGAACCTCAGGGGCAAACTTGTTCGTCGTCTTGCTCATCGTAGACCCTTCCTCTCAGGAGTTAGGGCCTCCGGCAATCCCGGGGCGGTTCAGATGGTAAAAGCGGGAAACAGGAAATGGAAACTGACGGTGAAAGCAAATTGCGCC
>CAZSTP010000552.1:0-1442 GCA_964609325.1 uncultured Novosphingobium sp. | reverse complement strand
GCTGGCGCGCGCGCCGATCTGGCAAAGCTTTTCGCCAAGGAACTGGCCGCGGCCGGATTGAAGGCGGGCGAGGTTACCGTCTGGTCCACGCCACGCCGTCTCGCCCTGATCGCCCGCGATCTGCCACTGGCGACGCAGGCTGTTTCCGAAGAAGTCAAAGGCCCGCGCACTTCCGCGCCCGAACAGGCGCTCGAAGGCTTCTTGCGCAAAACCGGCCTGACCAAGGACCAGTTGACCGAACGCGATGGCGTGTGGTTCGCCGTCACCGAAAAGCCGGGCCGCGCGACCAAGGACGTGCTGGCCGAAGCGATCCCCGCCGTGATCCGTGCGTTCCCTTGGCCCAAAAGCCAGCGCTGGGGCGCGGCCTCCATCTCCACCGAAAGCATCCGCTGGGTCCGCCCGCTCTCGGGCATCGTTGCCATCCTTGGTGAAGACCTGATCGAATGCGAAGTGGGCGGCGTGACATCCGGCTATGCCACCCGCGGCCACCGCTTCCACCACGACGGTGAAATCACCATCGGCGGCGCAAGTGATTACGCTGAAAAGCTGCGCGCTTGCCATGTCATCGTCGATCACGTTGAACGCGAAGGCATGATCCGCGAAAAGGCCAAAGCCGCCGCTGAAGCTGCCGGTCTGATCTTGGTCGAAGACGAAGGCCTCGTCATCGAAAACGCCGGCCTCACCGAATGGCCCGTGCCCTTGCTGGGCCGCTTCGACGAAGCCTTCCTCGATGTCCCGCCCGAGGTCATCCAGCTTACCGCGCGCATCAACCAAAAGTATTTCGTCTGCAATTTTCCTCCCCGGAACGGGGAGGGGGGCCATGCGCAGCATGGTGGAGGGGTACAAGGAACCCTCGCCAACGCCTTCGTCTGCACCGCCAACATCGAAGCCACCGACGGCGGCGCCGCGATCATCGACGGCAACCGCAAAGTCCTCGCTGCGCGCCTCTCGGACGCCCGCTTCTTCTGGGAACAGGACAAGAAAAAGCCGCTGCGCGAACACGCCGAAAAGCTGGCCCGCATCACCTTCCACGAAAAGCTGGGCACCGTTGCCGACAAGGTGGAACGCGTGGCCAAACTGGCGCGCTGGCTGGTCGAAGAATGCATCGTCAATTCCTCCCCGAACCGGGGAGGGGGACCAGCGAAGCTGGTGGAGGGGCACTCTCCCCAAAGCACATCGCCCGAAGGTTCCGCCACACCGCCTGTGCCCCTCCACCATCCTGCGGATGGTCCCCCTCCCCGTGCCGGGGAGGAACTGTCGCTCGCCGATCAAGCCGAACTCGCCGCGCGCTTGTGCAAGGCCGATCTCGTCACCGAAATGGTCGGCGAATTCCCCGAACTCCAGGGCCTCATGGGCGGCTACTACGCCCGCGCCGAAGGCCTCCCCGACGCCGTAGCCGACGCCATCCGCGATCACTACAAGCCGGTAGGGCAGGGCGATGA
>CAZSTP010000551.1:0-1448 GCA_964609325.1 uncultured Novosphingobium sp. | reverse complement strand
GGGCAGGTCTACGAAACCTTCAACATGGCCGCGCTGTGGAAGTTGCCGATCATTTTTGTGGTCGAGAATAACGGTTATGCCATGGGCACTGCGGTGAAGCGCGGCTCGGCAGAGACGCATTTCTATCGTCGTGGCACCGCGTTCCGTATTCCCGGGATGGACGTGAACGGAATGGACGTGCTCGAAGTGCGCCAGGCCGCGGAAGTGGCCTTGGAATATGTGCGGGGCGGCAATGGTCCGGTGTTGATGGAACTCAAGACCTATCGCTATCGCGGGCATTCCATGTCTGACCCGGCCAAGTATCGCAGCCGTGAGGAAGTGCAGGACATGCGCGACAATCACGATCCCATCGAGGCGGCCAAGGCTGAATTGCTGAAGCGCGGCGTGACCGAAGAGAAGATCAAGGAAATCGACAAGCGTATTCGCCAGACTGTCGCCGAAGCGGCAGATTTCGCCGAAACATCGCCCGAGCCGGATATGGCCGAGCTTTATACCGACGTGCTGGTGGGGAAGTATTGAGATGGCAATTGAACTGAAAATGCCAGCGCTCTCGCCCACAATGGAAGAGGGCACGCTGGCCAAGTGGCTGGTCAAGGCCGGTGATACGGTAAAATCGGGCGACATCATTGCCGAGATCGAAACCGACAAGGCGACGATGGAGTTTGAGGCCGTTGATGAGGGTGTCGTTTCCGGCATTCTGATCGCCGAGGGTACCGAGGGCGTGAAAGTCGGAACCGTTATCGCAACATTGCAGGGCGATGATGAGATTGCGGCACCGGCACCGGCGCCAGTTGCTGCACCGGCTCCCGTTGCGCAGGCCGCAGAGCCGGTTGCGCAAGCACCTGCAAAGACGGCAGTGGCATCTGCCCCGGTGTCTGCGGCTGATCCTGAAGTGCCCGCTGGTACGGCAATGGTCGGCACCACCGTGCGCGAGGCTTTGCGTGATGCCATGGCCGAAGAAATGCGCTCGGATGACCGTATCTTCGTGATGGGTGAGGAAGTCGCCGAGTACCAGGGCGCGTACAAGGTGACGCAAGGCCTGCTTGACGAGTTTGGCCCCCGCCGGGTGATCGATACCCCGATTACCGAATATGGCTTTGCCGGGATCGGTACGGGTGCGGCGATGGGCGGATTACGTCCGGTCATCGAGTTTATGACGTTCAACTTCGCCATGCAGGCGATTGACCACATCATCAATTCGGCAGCCAAGACCAACTACATGTCGGGCGGCCAGATGCGCTGCCCGATCGTGTTCCGTGGTCCGAACGGGGCAGCAAGCCGCGTGGGCGCGCAGCATTCGCAGAACTTCGGGCCGTGGTATGCCAATGTGCCGGGTCTGATCGTGATTGCGCCGTTTGATGCAGCCGATGCCAAGGGCCTGCTCAAAGCGGCAATCCGCAGCGAAGACCCTGTGGTGTTCCTCGAAAACGAGCTGGTCTATGGCCGGA
>CAZSTP010000550.1:0-1451 GCA_964609325.1 uncultured Novosphingobium sp. | reverse complement strand
GCCGCGCAAGGCCATTGGGGTGCGAGTGGAAATAGCCGAGGACGTGCCGCCCCTGCCCGTCCCGCGCCGCCCGGTGCGCGGCAATCAGCGCTGCAGGATCAATCTCGAAATGGCGGGCGGGGTCGGGTGCGACGTTGGCGGCGGGCACCGCGCGTTCGATGCAAGGGCCGGTGCCGAGCAACAAACCGCAAGCCTCAAGTGGTGCGGCATCGCGCGCTGCTTGGATCATCGCCGTCAGGGCGCTCTGGCGGATGTGAAGGGCCATGGCGCAGATGTGGGGGACGGGGGCGGAGCTGGCAAGGGTGGTTCGGGGGGGTGCCCCCGCGACCTTTCGTTATCCCCACACCCTTTCGTCGTCTTCGCGAAGGCGGGGGTCCAGTCGGGCGCCGCATCCGGATTCCCGCCTGCGCGATAATGACGAGGGTGTGTCTAATATGTCCGATAGTCAGCAGAAATTTTCGATTCTTATAAAATAAAGATAATGATAAGTGAAAAAAGTACATTAAATGAATGAATGAATAATTGAGAAATTATCATAATTTTAAATTGCCTCTTTTCGGTCGGTTCGACCTAGTTTCCCTTAGAAAGTCTGGAGCGGGTTCCGGCGTGACTTAATTCCGGGGTTACAACATGGCGGTCATCAACGGTACGAGGTCGAGCGAAGCGCTGGTTGGCACTTCCAATAGTGATACGATCACGGGATTTGCCGGGAATGACACGCTGACAGGTGGTGATGGGCTGGATACATTGGTTTATTCTGCACGCAATTTTGACGCCGATATCATTACCGACTTCGTGCAAGGTTAGGATCGGATCGATTTGACGGCATTCGGAATTGGTGAATTCTCGCAAATCCAGCCGTTCATTAAACAGTCCGGCACTGCTTCGCGCCTGCAGTTGTTTTTTGGCGAAGCGGCTGAAAGCATCACGATCAACAATATCCTGCCTTCCCAATTGAGTGCGGCCGATTTCATTTTCTCGACGTCGACCACCGGCATCACTTATGGCACGACAGGTTTTTTGGACCTTATTCTCGGAAGCCTCGGGCCGGATACGATTGACGGGGGCGGGGGTGACCGTCAGTTCGTCGGCTGATGGCACGGATACGTTGACCAATGTGGAATTCATCCAAATCGAGGGCATCCCCTACCGCATCAGCCGCTTTGATGATTAGAACACCCCGCGCGTGGCCAACTTCGCGGTTGGCGCGGGCGGGTGGTCATCGCAGGACCGGTTTCCGCGTATGGCGGCGGATGTGAACTGGGATGGACTGGCGTATATTGTCGGGTTCGGGCAGGTGGGGACGCTGGTGGCGCTGGGGCAGGCGGGCGGCACGTTTGCTGCTCCGGTTACGGCGGTGGCGAACTTCGGGCGCGATCAGGGGTGGAACAGCGACAACACCTTCCACCGCGAACTGGCCGATGTGAACGGCGATGGCTTGGCCGATATCG
>CAZSTP010000549.1:0-1452 GCA_964609325.1 uncultured Novosphingobium sp. | reverse complement strand
TGTCATCCTTGCACTGGGCCGACTCCGGTGGGGCCGTTGTATTTGCACAGATAAACTGTGCGGGCCGTTAGTCATAGATCAAATCAATGTGAAACATAAAAAGGGCGTGTCTATCGCTATGACCCTGCGTGCCTATTGCTCAAACCATCATGACACAAGCACCGGTCCTCCCCGTCGTCGATATCACCCGGCTTGGCAGCAGCCGTCTGGAAGACCGGATGGCGGTCGCTGAAGAGCTTGATCGCGCCTGCGCCGGGACGGGCTTTCTCTATATCAAGGGCGCACAGCTGGACGCCGCGGTGTTTGACCGGGTCGTCGCACGCGCCAAAGCCTATTTTGCACTGCCGATTGAAGCGAAGATGCAAAGCTATATCGGCCTGTCCGAAAACCACAGCGGCTATGTGCCTGTGGGAGAGGAGCAGTTCGGCGAGGGCAGTGACGACCTGAAAGAGGCCTATGACGTTAATCGCGACTATCCGTTCGCGGAAGGGCGCAACCCGCTCTTGGGGCCGAACGTGTGGCCCGGGATGCCCGGGTTCCGCGATGATGTGCAGGCCTATTATCGCCACGTCACGCAAATCGGCGGCCTGCTGTTCCGCGCCTTCGCGCTGGCGCTCGGTCTGGCAGAAGACCATTTCGATGCGCTCACCAGCCATTCGCCCAGCCAGCTCCGCCTGATCCATTACCCGCACGATGCCAGTACCCGCGATCGGCCCGGCATCGGTTCACACACCGATTATGAATGCTTTACCTTGCTTTTCGCAACCGCTCCGGGTTTGCAGATCGTGGGCAAGCAGGGCGCTTGGATCGATGTGCCCCTGATCGAGGGCACGATGATCATGAACATTGGCGATATGATGGAGATCATGTCGAACGGGCGCTATGTCGCCACCCGCCACCGCGTGAAGAAAGTGCCGGAAGAGCGGTATTCTTTCGCCCTGTTCCACGCCTGCAATTACGATCACGTCGTCGCGCCTGTCGTTCAGGGCGAAGTGCCGCGCTACGCCCCGCTCAAATGCGGCGAACATTTGTACAATCAGACCGCGCAGACCTTTGCCTATCTCAAACGCCGGATCGCCGATGGTGACCTGGTCCTGAACCACGCTATGCCGCTTGATTCCTTCGGCCAACGCACAGCCGCCGCCACATGACGCTCGCCGAACTGCTCGCAGCGCTAGCGCCGGTCAGCCTTGATGGCCTGGCTTTTCCCCAGCGCCTGCTCGGCGCATTTCGCCGCAAGAGCATCACCTTCGCCAATGGCCTGACTGATGAGATGACCGTCGTCTACTGGTTCCAGTCCAAGACCTTCACGATTGATCTGCGTCTGCCCGATTGTGCGACGACGGCATTGCTCGACTGTCAGGGCTGGGTAGGGGACACGCTCTGGGATGCCGCCGCGCAACAGCTTTCGTGGACGATCAGGCGCAGCTATCAACCGCGCAACCAATGGCC
>CAZSTP010000548.1:0-1457 GCA_964609325.1 uncultured Novosphingobium sp. | reverse complement strand
AAGCCATCCGTGCGATCGGGGAACGGCTCTACGGGGGTGAGGGCAGGGGAGGCACTCATGGCCAAAGGGCGTAAGCGCAAAGCCGGCAAGCGCCACCCCTGCGGCAAGCTGGTGCAGCCCAGCGGTGCCGAAACCCAGCGCGAGGTCATGGCAACGGTGTTGGAGGCACGCCAGCGCCATTACGGCGTTCCGACACGCCAAGCCAAAGATAACCGCTTGGGCACCGCGTTGGGCAGGCTGGCGTTTGCAGGAACCATCACAGCACAGCAGTTTGCTGCCGGTGAATTGTACGGTGAGATCATGGCCCGCAACCGCGCCGTCATGGGGCTGCCAACCGATCAACCGCGATCGGTGACCGCCTTGCTCATCAACGAGGGCATCTTCGGTGGCAGTGCGCCTAACCATGACCCGGCACTGGTCGCAAAGGTGCGTAGGCAGGCTGCCAGTGCGATCATGATGGTGCGCACTGCGGACCACGACGCGCCAGGCAGGACCGGACGCAGGCCCAGTATCCTGGTTCATGCCGTGATATGTCACGACGCCGAAGCCTCGAACTGGCCGGCAGCGGACACCACCAACCTTGGTCATGGTCTCGATGCCCTGTGCCGGTTGTTCCGGTTACGCTGCGACAGTTCGTGATGAGTTTTACCCGCCTACCAAGAGGCGTAACAAACTGATTACATTGAAGTATTGTTCAATTTTGTGTTGACGGAACTTTACCGATGCTCTAGGCATTCCGAAATACAGAGTTAACAACTGCGCCCGGAGCTCCCCCCAAGCTTCCGGGCGCAGTTTCGTTTGGGGCTTGCCTGCCTGGTTCCTGGCAAGCATTAGACCTCGATGACTAACGAAGAAATCCAAAGCGTCATTGCCGAAGTGGTAGAAAAGCTGCCTGACCTTCTGCGCGCAGATCTTGCCTCCAAAAATCCCTCAGCGCGGCAAAGCGCAGAAGAGGTCGTGGCGGCCAAGATTAGTCTGGCGCTCGAAGAGGCGCGAGTTAAGACTAGAACCTGAGGTTGAATTGGGTGCGGCAAAAAGTTTGAGCCCTGCCAAACTGGCAATCGCAAAATGATTTGAGAGGGTAGGCGATGGCCGAGCGATTGCGCGGCCGACGTGCAGTTGCCCAGCGTTTGCGCCGGCTTTGTGCCGAACCCCTTTGCCGGGATTGCGCTTCCGCCGGGATCGTTCGCGAGGCGACCGTGCCTGACCACATCGTACCGCTCGCCCATGGCGGATCGGATGAGGATAAAAATATCAGATGCCTATGTTCAGAATGTCATTCCCGGCGAACGGCCGAGCAGTTCGGGCTGCGCCGAAAGGTCCGCATTGGGGCAGACGGGTGGCCGACGGAGCGACCGAACCCCGGGGGGGCGGTTCGCAACTTCACCCGGTAGGCGAGAGAAACCGCGCATGGTCCAAAGAACACGCGCCCGCGAGTTAGCAACCGGGGGTCAAAA
>CAZSTP010000547.1:0-1459 GCA_964609325.1 uncultured Novosphingobium sp. | reverse complement strand
GGCAGCTTGTACCGGCTGAAGATCAACAGCGCGACGCCCTGAAGCGCCGCAGGAATAACGCTGTAAAGCAGCACGATACCGTTCATCGCGCTGGCGCTCTGCGGTATTTCCGCTCCGGTTGACGAGACGAACCCGAACATGCTCAGCACCACGCCTGCAATCACCGGCCCGACCGCAAAGGCCAGCTTTTCAAACGCGGAGAACAGTCCAGCAAAGACCCCTTCGCTGGCCACGCCAATCTGGCGGCGCTGGTAATCGACCGTATCGGTCATCATCGATAGCGCCAGCATGATGAAGCCGCCGTTGACGAAGCCGATCGCCAGCGCGCGGACAATCACCCACACATGATCGCGCAACACCGGCAGCCCCCACGGCAATTGCACCATCGCATCCGATAACGGCGAAACCCACAGCCATGTCACCGTCACCAGCGCCCACAGGCCCGAAGCCAGCATATAGGAACGCGGCTTGCCAATGCGGCGCGGCAGCCACAGCCACAGCGGTTGCGAAAGGATCGCGGCGGATGACATCGCCAGAATAAACAGCGGGATCAGCCAGATCGCCTTGACCACATAAAGGAACACAAAGCCCAATGCGGTATAGCTCGACGCCTGCCCCACGTTCGATACGAAGCTCGTCGCCAGCAGGATCATGAACGGGCGGTTGCGGCGCACTTGCGCAATCTGGGCGCGCAGATTGCCCGGCGGCTGGTCAGACGGGATCAACGGCGTTTTGCGCAAACCCTGCGCGGTGATCAGCATCGTGACCAGACACACCGCGCCCAGCACCCAGCTCATCACCCGCCACCCGTGCGCCCCGCCGCCAAAGTGCTGCACCAGTGGTTGCGCCGCGCCCACGCCCAGCAGCACGCCCAGCGTCGCAAAGACCATGCGCAGCACCATGATCCGGTTGCGCTCATGCGTATCGCGCGAAAGCTCTGCCGCGATGGCCAGATAAGGCACCGAATAGATACTGAATGCCGTCGCCGCCAAAAAGAACAGCAGACACGTCACCACCGCCGCGATGGTCGGCGAAGGATAAACGCTGATCGTGAAGAGCGAGACAAACCCCAGTGCCGTGCCAAAGGCCCCGCCAATCAGGAACGGCGTGCGCCCCATCGTGGCCTTCACCCGGTCAGACCAGCCCCCCACCAGCGGATCGCACACGATCAGCCACAGCTTGGGGATCAGCACCACCACGCCCGCAATCCACGCCTCGACGCCCAGCATCGTCGTCAGGAACAGCGGCAGCAGCACCGCAGGCGTATCGCGGAAAACCTGCGCGCCAATCTGGCCCAGCCCATAACGCAGAACGACCGAGGTGGGCACGCGATCAGCAGCAGCGATAGTCATCAGCAGGGGGTTCCCCAAAAGGCGGGCAGGCAGGCGGATGTACCACCATTCCCTATCCACCCCCCGCCGGAACCGGCAAGGCCCTATTCTAACCGCCTGTCGGACGC
>CAZSTP010000546.1:0-1460 GCA_964609325.1 uncultured Novosphingobium sp. | reverse complement strand
ATTTTTTGGGCGATCAGGCGGGCTTGCGCCTCGGCGCGTTCTTCCACAGCCGCGCGCTTGCGCTCTGCCGCTGCGGCTTCTTGCGCTTTGGTATCGGCGATCACTTTGGCATTGGCCGCATCGGCGCGGGTGCCGGTGGTAATCCGGTCAAGCCCCGCCACAAAGTGCCGCAATTGCTGCAAGGCGTGGGCATCGGGCATATCCGTGCGCGCGGCATATTCGGCAGATAAACGCGCGGTGCGGTCCACCAGTCCCTGCAATTGCGCCAGCGTCCCTTCGGCCTTGCCCGCTTCGGCCAGCGCGTTGCGCCGCGCAATGTCGCGGATGCGCTCAAGCCGTTTCAGCCGCGCCAGCCTTGCGCGTTCTGCCTTCATCAGCCCATCAACCGGATCAGCGCGGCGGTGGCATCATCCATCGGCACGATCTCGCGCTGCGGCTGGCTGATAAAGCCGCTCAGCGCATCGTGCATCACAATCGCCCGGTCCAGTTGCGGATCTGCCCCGCTGCGATAAGCGCCCATCAGCACCAGATCGCGGTTCGCCTCGTAACTGGCCACCAGCGCGCGGAATGTGCGCGCGGCGGTTTGGTGTTCGGGGGCGGTAATATCGTTCATCACGCGGCTCAGCGATGCGGCAATATCAATCGCCGGATATTGCCCGCGCTGCGCCAGATCGCGCGAAAGCACGATATGCCCGTCCAGGATCGAACGCGCAGTATCCACCACCGGATCGTCCTGATTGTCGCCATCGGCCAGCACCGTATAAAGCCCCGTCACCGAACCGCCGCTCTGCGCAGAATTGCCCGCGCGCTCCACCAGCTTGGTAATCGTGGCCAAGGATGATGGCGGATAGCCGCGCGCGGCCCCCGGCTCGCCCAGCAGCAGCGCAATTTCGCGTCCGGCATGGGCCACACGCGTCAGGCTGTCCATGATCAGCAGCACGCGCTTGCCTTGCGCGCGGAAGTATTCGGCAAGGCTGGTCGCCAGCATCGCGCCACGGATGCGCAAGTTCGGCGCATGGTCGGCAGGCACCACCACAATCACCGAACGGTCGCGCTTGGCCCCCTGCATGTGGCGCTCGACAAAATCGGAAACCTCGCGCGCGCGCTCGCCAATCAGGCCCACGATCACCACTTCGGCCTCGGCCCCGTGCGCGATCATATCCAGCAGCACCGATTTGCCCACGCCCGATCCCGCCATGATGCCAATGCGCTGGCCAATCCCGAACGTCGTCAGGGCGTTCAACGCCCGCACGCCGGTATCAAACCGCTCGCGCACGGGCGACCGGTCCAGCGCGGCAGAGCGCACACCGCCTGCAGGCCATTCGCGGCGGTGATGGATCGGACCAAGCCCATCAATCGGCTTGCCCTCGCCATCAACCGCGCGGCCCAAGAAAGCCTCGCCCACCGGCAACATGCCGGGGCGGCCTTCGGGGCGCACTTTGGCACCGGGGCGCAAAAGA
>CAZSTP010000545.1:0-1461 GCA_964609325.1 uncultured Novosphingobium sp. | reverse complement strand
CGCACGCAAGAAGTGCTCGACGAAGTGTTCGACCTTTTCGTCAGCCTCGATGCCAATGACGAACAGCTTGAATTCCCCGTCCTCTTCGCCTCGGGCCGCAATGGCTATGCCAGCGAAGATCCGCTGGCGCGCGAAGGCACGCTCACCCCGCTGTTCCAGAAGATCGTCGATCACGTGCCGGCCCCTTCGGCCGATCCCGATGGTCCGTTCAAGTTCCTCGTGACCCTGCTGGACCGCGATAACTTCCTCGGCCGCATCCTTACCGGTCTGGTCTTCTCCGGCTCGGTGAAAACCAACCAGGCGATCCACGCACTCGATAACAACGGCAACGTGATCGAAACCGGCCGCGCTTCCAAGATCATGACCTTCCGTGGCCTTGAACGCGTCCCCACCGATGAAGCCGTTGCCGGAGACATCATCTCCATCGCCGGCCTCACCACCGCCACCGTGGCCAACACCATCTGCGACACCAACGTGACCGAGCCGCTGCACGCCCAGCCCATCGATCCGCCAACCCTGTCGATGCGCTTTGCCGTGAACGATTCGCCGATGGCCGGCCGCGAAGGCACCAAGGTGACCAGCCGCATGATCCGTGACCGTCTGGAGCGCGAAGCCGAATCCAACGTCGCCATCAAGGTCACCGAAAGCAGCGACAAGGACAGCTTCGAAGTGGCTGGCCGTGGCGAATTGCAGCTGGGCGTGCTGATCGAAACGATGCGCCGCGAAGGCTTCGAACTCGGCATCAGCCGCCCCCGCGTGCTCTATGATACCGACGAGAACGGCCAGCGCACCGAACCATACGAAACCGTCGTGATCGACGTGGACGATGAATATTCGGGCACCGTGGTTGAAAAAATGGCCACGCGTAAGGGCGAGATGACCGATATGCGCCCCTCGGGCGGCGGCAAAACCCGCATCACCTTCTCGGCCCCGTCACGCGGCCTCATCGGCTACCACGGCGAATTCCTTTCGGACACGCGCGGCACCGGCATCATGAACCGCCTGTTTGAAAAGTACGGGCCGCACAAGGGCAAGATCGAAGGCCGCAAGAACGGCGTGCTGATCTCGAACGGCGCGGGCGAAGCCAACGCCTATGCGCTCGGCCCATTGGAAGAGCGCGGCATCCTGTTCGTCGGCGTCGGCACACCTTTGTATGAAGGCATGATCATCGGCGAAAACGCCAAGCCCGAAGATCTCGAAGTCAACCCGATGAAGTCCAAGCAGCTCACGAACTTCCGTTCAACCGGCAAGGACGACGCCATCCGCCTCACCCCGCCCAAGGTGATGACGCTGGAACAAGCCATCGCCTACATCGACGACGATGAAATGGTGGAAGTGACACCAAAGTCCATCCGCCTGCGCAAAGCCATCCTCGACCCGAACGAGCGCAAGAAGGCAGGCCGCAAGAAAGAAGCGGCATAAGCGGAATACAAAAAGGGCGGTCAGAAATGGCCGCCCTTT
>CAZSTP010000544.1:0-1463 GCA_964609325.1 uncultured Novosphingobium sp. | reverse complement strand
CAATTTCTTTCAGATGGCGGACATTATGAGCGAAGTCCGATGTATCACGCCATCAGCCTAGTGGATTATTTGGACGTCCTGAACCTGATGACCGGATCGCAGCGCGCCCTGCACTTCGACGAACAACAGCGGTTCACGTCCCGGATCCATGAGGCCTTACGCTTTCTGGATGATATTTGCCTGCCTGATGGCGACATCCCCCTGTTCAACGACGCTGCACTCGGCATTGCGTCGCCACCTGGCGACATCCTGACCTATGGCAACCGAATCATGACGTACAAGCGCCGGTCTTTTTCCGCCGGCCTCACGACCAGCGAAAAATCACAGACCGGCTACTATGTGATCCGCGATGCCTCGGACATGATGGTCATTGACTGCGGACCCGTGGGCCCTGATTATCAGCCCGGCCACGCCCATGCGGATACGCTGAGTTTCGAACTCGCTGTGAACGGCCGACGCATCATCGTGGACAGCGGAGTCTATGACTACGAACCGGGACGGCGCAGGACCTATGCACGAAGCACCAGAGCACACAATACGCTCTGCATCGATCAGCAAGACCAATCTGAAACCTGGGGGGTCTTTCGAGTAGCTCGGCGAGCCTATCCGATCTATGGACGCATCACAGGGGATGGAGAAGTTCGTGCAACCTTCGAGGGCGCTCACGATGGGTATGCCAGGTTATCCGGCCGGCTGACGCATTCACGAATGATTGAGTACGTATCACCGGGCGAGTGGACGGTTCGCGACACAGTGAACGGGGAGGGCATCCATACGATCGAAAGCTTGCTTCATGTCCACCCCGACTACCGGCTTTTGTTAGTGGGGCGGTCTGCGGAGATACGTGATGAGAGGGGCAACGCCATCCTCGTCATCGCGCCGACACCGAACGTGGCGTTGACCATCGAGCCGGGATGGTATTTCCCTGAGTTCGGTCTGGAGTATCCCAACAGTACGCTCGTCATGACCTATCGGGGGACCGTACCCGTGACCATAATCTACGGGATGACGAAAATGGATTCGACTCCTCTCTGATTCGCCGGATGTTCCCATGTTCCCACTGAGGTAACCCGTGCATATCCTTTTCCTATCACACTATTTCCCGCCAGAAGTGAATGCGCCGGCCTCGCGTACATTTGAACATTGCCGACAGTGGGTACGGGACGGGCATCGCGTGACCGTCGTCACCTGTGCACCGAATCACCCTCGCGGGAAGGTCTATCCTGGCTATCGCAATAGGTTGTATACGCGTGAAGAGAAAGATGGGATCACGATCATTCGTGTCTGGACCTATGTGACAGCCAATGAAGGATTTCTCAAACGGACACTGAACTACGTCTCTTATATGGCGGCGGCGATTGTGGCGGCGCCGTTCATTCAGAAAGCCGATATCGTGATCTCCACCTCACCCCAGTTTTTTAACGGGCTGGCAGGGTATGTCGTCAGCCGCATGAAGCGAGCCC
>CAZSTP010000543.1:0-1465 GCA_964609325.1 uncultured Novosphingobium sp. | reverse complement strand
CGCGGTTGAGTAGAGATCGTGCCACGGTCGCTTACCTGAAAATTCGTCTCGCTTAACACTGCTTCTTCTGCCGAAGTAAGCAAATCCATGGTCTGGCCCGATGAACGGACATGTTCGCGGAATGCCCAAACCACGCCGTCGATTGTTGCATGTAGACTGCGTACAAGATCACGGCGCGCTTGCTGAACTTCACGGCCAGATGACCTGAACCTTTGGATTGCCGCATCTGCATCCAAGATCAAAGTTGCGACAAAGGCTTTTTCAAACTCTTGCCGTTGCCCTGCCTTTGATGCTTTCAAACTGCCCATTTACCCTCCCGAAGTCGCGCTCCTATAGGTATTGGTACGAAAGAAGTGGTCAAGAAGATATTGTTTTGACGGAGGGCTAGACGCAATCATTCTAGCTGTTAGCTAAATCTTTTCTGGTAGGAAATCAGACCATGCTCCTCTCCACAACCAGCCTGATCGAAGGTCGTCCGGTGCAGCGCTATCTTGGTGTTGTCACCGGCGAGGTGATCCTCGGCGCAAACATCGTGCGCGATCTTTTTGCGTCGATTACCGATATCTTTGGTGGTCGTTCGGGCAAGTACGAAGAAGTCCTCTCGCGCGGGCGCGAACAGGCTTTGCGCGAATTGGAAGACAAGGCGCGGGCCTTGGGGGCCAATGCCGTGATTGGCGTTGATATCGATTACGAAACCATCGGCGCGCGTGGATCGATGCTGATGGTCAGCGTCAGCGGCACGGCGGTGATCGTCTAACGCGCTTTCCCTGCGATGGTTATCGCGCAAACATTGCCCGAAGGCGCGTCGTCGGCTAGGGGCAACCCACTTTCCCGCAAGACCAGCAAGAAGCACGGACCATGGCAGGCCATTCCAAATTTAAAAATATCATGCACCGCAAGGGTGCGCAGGACAAAAAGCGTTCGGCGCAATTCTCCAAGCTCAGCCGCGAAATCACCGTTGCGGCCAAGATGGGCATCCCCGATCCGGACATGAACCCGCGCCTGCGCGCCGCCGTAAACGCGGCAAAAGCGCAGTCGATGCCCAAGGACAACATCGCCCGCGCCATTGACAAGGCGACCAAGGGCGAAGGCGATAACTACGAAGAAGTGCGCTACGAAGGCTATGGTCCGGGCGGCGTTGCCGTGATCGTCGAGGCGCTGACCGACAACCGTAATCGCACCGCCACCAATGTGCGCACCGCGTTTTCGAAGAACGGCGGCAACCTTGGTGCCAGCGGCGCGGTCAGCCACGGCTTCGAACGCCTTGGCCTGATTGAGTATCCCGGCAAGGCGGGCGACGAGGAAAAGGTGCTCGAAGCCGCGATTGAAGCGGGCGCCGATGATGTCGAATCAGACATGGGCGATGGCGATGAAAATCCCGGCAGCCACCAGATCTGGGTTGCGGTGGAAAACCTCCACGAAGTTGCCCGCGAACTGGAAAAGACGCTGGGCGAAGCCGAAGGCG
>CAZSTP010000542.1:0-1465 GCA_964609325.1 uncultured Novosphingobium sp. | reverse complement strand
TCGACGGGACCATCCAGAACGACATCCTCAAGGAGTTCATGGTCCGCAACACCTACATCTACCCGCCCGAACCCTCGATGCGGATCATCTCGGACATCTTCGGCTACACCAGCCGCGAGATGCCGAAGTTCAACTCGATCTCGATTTCCGGCTACCACATGCAGGAAGCCGGTGCGACGCAGGTGCAGGAACTGGCGTTCACCATTGCCGACGGCATGGAATACGTGAAGTACGGCGTTGCCTCGGGGCTAGACATCGACAAGTTTGCCGGTCGCCTGTCGTTCTTCTTCGCCATCGGCATGAACTTCTTCATGGAAGTGGCCAAGTTGCGCGCCGCGCGCGTGCTGTGGCATCGCGTGATGACGAAGCTTGGCGCGAAGGACGAACGCTCCAAGATGCTGCGCACGCATTGCCAGACCTCGGGCGTCAGCTTGCAAGAGCAGGACCCCTACAACAACGTGATCCGCACCACGATCGAGGCGATGGCCGCGATGCTGGGCGGCACGCAATCGCTCCACACCAATGCGCTCGACGAAGCCATCGCGCTGCCGACCGATTTCTCCGCCCGCATCGCGCGCAACACGCAGATTGTGATTCAGGAAGAGACGGGCATGTGCAACGTGGTCGATCCGCTGGGCGGGTCGTACTACATCGAGAGCCTGACGCAGGAACTGGTCGACAAGGCTTGGGAGATCATCGAACGCGTTGAAAGCGAAGGCGGCATGGCCAAGGCCGTGGCCGCTGGCTGGCCCAAGGCGATGATCGAAGAGGCCGCCGCTGGCCGTCAGGCGCGGGTGGACCGTGCCGAAGACGTGATCGTGGGCGTCAACAAGTACCGCCTTGCCACCGAAGACAAGCTGGAAACGCTTGAAGTGGATAACATGGCGGTGCGCGAAGGCCAGATCGCGCGGCTGAAGTGGGTGCGCGAGAACCGCGACGAGACCAAGTGCCGCGCGGCCTTGAATGCGTTGACCGAAGGCGCGAAGACCGGCGGCAATCTGCTGGAACTGGCAGTTGAAGCTGCACGCCAGCGTGCGACTTTGGGTGAAATCTCTGACGCGATGGAACTGGTGTTCGGCCGCCACGGCACGTTCCCGACCCCGGTCAAGGGCGTCTACAGCGCCTATTACGAAGGCGATGCACGTTACCAGCAGGTGGTTGATGGCGTTGAGGCTGTCACGCGCCGCCTGGGCCGTGCGCCGCGTATGCTCGTCTCCAAGATGGGCCAGGACGGGCATGATCGCGGTGCAAACGTGATCGCCTCTGCCTTTGGCGACATGGGCTTTGATGTGACGAGCAGCCCGCTGTTCCAGACGCCGGAAGAAGCCGCCAAGCTGGCGCTGGAAAACGATGTCGACGCGGTCGGCGCATCTTCGCTGGCAGCGGGGCACAAGACGCTCATCCCCGAACTGATCCGCCATTTGCGCGAAGCAGGCCGCAGCGACATCAAGGTTGTGGCAGGCGG
>CAZSTP010000541.1:0-1466 GCA_964609325.1 uncultured Novosphingobium sp. | reverse complement strand
GATGATCGGCCGGTAACTGCCATGGGCGGTCCGGTTGGTTCCTACAGCAGCAGTGTTGATCCTTTACGCGGCTTGATCCGCGCATTTGAGGGTGACCTTGATCCGTTTTTCGGTCGCATCCGCGCCTTTGAAGGGTCCATTGATCCGCTGTACGGTCGTATTCGCGCGTTTGAAGGCGATATCGATCCCTATCGCGGCCTGATCCGCGCTTTCTGGGGTAATCTGACCCCGACAGCCGGTGAACTCGATCCGAAAATGGGCCGCATCCGCGCCTTTACCGACAGTTTCGTGCCTTCCAGCAGTGAAATTGCTGCCGCATGGACTCTGGCCGAACAAACCAAGGACTACACGCAAGTGGCGTCTTTGCTGAACGGCATGCTGGCAAGTTCGCAGACGCAGTGGCAAGCTCAGGTTCTGCAAAGCACGAACCAGGATTTCCAGACAGCGGTCCAGCAGCCGTTCCTGAACAAATGGAACGTTCAGTTGAGCGATCCGAATTCTTTGGCCGGTTGGGACCTGTTTGACCGCCAGTACTTCCTGCTCGACTGGTATGACACCGTCATGAACTATTCGGGCATGGACCGTTACGATCACTGGATGAATGCGGTGAAATGGACGCCGACGATCACCCAGGCGCAGGGCGGAGGCAGCCAGGCTGTCATCGGTCTGGTCGATTTCTTTGCCGATAACGATCCGGATGTGCGTTCGAAAGTCGTTTACAAGGGCGGTTATGAGGGGGTCAACAATGCGCATGGTGCGGCAGTTGGCAGCTTGATCGTCGCCTCACATGACGGCAAGGGCGTGATGGGCATCGCTCCGCGCGCAAGGATTGCAGCGTTCAATCCTTTTGACAGCACGTTGACCGCAAGCTGGACCGATGTCCGCGCAGGGATCGAACATGTCGGCAAAAAGGGAGCCTCGGTCATCAACCTTTCGCTGGGCGTGGAAGGATTTACCCTGCCATCCGAATGGCGCGATGTATTCACCCAATCGTCGATCAGCACTTTCAAGGACCGGACAATCTACGTGATTGCTGCTGGCAACGACGGATCGGTTCAGACCAACAATATTGATATGACCGGCGCGTTGGATAGCACGTTTCTTGTTGTCGGGTCAGTTGATCCGCTGGGCCGTGTTTCGGCTTTTTCGAACCGCCCCGGTACGGCCTGTATCACGGTTGGCGGTGTATGCGAAAATACATCTGCTCATAGTGCAAAGAACGATAAGTTTCTCACATCCGACTACTTGAAGGAAAGCGGGCTTTTGATGAACCGCTTTCTCGTCGCGCCGGGCGAGATGCTGTTGGTATCGGACGGGGCAGGCGGGGTTACCCGCATGTCGGGCACATCCTTTGCAGCACCGCTTGTATCCGGCGCGATTGCTCTGATCCAGGACCGTTGGCCGTGGTTGAGAAATTACCCGCGTGACGTGGCCAAGATCATCCTTGAGAGCGCGCAAGATCTAGG
>CAZSTP010000540.1:0-1466 GCA_964609325.1 uncultured Novosphingobium sp. | reverse complement strand
GCCATTCATTCCTTTTGCGAACGCAAGCGCCGTACACCCTCCCCCAGCCCCTCCCTTGAGGGAGGGGAGCGAGACTTATTGAGCCAAAGGCGAAATTAGTCGCAGCGGGGAGGGTTTCCGCATCTGTCGTGTTCAACACCCCAAACCAAAAGAGCCGCCCGGGCGGGGCGGCTCTCTACTGATCAAAGGGTGCGCTGCATCAATGCAATCGCGACAGCTCTTCCTTGATCTTGAGCTTTTTTCGCTTGAGCCTAGCCACCAGCGTTTCATCAGGGAGGGGCCGGGTCATTTCGGCCTGGATTTGCCGTTCGAGACCGGCGTGCTTGGTTTGAAGAGCGCTGATATGCGTCGATTCCATGCGTATCCTCCTTAAAGGGTGAATGCCCTCATCAGAAACCCGCACAGGCCAACCCCGTGCGGGGCGGCGCTGATGGATGGCGGATTGCGTGAAATGAATCCGACTCATCTTGCAGCGCGTTGTCATGCTCCCACATTCGCCGTATCTTGCAAGCCAAACCGCGCCGGGGTGCATCCTTTACGGGTTAGACCGCAAAGGGTCTTAACATCCGGTTTCCTTGCGGCACCGGACCGATCGTTGGAGTATTGCGAAACGTGACTGAAGAGGAAATGCGCAAGCGGCTTGCCACCTTGCGCCTTGAACATCGCGATCTTGATGCTGCAATCGATGCCCTGACCGGCGCGGGCGCGCGCGATCAATTGCAGATTGCCCGTCTTAAAAAGCGCAAATTGTTGCTGAGAGACCAGATTGCGATGATCGAGGATTATCTGATCCCCGATATTATTGCTTGATTACAGGATATTACTGAAATTTGACGGGGAATTTTGCCGCACTGCAACATGTCCCGTTAAGAAACGTCCAAGGATTGCACACAGGGTTGGAGTATCTCTGGCTAGCGGTGCGGCGATTGCCAGCTTATGCGCAAAGCCATGGCCCTCATGCCCAGCCTGAACCCGCGCATCGTCGAAGCGCTCTATGCCGAAGCTTTGGGCCTGGCCGATGCCGTGCGGGCGCGGTTTGAACGGCTGCGGCAAAGCACCGCTCCGCAGAACAGCATTGAAGACAAAGAGGATCTGCACCGCGTGCAAATCTCGTGCGAGGCGCTGCGCACCACCACGCGCGTGATGCACTGCCTTGCGTGGCTGCTGAACCACCGCGCACACTTTGCAGGCGAGCTTTCGGAACTGCAATTGCGCCGTCACGGGCGGCTGATCGCCAATTTCCCCGCCAGCGAGGCCGATATCGTCGCCACCCTGCCCGATGACGTGCGCGAACTGGTGATCGAAAGCGAACGCCTCTACGAACGCATCCAGCGGCTGGAGCAATCATGGCGCACCGCAGGCCTTTCGGGCGACAGCGCAGTGCGCCGCTTGCGCGAACGGCTGTCGCACGCCGTAGGCGACGCGGCCTAGCTGACGGCTGGCGGGACGCTGGCGAGACGTCCCCG
>CAZSTP010000539.1:0-1471 GCA_964609325.1 uncultured Novosphingobium sp. | reverse complement strand
TGAAGAACGGCATTTTCGCCAAGTCCTTCGGCGGCGGGCAGGTCGATATCACCAGCGGCAAGTTCGTGTTCTCCTGCACCGAGGCCTATCTGGTTGAAAACGGCAAGCTGGGCGCGCCGATCAAGGGCGCAACGCTGATCGGCGATGGCCCCACCGTGCTCACCCGCGTCACCGGCATCGGCAACGATCTGGCGCTCGATGAAGGCGTCGGCGTATGCGGCAAGGGCGGGCAAAGCGTGCCCGCAGGCGTTGGCCAGCCCACTTTGCTGGTCGAAGGCCTCACCGTCGGCGGCACCGGCTAAGAAGCACTTTCAGCCAATGTTCATGCGCGCGATGGCATCGTTCGTGGAACGACTCGAAAAGGAATGCACGTCATGACCAGAGTTGCCCGCACCATCGCCGCCTGTCTCACCGCCGGATCGCTGCTCCTTGCAGGCGTTGCCGCCGATGCCAAACCGCGCGTCACGCCCGAAGAAGCCTTGGCCAAAAAGCTCGAAGGCCGCGTCGCGGGCCAGCCTGTGAACTGCATCTACCTGCCCCGCGTTACGCAGACCCGCGTCTATGACAAAACCGCGATTGCCTATGAATCGGGCGGCACGATCTGGGTCAACCGCCCCCAATCGGGCGCGAACCTGCTCGATAACGATGACATCATGCTGACCACGCCTTGGGGCGCGCAATTGTGCAATGTCGATATCGTGCGCATGATCGATCGCAACGTCGGCTTCTGGCGCGGCACCGTCGGCCTCGGCCAGTTCGTGCCCTACACCAAAGTGAAGGCCGCAAAGGAAGGCTGAGCTTGTAGCGCAACGCAGGAAGGGGCGTTAAGGCGGAGCCCATGACACTCCGCCTTGCCCATATGGACGATGCCGCCGCCCTTGCCGATCTTGGCCGCCGCGCCTTCGTCGCCAAGTTCGGCCATCTCTACAGCGCCGAAAACCTCGCCCGCTTCCTTGATGATACGCACAGCCAGGCCAAAGTTCTCAAAGAACTGGCCGACGCTGCAATGCGCATTGCGGTGATCGAACAGGACGGCGCGCTGGCCTCATTCTGCAAGATCATCCGCACCAGCACTTTGCCCGCCCACACCGATGCAGTCTCGCCGATGGAGCTGAAACAGCTCTACACCGATCCCGATCTGATCGGGCGCGGCCACGGTGCGCGGTTGATGGAATGGGCGCAGGCACAGGCGCAAGGCTGGGCCGCCGATGAAATGCAGCTCTCGGTCTATGCCGATAACCCGGGGGCACAGGCGTTTTACCGGCGTTTCGGCTTTGAAAAAGTGGCCGATATCGAATTCTGGGTGGGCGATCACTGCGATCCCGAATTCATGTTCGCCAAAAAGCTATAGCGCCTTCCCGTCGTCACGGCTTGGCTCTATAGAGAGATCCATGTCATCCATTCGTCCATGGCGCGATATCGCGCGTCGCAAGAGCCGCCAGATCATGGTCGGCGCGGTCCCTGTCGGCGG
>CAZSTP010000538.1:0-1474 GCA_964609325.1 uncultured Novosphingobium sp. | reverse complement strand
GGGCCGCGCCCACCGCGTGCGGGCGCTGCGCGAATTCATCGAACACGCCAAGAGCTTGCCCGGGGTGTGGTGGGCGACGCGCGAGGAAATCGCGGAATGGTATCTGGCCAATCATGAGAGCCACATTCCCAACCAACTGGGCCGGAACGATTGATATGAGCAGAACAGAAAAGATCCTCGTCATCGGTGGCGGCATCGGCGGCATGACCGCAGCGACCGCGCTGGCCCAACAGGGCTTTGCAGTAACCTTGCTGGAAAGCGCGCCGCAATTTGGCGAAATCGGCGCAGGCGTGACGATCACCCCCAATGCGATGCGGGGCCTTGATTTCATCGGTGTGTGCGAAGCGGCGACGGCGGTCGGGGTGGAGCCGACGCTGCAACAGTTCCAGCATTGGCAGGATGGCCGCCGTCTGGTGTTGATCGACCGTTCGAACCAGCGCGAAAAGTATGGCGTGCCCTATATCACGATCCACCGCGCCGATCTGCACAATGTGCTGATGGCAGCAGCCGAGAAGGCAGGGGTTGAACTGGTCTGCGGCGCGGCTGTTGTATCGAGCGAGGGCACCACAGTGACGACCGCCGACGGGCGCACTTTCAGCGCGGATGTGCTGGTGGGTGCAGACGGGGTGAAGAGCGCGATCCGCCAGCGCTTTGAAAGCGTGGCCGCGCATTTCACAGGCCATATCGCATGGCGTTCACTGGTGCCGGTGACGCCTGAATTGCAGGCGCTTTCGGATTTGCCCGGCATTATCATCGGCCCGGGAGCGATGATTGCGCGCTATAATGTGCGCCATTCGAAGGTGCTCAATCTGGCGTTCTTTTCACGGCAGGATGGCTGGAACGAGGAAGGCTGGACCATGCGCGCCGATCCCGGGGAAGTGCGCAGCGTCTTTGCCGGATGGTGCAATGATGCGCAGTTGCTGATCGAGGCGGCCTGCCGCGAACCGATGTTCAAGTGGGCGATCAATGCGCGTGCACCGCTGCCGACATGGGTGGTGGACGGCAATGTGACGCTGCTGGGCGATGCCGCCCACGCGATGACGCCGTTCCTGGGGCAAGGTGCGGTGACCGCTATCGAAGACGCGATCGTGCTGGCCCGCGCGCTGGCGGCATCATCGACCGTTTCGGAAGGGCTGACCCGCTATGAAAAGGCGCGGCACGAACGCGCGACGTTCATCCAGCAGGAATCGAACGCCAATGCAGACCGGATGCAGGGCCAGGACACTGATCTGTTCGGCATGGAAGAGCTGAAGGAAGAAGAGGCGCTGGGCCTGTTCCATTATGACCCGAGGACGGTTGAAGTATGACAACAGGGGCGGCGGCGTTTGATGGCCATGCGATAGCGCCGGAAACGGCGGCGTTTCTGGGCCAGACGCACCGCCTGCTGATCAATGGCGCGTGGGTGGACGGATCGGGTGCGATGGAAACGCGCGATCCGGCGACGGGGCTGGTGTTGACGCGGTTCCACACCGGC
>CAZSTP010000537.1:0-1480 GCA_964609325.1 uncultured Novosphingobium sp. | reverse complement strand
AAGCCATCGGGCGCTGCCGCATGACGATCCGGCGGGGCTTTCGCAATTCCGCCTATAATGCCTTTGTCGCCCCCATCCGCCGCCGCTCCAATCTGCGCATCATGACCGGCGCGCTGGTCCATGCCGTCGAGATCGAGGGCAACCGTGCGGTCGGCGTCCGTTATGAGATGAATGGCAAGGTCACCTCGGCAAATGCAGCGGCTGAAGTGGTGCTGTGCGCAGGCGCGCTCGATAGTCCACGTCTGCTGATGCTGTCAGGCATAGGCCCTGTGCGGCATCTGAAAGATGTCGGCGTGACGCCTCTGCATGATCTGCCCGGCGTCGGCACCAATTTGCAGGACCACCTCACCGCCTCGATCACGGCCGATACGCTTGCCCACGCATCGTTGAACGGCACACTGGCCGGTGTACGCAAGTTGCTGCACGGCTTGCAGTTCCTTCTGGCCCGCCGTGGTGCTGTCACTCTGGGAAGTTCGGTTGCAGGCGCGTTTTTCCGCAGCCAGCCAGATCTTGCCCATCCCGATATGCAAATCAATTTCCGCCCGTTTTCCGCCAGGCCCGGCCGCAAACTGGCCTTTGAAGTGGAACCCGAGGCGCGGATCACCGCAACGATGGCCCTGCTGCGCCCACGGTCGCGCGGCGCGGTCTACCTTGCCGACAACCGGCCGGAATCGCGCCCGCTGATTGATCCCGATTACCTGGGCGATCCACGCGATGGCGAAGCGATGGTTCGCGGCATGCGGTTCATGGCCCGCCTCTTGGCAACAAGGCCACTGGCTGATCTGGTAACCGGAACCGGTTTGCCCGGCTGTGCCTCACAAAGCGATGACGCGGTCATGCAACACATTATCGCCACTGCCGCGACCATGGGCCACCCCGCCGGGACCTGCCGCATGGGCACCGATCGCGGTGCCGTGGTCGATGCACGGCTCAAGGTTCACGGGATCGACCGCTTGCGCGTTGCGGACAACGCGGTGATGCCCTCGCTCACGTCGGGCAATACCAACGCCCCAGCCCTGATGATCGGGCACAAGGCTGCGAGCATGATCCTTGCACGACAAATGGGGTAAAGAAATGTCAGACTTTCCTTTGGACAAAGACGAGAAGTGCCATTAGGTTAAATGATTAAACAAATACGCCCACCGCACGCTGTCATGGCCTGCGCATCCCGAACAAAGGATGTATATGATTACTCTTGCTTTATCAGTGTTGGTCGCTCTGGTCATGATTGGTGGTGGCGCTGCCCATCTTTTCGCTACATCCGGTTTCGCTGCGCTTGTGCCGCCGTTTCTTCCGGCCACGCCGGTCATTCTGGCAACCGGCGTGCTCCAGATCGTGATCGGTGTCGCGGCACTGGTCCCGGCCACCCGCGCCCGTGCAGGCCTCGCCTTCGCGGCATTGTGCCTTGTATACCTGCCCCTGCATTTGTGGGATTTCTTCCGCCCCGATCCCGTCTTTATACCGCCTGTTGCCGCCACGG
>CAZSTP010000536.1:0-1495 GCA_964609325.1 uncultured Novosphingobium sp. | reverse complement strand
TGTGCTCATGGATATCCTTGCCAGTGTTGCGCAGGCGGATAGCCTCTCCACCTGGCAGACTGTTCCCTTGCGCGGAATCCCTGCAGATCGGGGCGTCAGCTGGAATGAAGTTTCCTCTGCTCCTAGAGAGTCGCGCGGGGGCCGAGGTTGCCCGAAAATCGGTGAAGAGGACCCCACGCTCGAGACGATTGAGCGTGTCTCTGGGGAGGAGAAGGGGCCGCGGATTGCCGAGCCCATGGTTTTTGATCTCATTCGTCCACTTGGTGTCAAGCGTGGCGAGGGGGAAGTCAATGTGCTGGGCCTGGTGCCATTCGGCAACACGTCAAGACGTGTGGATGCTGTACCGGATCCGTTAGGCCTTGTGCGGCGCAGTGTTGATCGGCAGGGAATCGAATGGGCTCCTGAAATTGAATATGCTGTGTGTGATGGCATCGCGGTGGAATTTGAATTGCCCTTCGAAAACACGCATCTTGAGGCCTATAAGGCAGCTGGCCAAGTGACATTTGGCACAGCGTTCGACCATCGGTTCATTCATGGGGCACAGGCCATCGTGCAGTATGATCGCCACCCCAGCCTCTGGACCACCACGTTGCTCTATCTCACGGGGTTTCGGTTCGATGAGACCTGGAGCGTGTTCGGGATGTTCGGCAGCCGAGCCGAAGTCCTCGGAGGCGTTCAGGATAAAACCGTCGAATTACTCGCGAATGTTACGTTGTTCGCGGACGTAACAGATCGGGTCGTGGCAGGGATTGAGACAAACCTCAGCCAGGCGTTGAATGGGAATACCGAAGTACTTGTCATGCCCCAGCTCCATTATGAAATCGACCGGCATTGGATGATTCAACTCGGTGTCGGCGCACGATTCACGACAGGGGTTACGCTACCAGAGGCTGGCTTCCGGCTTATCCGAGAATTTTGATGTCCGGGTGCAGAGCATATCAGAGGCAGGATGAGTCTCCTTGAGGGAGGCCACGTCGCAAAGCATCTACCCATAGGTTTCCTCGCGCGAGCTTCCCTCGACTGATCTCCGCTGAGTCACACACCCTATCACTGCGATAGTTGACACCGCCTTCGCACCAGGAACTCCAAAGACGAGCCAGCCGTCCCCACCCTCCCTCGCGTGGCACGACTCGCGCGTAAACTACTAGTATTAGTAGCATCTGTGTTGCAAGGTTGAGATGGATGCGTCTCAATTTGCTCCTGCGTACAAGGTCATTTTTTATCGGACGCCTCAGGGGGCTGAGCCGGTCAGAGAATGGTTGCAGTCTTTGGAGAGACGTGAGCGGCTTCAGCGTGGGCAGGCGATTCAAGGGCTGCAAATGAATGGCCCTGCGCTGCCTATGCCGTAGGCATGCCCACTGGGCCAGGGGCTCTTTGAGCTACGGGAGAGGGTGGGCAAGGTTCGGTATCGGGTGTTCTATATGTTCGACGGTGGCAGGGTCGTGGTCCTTCTCCATGCAGCGGTGAAGGATCAGCGAGTACTTGAAGCCGATAT
>CAZSTP010000535.1:0-1495 GCA_964609325.1 uncultured Novosphingobium sp. | reverse complement strand
ACACGCGTTTTTACGGAATCAGATGTTTACGCGGATCAAACAGGTCACCCAGCGGACAAGTACGCTCGAATCTTGTGCAACATTTGCCCGTTGCCTAATTTTTAGGCAGAACGGAGTGCGCAAATTCAAGGCAGGCGCAAATTCGCCCAGACCGGCAAATGGTCCGAACCCACCGCCGCAAGCGCGCTGTGATGCACCCCTGCATCCTCGACGGTCAGCCCCTCGCTGATCACGATGCGGTCCAATTGCGCCAGCGGGCGGCGCGAGGGAAAGCTGCGGCCCGGTGCCAGAACCCGCAATGGGGCGCGAAACGCCGCCAAAGCGCCACCTTTGACCGACCACTCGTTCAGATCGCCCATCATCACCGCATGGCCCGGTTCGTCATGCGCGGCGATATGCGAACACACCGCCTCCACTTGCGCGCGCCGCCGCAATCCGGACAGATCGAGATGCATGCCGATCACCCGCACGATCTCGCCCGCAATCCGCAGCGAAGCACACACCGCCCCGCGCGGCTCGATGGTCGGCAGCGGCACAGCGCAAGCGCCCAGCACTTCGATCTCGCGCCGCACCAGCAGCGCATTGCCGTGCCAGCCCATGCTCGCCGCGGTGCGCGCGCTATCGTAATGCCCGGGCTCGATCACCCGCCACGGGCTATGATCATCCAGCGCCGCACGCGGCAGCACCGCTTCGCGCATGCCATAGCGCCGGTCCGCCTCTTGCAGCGCGATCACATCGGCATCAATCTCGCGCAGGACCGTGAGGATGCGATCAGGATCGCGCTTTCGGTCCAGCCCCACCCCTTTGTGGATGTTGTAACTCGCAACTTTGAGCGTGACGCCGCTCAGAGGAAATCCTTCAGCGTTGCGATAAACTTTTCGAACTGGTCATGGTGCAACCAGTGTCCCGCATTCTCGAACTCGATCACTTTGGCATTCTTGAAATGATCGATCCGGCCGTCAGCCTCGGGATTATCGACCCATGAGTCCGCGCCGTTCAGCAACAAGGTCGGGCAGGTTATCGCACCCCACAACTGCTGCACGAATTCAGGCGCAATATCATAAGGTGCGGCATCAACGTGCAAATGCGGATCGAACTTCCAGCTAAACGTTCCGTCTTCATTGCGATTGATGCCATGCAGCGTCAAATGCCGCGCCTGCACATCTGTCAGATAGGGGTTCGCCGCCTTCATACGGGCATAGGCATCGCCGAGCGAAGGATAGCGGCGCGGAACAAGGCCCGCCGCTTTGCGCTTTTCGATAATGTATTCGCGCACCCGCCGCGCAAACGGCACATTCTTGATCAGCGCCTCATGCCCTGTGGTCGGGAAAATGCCCTCGATCGCCACCAGTTTGCGCACGTTTTCCGGAAACAACCCGGCATAGCGCAAACTGACATTGGCCCCCCAAGAATGCGCCACAATCGTAACCGGAGCCAGATCGAGCTGGTGGATCAATTGCGCCACATCGTAAACGAGGTCCATCGTCCGGTAATT
>CAZSTP010000534.1:0-1500 GCA_964609325.1 uncultured Novosphingobium sp. | reverse complement strand
ACGCCGTAGCCGACGCCATCCGCGATCACTACAAGCCGGTAGGGCAGGGCGATGACGTGCCGACCGCGCCGGTAACGGTGGCCGTGGCGCTGGCGGATAAGCTGGATACGTTGGTTGGGTTCTTCGCGATTGGTGAACCGCCAACGGGATCGAAAGACCCTTATGCCCTCAGGCGAGCGGCATTGTCGATAATACGACTTATCGACACTTCCCGCTTGAGAATTGATCTATCACCGTTGTTACGAGCGCAATCTTCAATCCACTGGCATGGTCATTGGTTCGATGACCCTGTGTTCAACGAAAACCGACGCCTCGGCTTGCAAATGTTCACTCATTTTGGAGTTCGAGGGCCTGAGGAGTTCGTGGCTTTTTATTTCGACGCTTACCGTGAACATTACGGCTACGATAATGGCTGCGGCGATGAGGAAAGGTTCGCCGACGATGCTGAAGGTATAATGGATTCGTTCGAAGATTTCATCGAAAGGAAATCTACGGACATTCTCACGTTCTTCGCTGACCGCCTCAAAGTCCAGCAACGTGAAGCGGGCGTTCGCCACGACCTGATCGACGCTGTATTCGCGCTCGGTGGTGAGGATGATCTTGTCCGCCTGCTCGCACGTGTTCACGCGCTGCAAGCTTTCGTCACCACCGAAGACGGCACCAACCTTCTCGCAGGGTACAAGCGCGCGGCGAATATCCTGAAGAAGGAAGAGTTCACGCCGGTGGATGCGGATTACACCCGCGAACCTGCCGAACAGGCGCTGATCGATGCGCTGAATGCCGCAGAGCCGCAGGCGGAATCGGCTATCGCAGCCGAGGACTTCACCGCCGCCATGGCCGCGCTCGCCAGCTTGCGCGCGCCGATTGATGCCTTCTTTGAAGCGGTGATGATCAATGATCCCGATGCGGCCAAAAGGGCGAGCCGCCTTGCGCTGCTTGATCGTTTTCGTGTTGCAGTGCACAAAGTAGCGGACTTTTCATACATTGAAGGTTAAGTAGCTTCCGCAGGCCGGGGTTAACCGGCCGGGAAAGACAAAAAACGCAAGGGGCATCGTTACCGCATGAGCGCATACGTATTCCATTTCGGCGGTGGAGCCGTGTCAACCGACGCGCGCGCCAAGGACAAGACCATCGTGGGCGGCAAGGGTTCGAACCTTGCCGAAATGGCCGGGATCGGTCTGCCGGTGCCTCCGGGCTTTACCATCAGCACCGAAGTCTGCACGGCCTACAACGCCAATGGCAAAACCTTTGACGATGCCTTGCGCGCAGGCGTGGCCGATGGCGTGAAGCATGTCGAAGCGGCCACGGGCCGCGTGTTTGGCGATGCGGTCAATCCGCTGCTCGTTTCGGTGCGCTCGGGCGCGCGCGTCTCGATGCCGGGCATGATGGACACGGTGCTCAACCTCGGTCTGAATGACCTGACGGTTGAGGGACTGGCCGCCGGTTCGGGCGATCCGCGCTTTGCCTGGGACAGCTATCGCCGCTTCATCCAGATGTATT
>CAZSTP010000533.1:0-1500 GCA_964609325.1 uncultured Novosphingobium sp. | reverse complement strand
GCCCGGGATTGGAGAACGGCGCGGCAGGCACCAGCACCAGTTCGGCCCGCAATGCGCGCAATGTGTCCATCTTTTCGCGCGATTGCGTCTCGGGCATCACGATGACCGACTTGTAGCCGCGTGCATTGGCCACCAGCGCAAGGCCGATGCCGGTATTACCAGCGGTGCCCTCAACAATCGTGCCGCCGGGCTGCAACAGCCCGCGCTCTTCCGCATCGCGCACGATCCACAGCGCGGCCCGGTCTTTGACCGATGCACCAGGGTTGGCAAATTCGCACTTGCCGTAAATGTCGCATCCGGCGGCCTCGCTCGGCCCGTTTAGCCGGACCAGCGGAGTGTTGCCGATGAGGGAGATCGTATCGTTTGCAATCGCAGGAGCTATCATAGTCCCCGTTTTAAGGAGACTTCGTGCGAATGCCAATGCATTTGCGCTTTGGAGCCGACAAGTCTTACTCGCGGCCTTCTTATTCGCGTCCGGCCCGGATCGCTGCCCCACCTGCAAACGGCGCCACCGCCAAAGCCACAAGGCTGCAAGCCGCCAACAAGGCAAGCCCGCCCTCGCCATCGGGCTGAAGCGACCCCGCCCCGAAGATAAGCAGCGGCACCGTCAAGGGAATCGCCAGCAACCCGCCCAGCGCTGATCCTGCCCGCAAACCTGCGGTCAACGCCGCAATCGTCACCCCGATCGCCGCCAGCCCCGGCGTTCCCAGCAGCAGGCCCAGTTCCACCGTCTGCAATTGCGCGGCATCCAATGAAAGCAGCCCCGCCGAAATGGGCGCGGCAATCATCAAGGGTATGCCAAAGCTGATCCAGTGCGCCAGAATGCGGCTCAGCAGCAGCGCTTCTTCCGAAAAGCCCCGCAGCGCCCACTGGTCAAAGAAACCCGCCTCAAGGTCCGGCTCAACCAGCCGGTCCAGCGGCAGGATCGCCGCCAGCAACGCCGCCACCCAGATCACGCCGGCCCCCGTGCGCCCCAGCAGCCGCGCATCAGGCCCCACCGCAAAGGGAAACAGCATCGCCACCGCAAGGAAGAACAACAGCGGCAGCACCGCCCCGCCCCGCCCTTGCGCGCCCCGCGTCAACAGGGTCAAATCCCGCACAAATACGGGCCACAACCGTGCGATCATGCCGCGTAGTCCAGCACTTGCAGCGTTTGCACGCGCTCGATCGAAAGCGGCTGATGCGATGCAATCACCACCGCCCCGCCCGCCTTGCAATGCGCGCTAATCGCAACTTGCGCTATGCAGGACCAATGTTCATCAAGCCCGTTCAACGGTTCGTCCAACAGCCATATAGGCGCTTCACTGGCCGCAATTCGCGCCAATGCCGCTCGTTTGCGCTGCCCGGTTGAAAGGAACCGCACCGGCACATCCAGCAAGTTGGCAAGGCCGAAATCCGCCTGTACATCTGCCGAACGGTCAATCTTGCGCCAAAATCCCAACGCTTGCTCCAGCGTCTGGTGGCCGTCCAGCGCCAACCGCTCATCCGACAGCGCCAGCG
>CAZSTP010000532.1:0-1502 GCA_964609325.1 uncultured Novosphingobium sp. | reverse complement strand
GGACCATCGACTTGCAGCAGGCCTTCATCGAACACCACGTGATCGCGCAGATTGCCCTGCTCTTCGAAGTAGTATGCGCCGAGCACGAAGTTCAGCTTGCCATCGAGTAGGTTGGAACCGAGCAGTTGCAGCTCTTCGCTGAACTGTTCCTGATTCTGGCTGAAGGTGAGTTCCAGCATGCTGAGCGGCGAACCGTCGAGGTCCGATCCGGCCTTCCAGTTGGTTTTGCGGAAAGCGGTGATCGAACGCAACATCAGGCCTTCGGCGATATCGAGTTCGGCATTGCCCGAAACGCCCCATGCCTTGAGCTTGTTCAGCGTCGGGCCGGTGGCATATGTCGTGTCGGGATCGCCGGTGATGAAGCGACCGTCCCATGGCAGACGGTTGTTGGTTGCATCAGCATCGCGGTTCACGCCGGCCAATGAGCCGAGCAGGCCGCCCGGATTGACGCTGGTGCCGCGTGCGCCGCAGATCGCGCTGGCACCGCGTGCCGCGATTTCGGCAGGGGTGGAGCCGATGCAGAAGTTATAGAGCCCTGCAAACAGGAAGCCGCCTGCCGGAGCGACCGGATTGATGCCGGTGCCGGGGAGCGGGTTGGTGGGCGCGAACGGTCCGGGCGGGAAGGATACGGCCAGCAGCGAGTTGTTCTGGCCGGTCGAGTTCTGACGGGTGTAATCGCCCGAGACGGTAACGCGGAAGGCGCCGCCATCGTCCCAGCGCAGCTTGCCGCGCAGGCTGACGCTGTTGTCTTCGCTCTGGCGGGTGCCGCTGGAATAATCGGCATGGCTGAACTGGCGGAAGCTGTTGGAATTGCTGATCGCGCGCATTTCAGCGGCGGTGCCGTTGTAGGGGATGCGCTTCTGGAAACCGTCACGGCTGGTGACAGCGCCGGTGACCGAGGCGGCAAGGCCATCGGTGATCGGAAGATCGATCGTGGCACGTGCCTTGACCAGGCTGTAGCTGCCGGTGGTCAGATCGCCGACGATGCGGAATTCCTTGCCCGGATTGTGCGTGACGATGGAGACCGCGCCGCCGATGGTGTTGCGGCCAAACAGCGTGCCCTGCGGGCCTTTGAGCACTTCGATGCGCTCCACATCGGGCAGGTCCTGGTTTGCGCCAACGGTGCGGGCAAGGAACACGCCATCGAGATAGATGCCGACGCCCGGATCGATGTTGAACGCAAAGTCATCCGAACCGATGCCGCGAATCGTGGCCGAGAGCACGGCGGACGAACCCGAGAACGGGGTGCCGCCATCGAGGTTGACGTTGGGAGCCAGCGCGCCGAGCGAGGCAATGTCGTTGACCGCGCGTTCACGCAATGCGGTGTTGCTGAAAGCCGAGATGGCGATTGGCACATCCTGCACGTTTTCAACGCGCTTTTGCGCGGTGACGACGATCTCTTCGATGCCGCCCTGATCTTCCGTGGCTTGTTCAGCTTGGGCGAAAGCGTGGCTTGGCAGGATGAGGATGGATGTGGCGAGCGCAAGCGTGCTCACCGATTG
>CAZSTP010000531.1:0-1505 GCA_964609325.1 uncultured Novosphingobium sp. | reverse complement strand
GGCGACCTTCGCGGCTTCACGATCAAGCTTGAATTTGCCGCCGAGAAGGTTTTCGGGAAGATAGCCGAGCACGACATTGGCATCTGTCACGGTCGGCAGGGTGCCGCCCTTGCTATAGGCGACCGGGCCGGGGACCGCGCCCGCCGATTGCGGGCCGACACGCAGCGCGCCGGTGAGTTCTGGCACATAGGCAATCGAGCCACCGCCCGCGCCGACGGTCTTGACGTCCAAGGCCGAGGCGCGGACCGAGAGGTGGCCAACCTCGGTGGTGCGCTGGCGGCGCGCTTCGAGGTTTTCGATCAGGGCGACGTCGGTGCTGGTGCCGCCCACGTCCAAAGTGAGGATGTTCCTGATCCCGGCGTTGCGGCCCACCCAGATCGCGCCGGTGACGCCGCCCGCAGGCCCGGACATCAGCGGCGAGACGGGATGCTCTTCGGACTTTTCAGACGACATCAAGCCGCCGTCCGAGCGAAGCAGCGAGAGCGATCCGGCCATACCGGCACCGCGCAGCCGATCGCGCAAGTTGCGCACATAATTGCCCACGACGGGGCGCACGGCGGCGTTGGCGACGGTGGTCAGCGTGCGTTCGTATTCCTGCATTTCGGGCAGGACGGCGTGGCTGAGCGAGAGCGGAATGTCGGGCATGATTTCCGCCGCCAATTCGGCGATGCGTTGTTCGTGCGCGCCGTTGAGGTAGGCATTGACCAGACTGATGGTGAGCGCTTCGATCCCGCTATCGCGCAAGGTGGTGAGCGCGGCGCGCACTTGCGCTTCATCGAGCGGGGCGATTTCATGGCCCTGTGCATCGATCCGCCCGCGCACTTCGATGGTATCTTCCAATGCGGCCATTGGCACCGGCTTTGGCCAGACGATCCATCCGGCAAGGCCGCCCGGTACAAAGCTGCGCGCGATTTGCAGGACCTGACGGTAACCGTCGGTGGTGATCAGGCCGACGCGCGCGCCTTTGCCTTCGAGCACGGCATTGGTGGCAACCGTGGTGCCGTGGAGGAAGAATTCCACGTCCGACGGGCTGATCCCTGCGCTTTGGCAAATGGCCGTCACGCCGTTCAGGATGCCTTCTGAACTATCATGCGGGGTTGATGGCGTTTTGTTGCGCCAGAATCCGCCCGTGCTCTGGTTGAAGAGCAGGAGGTCTGTGAACGTGCCGCCAACGTCCACACCCAATCTGTAGGTCATGTCTTCCCCGCGTCTGTCTATAATGTGCAGCACAATCGCCGCGTCGTTCCATTGCTGATTGCTATGCGCCCGCGCGCGGGCTGTACGATTCGGGACAGAGTTATCCGGCTGGCGACTTTTCACGCATGCCCTTCTGGTTAGGATGGGGGCAGAGGGGCAGTCTGATCTCTAAATTCAGGAGCATAATGCAGTCATGGCCTTCGATCTGATCAAGCTTCGCCCCGGTAACGTCGAATTCCTTGCCCGCCGTGCGCGGGGGTGTAGATTTCCACTGAGAAGTGACCCGGTAGGGGCATAAATTTCCATTG
>CAZSTP010000530.1:0-1514 GCA_964609325.1 uncultured Novosphingobium sp. | reverse complement strand
TTGTCATCGTTGATCTGGACCATCGGGGCCGAGGCGCAGTTGCCCATGCACTCGACTTCGGTCAGCGTGAACAGACCGTCCGGTGTGGTGTGGCCCTTCTTCAGGCCCTTGCCCTTGCAGGCGGCCATGATGTCGTCAGACCCGCGCAGCATGCACGGCGTGGTGCCGCAGACTTGCACGTGGAAGCGGCCAATCGGCGCGATGTTGTACATCGTATAGAACGTCGCCACTTCGACCACGCGGATCACCGGCATGTCGAGGTACTTGGCCACGTATTCCATCACCGGAATCGGCAGCCAGCCTTGCGTGTTTTCTTCCGCGCCCACCTGACGCTGCGCCAGATCGAGCAGCGGCATCACGGCAGAGCGCTGACGCCCTTCGGGATAGCGACCGACGATGACTTTGGCCTGTTCGGCGTTTGCCGCCGTCCATTCAAAGTTGCCCCAGCGCGCGCGCAGTTCGGGGCTGTCAGGTTCGATGTGACGATCAGCCATTCATTCCTCCACGGCACGGGGAGGGGGACCAGCGAAGCTGGTGGAGGGGCACAGGCCCCACATCCCGCCCTGTAGACGTTGCGCTTGTACGAGGGTGCCCCTCCACCATCCTGCGGATGGTCCCCCTCCCCGTGCCGGGGAGGCTCGAAAGGACGGCGTTCATCGGATGAACTCCACCCGAGAGCACTTGTCGCCCTCGAAAGAATAGACGGCGATCACGTCGAATGGCTCGACCAGCGCCGAACCATCGGTGGCGGGGCCGCGCGTGACGTGTTCGCGCATCAAAACATAATTGCCGATGGCCTGCGCCTCGACGATCTTGGCATGGTTCTGCGGCCAGCGCGCAAACGCGGCGGAGAGGCCCGAGCGCGTGCCCTCCTTGCCTTCCCGCACCACATCACCACGATAGTTCGCCTCGCAGGCGTCGTCGGTCATGTACGAGACGTAGGTATCCACGTCCTGCGCATTGTAGGCGGCGATCATCGCCTTGGCGGTGGTGAGGTTGTTAAGATCAGTCAAAAGACTTCTCCCGCCGCTTGTCTTGCCCAACAACGAGCATTTCGGAGACCATCACTTTTGGCTTCTCATATTCAACGTTAAAAGCCTGCCGGAACTCTCCGTCAGCACAAGCCCAATGCGCCCAATAGATATGCTGATGATTATCAGCGCGCTTAACGCTTGCGAGCGAGCAGTCATCTATAAATGCGAGATATTCAACCGCATTTCCGTACTGAGGCAACCATTGGGAGATATTCTTGAACGACGCCGCCTGCGAAATGGCACTCGCGTCCTTTTCTCTTACGTCCACGAGGAACCGGTCAAGAACGGCATTACCTGAGTCTATCTTTGTCCAGTTACTTGCCGCTGCACCCGATGAGCAACCAGAAAAAGCAAGTACACACAAGGCACTGAAAAGACGGCTGCTCACCGGTCGCACTCCCCGAACACCACGTCGATGGCGCCGATGATGGCGGTGACGTCGGGCAGCATGTGGCCGACGCTCATGAAGTCCATCGCCTG
>CAZSTP010000529.1:0-1514 GCA_964609325.1 uncultured Novosphingobium sp. | reverse complement strand
TCATAGAGCCGCGCTTCATCGCCCGAACCATAGCGGTCCTTGGTGAAGTCGGTCGGGCGGATCGCCTCATGCGCTTCCTGCGCGTTCTTGGCCTTGGTTTCGTAATGACGCGGCTTTTCGGGCAGATAGTGCCCGTCATAGCGATCAGAGATGGCCTTGCGCGCTTCGGAGATGGCGCTGGGGTCCATCTGCACGCCGTCGGTACGCATATAGGTGATCGCGCCCGCTTCGTAGAGCGTTTGCGCCACGCGCATGGTGTGGCTGGCCGAGAAGCCGAGCTTGCGCGCCGCTTCCTGTTGCAAGGTGGAGGTGGTAAACGGCGGATAGGGATTGCGGCGGGTGGGCTTGGTCTCGACCTCGTCGACGCGGAAGGTGGTGGATTCAACCAAGGCTTTGGCCTTCAGCGCCGCGCCTTCGTTGCCCAGTGTCAGCTTATCGAGCTTTTCACCCTCGAACCGGACGAGGCGGGCCGAGAATTCGGTGCCCAGATGTTCGAGTCGCGCGATGACCGACCAGTATTCCTGAGAGCGGAAGGCCTCGATTTCGCGCTCCCGCTCGACAATCAGGCGCAGCGCGACGGACTGCACGCGGCCTGCGGACTTTGCGCCGGGCAGCTTGCGCCACAGCACCGGCGAAAGCGTGAAGCCGAACAGGTAATCCAATGCACGGCGGGCAAGGTAAGCGTCGATCAGGTCCTGATCGAGTTCGCGCGGGCGCTTCATCGCATCGGTCACGGTTTGCTTGGTGATCGCGTTGAAGGTGACGCGTTCGACTTCCTTGGGAAGAACCTTGCGCTTCTTCAGCAACTCTCTGACGTGCCACGAAATAGCCTCACCCTCACGGTCAGGGTCAGTCGCCAGGATCAGACGATCGGCGGTTTTGGCGGCATCGGTGATGGCCTTCACGCGCGAGGTTTTGTCGCCATACAATTCCCAGTCCATCGCGAAATCTTCGTCCGGACGGACAGAGCCATCCTTGGGCGGCAGATCGCGGATGTGGCCATAGGAGGCGAGCACCTTGTAGCCGGGGCCGAGGTACTTCTCGATGGTCTTGGCCTTGGCCGGAGATTCTACGATGACAAGCTGCATGACGGTTTAAAGCAGTCCTTACGTGTACGTGTGCATGTACGTGTGCGCGAGGGTGGGGATGGTTTGGGCCATTCGTCAAGTCGCTGGATCAGGGCTTGACGGTTAAAGATAGGATCAGGCCACGAGGCTCACCCTTCCTGCGGCGTGGCGTTGCAAGCGCCCTGCAAGTTCCAGTTCGAGCAGCGCCATCTGTACCGCCCCTGCGCTGGCCCCGCTTTGGCGGATGATTTCGTCCACGGCAACAGGCGCGATGCCGAGCAGGCCGGCGATGTCGGCGGGTTCATCGGTGATGTCTGCGACGTAGGTTTCGGCACTTTCGCGAAAGCTGGAGCGGGCTTGCCCTTCGAACCCGGCGAGCAGTTCAATCACATCATCAGGTGATTGGACGAGGATCGCGCCTTCGCGGATCAGCTGGTTGCAGCCCTG
>CAZSTP010000528.1:0-1514 GCA_964609325.1 uncultured Novosphingobium sp. | reverse complement strand
GGCGCGCCCGCCAGCGCGGTTCAGGCCTATTTGCGCGCGATTGATCAACATATGGCATTCGAGGACATCGCGCCGGGTGATGAATTCGATCTCGTCTTCGCCAATCGCCGCGCAGTCAGTGGCGAATCGCAAGCGGGCGATCTGGTCTATGCCGGTGTCATCCGCACGGGCAAACCCGTGCTGCAATTGCTGCGCTGGGGCAGCGATGGCGAATTCTATTCCCCGCAAGGCATGGCGCAAGGATCGCAGGAAACCGGCGGTGCGTTCGGCGCGCCGGTCAATGGCGCGATCACTTCGGGCTATGGCGCGCGCCGCCATCCCATTCTGGGCTATATGCGCATGCACGCCGGTATCGATTTCGGCGCAAGCTGGGGCGCGCCGGTCTATGCCACCACCGATGGGCGCGTAACATACGCCGGATGGCACGGCGGCCACGGCAATTACGTACGGCTCGATCATGGCGGCGGCATCGGCACCGGTTATGGCCATATGAGCCGGATTGCCGTGACGCCCGGCACATCGGTGCGGCGCGGTCAGGTCATCGGCTATGTCGGATCGACCGGCCTCTCCACCGGTCCGCACCTGCATTATGAAATGTACCGCAACGGCCAGACGGTGAACCCGCTGTCGATAGGTTCCATTACCCGCCGCGCCGCGGTCGATCCGGCGCAATTGGCAGCGTTCAAATCGAAGCTTTCGCAAATCACCGCGCTCAAGGCCAATAGCGCGATCCGGTGATTGCCCGAAGCCGGTGCAGTCGCTAGGCTTTGGTTCATGACAAGCTTTCCCCAAACCCGCCTGCGCCGCACCCGCTCCACCCCGTGGAGCCGCGCGATGCACCGCGAAGTGCTCATCACGCCTGCCGATCTGATCTGGCCTTTGTTCGTCACCGAAGGGCAGGGCGTTGAAGACCCCATCGGATCGCTACCCGGCGTCTCGCGCTGGTCGGTCGATGGTATCGTGGCGCGCGCGAAAGAGGCGGTGTCGCTCGGCATCCCCTGCCTTGCGCTGTTTCCCAATACGCAGGCTGACCGCCGCAGCGAAAATGGCGCCGAAGCGCTCAACCCCGATAACCTGATGTGCCGCGCCATCCGCGCAATCAAGCAGGCTTGCGGCGATGATATCGGCGTGCTCACCGATGTCGCGCTCGATCCCTATACCAGCCACGGACAGGACGGGCTGATCGATGCGGCGGGCTATGTGCTGAACGATGCCACGGTTGAGGCGCTGGTCGGGCAAAGCCTCAACCAGGCTGCGGCCGGAGCCGATATCATCGCACCGTCAGACATGATGGATGGCCGCATCGGTGCAATCCGCGATGCACTTGAGGGCGCAGGCCACGTCAACGTCCAGATCATGTCCTATGCCGCCAAATATGCTTCGGCATTCTATGGCCCGTTCCGCGATGCGGTCGGCTCCAGCGGTCTGCTCAAGGGTGACAAGAAGACCTACCAGATGGACCCGGCCAACGCCGAAGAGGCGCTGCGCGAGGTTGAACTCGATCTGGCCGAGGG
>CAZSTP010000527.1:0-1523 GCA_964609325.1 uncultured Novosphingobium sp. | reverse complement strand
GTTCGATCACCGATCTGCGCCCTGCCAAAACGCAGATCACCGTGCGCCACCTGCTCACCCACACCGCCGGGCTTGGCTATACGATCATCCAGAAAGGCCCGATCAAGGACGCCTATACGGCTGCAGGGCTGGTCCCGGCACAAGCCAGCCGCACGCCTGTTCCCGGCCTTGATGCGATCAACCATTTGCCCAGCCTTGCCAAGTTCGCCGAAGTCCTGGCCACGATGCCGCTGGTCTATGAGCCCGGCACGAAGTGGAGCTATTCGCTCGGCCTCGATCTGCTGGGCCGCGTGATCGAAGTCGTCTCGGGCCAGCCGTTTGACCGGTTCCTGCAAGACCGCCTGTTCGATCCTTGTGGCATGAAGTCCACGTGGTTCCGGGTGCCCGAAGCACAAGCCGCACGGTTGACCACCAATTATTTCGTCGCAGGGGGCTTGCTGCTCCCCCTCGATCCGGGCGCAACTTCGGTCTATCTCGATCAGCCGGCCTACCCGTTCGGCGGTGCAGGCCTCGTCTCCTCGCCGCGCGATTATGACCGCTTCCTTGCGATGCTGGCAGGCTATGGCACCATCGATGGCCGCCGGGTGATGAGCGAGGCTGCCGTTCGGATCGGCACCAGCAATCTCCTGCCAGCAGGTGTCGATACCGCAGGCACGTTCGTTAACGGCAACGGCTTTGGCGCAGGCGGCTCGGTCGGCCTGGGCGATGATGCGGGCACGTATGGCTGGGCGGGGGCTGCCGGAACGGTGGGCTTTGTCAACTTGCGCGTCGGCGTGCGCGCCGGGATTTACACGCAGTATATGCCGGCGGATGCCTATCCGATCCACCAGGAATTCTCCAAGGCCGTGCTGGCCGATTACCTCAACAAGAAAGCTGCTGCCTGATGGACACGACAATCGCATTTGCAGGCGAGGGCCTTGATCGCGCCGATCACATTCGCGGCGATGCGGAAAAGCTGGGCGCGCTGATGGATTGGCGCGCGCGGCTGCTGAAGCTGGAGGGCATCGATCCGGTCATCGCGCCCGATGGCGGGCTGGATTGGGGCACGCTGGCCGACGCCGATCCTGCCGCCGAGCTCGTGTTCCTTGGCCTCAAGGACGATGGCCGCGCCTGCTTTGCGCAAGTTACGCCCGCCATCATCGGCAGCGTCGCCCCGCCCAACCCGCGCCTGTGGTCCGCGATGGGCTCGCTTTCTCCGTCAGACCTTGCGATCTATGGCGGCGCGCGCAGCCTTGTCGATTGGCACGCCCGCCACCGCTTCTGCGCCCGCTGCGGCAGCACCACGGTGCTCGCCAAGGGCGGCTGGCAGCGTTCGTGCAGCAATGATGCCTGCAAGGCTGAACACTTCCCGCGCGTCGATCCGGTCACGATCATGACCGTGGAATGCGAAGGCGAGCTTTTGCTGGGCCGCCAGCCGCGCTTCCCCCCACGCCGCTATTCCGCGCTCGCAGGCTTTGTCGAACCCGGCGAAAGCCTTGAAAGCGCGGTCAAACGCGAAGTCCTCGAAGAAGCGGGGGTAAAGG
>CAZSTP010000526.1:0-1538 GCA_964609325.1 uncultured Novosphingobium sp. | reverse complement strand
AACGGAAAGACCGTCTGCTCCCAGATCGAAAGCCGCTTGCGTTCGTCCTGCCCGACAAGCACGCCTTCGCCTTCGCGGTAGGTACCGAAGATCCGGTCCAGAAGGATGAGTGAGTTGCCATAGTTGCAGCGCGTCGCCTCATAGTCTGTCGAATGGTGCAGGCTGTGGTGGCGGATCGTGGTGAAGAAGAAGGAGTACCAGATCGGCGGATCGGACTTCACGTTGGCGTGGGCAAAGGTGGAAATTACATTGAGTGTATTGAGCCCGGCAAACAGAGCCGTCTTATCGAAATCGAACAACGCCAGCACGCTCAGGCTGATCAGGAACAATTCAATCGGATTGCCCACCGCGCCTTTGGCTGCGTTCAACTGGGTCAGGTGATGATGCGGCGCATGGGTCAGCCAGAACGGCGTCCAGTTGTGCATCAGCCGGTGCATCCAATACTGCCCGAACTCCAGGATCACGATAACCATGGCCACTTGCGCCAGCCAAGGCACGGCTGCCATCCACTTGGTGCTGATACCAAGCGCGGCCTTTGCCGCGAGCAGAGGATCTTCAGCCAGGGTCTGCGTCAACCAGGCGATAACCGTGGAACTCAGCACGACGTAAAACAGGTCGGTGAAAAACTCTTGCCGGTTCATCCTCCATCCGGCGTGCCGCTCGTGAACGAACTCCAGCAACAGGACAACGACCACGATCAGCGAGGAGGTGAACAAAAGCGTCCATTCGCCGTCCACCAAAGCTTTGGGCGCATAAGCCCAGAACACCAGCACCGCGGCAATCATTGCGGGCGGGAGCAGGTTGAAGACTTTGGACTTTAGACTCGTCGGCATGCGCAGGCTCCGTTCTCGTCCGGAAGCTTGCGTTGCAGCGCGTCATATGGGCAGGGGCAAATATGCGATGAAAGGCATAGATTGAATTTATGGCCTGCGCAAAGCCCGCACGCGGCGGAACACTTCATCCCAGAAAAGCTGGGTTGCCGTGTCGCGCGCCGGGTCCATCCGCGCGAGAAGGTAGATGTCGTAAGACGGTTCAAACTCGGCGGTCAGCAAAGGCCACAGCCTGCCCTTGGCCACTTCGCTTTCTGCCGCAAGCACCGGCAAAAAGCCGATGCCCACACCTTGTGTGATCAGCCTGCGCGCCTCGTTAATGTCCTCAGCCATACCGCTAACTTTGCTGCCCAGCCTGTAGCGGCGGCGCAAATGGGTGATCAGTTCGATCTCGTCTTCACCGGTCAGGACGAAGCCTTCGTCCTTCAACTCGTTCAAACGGCTGATGCGATGGCCGAAGTAGGGACTGCTGCGCGAGCAATAGAGCTGTTGGTGTTCGACCAGCAGCGGTTCGTACATCAAGCTGCTGCGCACGTTGGCGTCATAACTCACGCCGATTTCAACATCGCCTTGCTCCAGCGCATCGAGCACTTGCCGCCATGGGGAGACGCGAATTTCGATGTGAATGTCGGGATTGCGGCGGTGAAAGCTGGCAATCGCCTCATCGAATTCGGGCGATACCAGCCCGGATACGATCTGGATGCGGAC
>CAZSTP010000525.1:0-1554 GCA_964609325.1 uncultured Novosphingobium sp. | reverse complement strand
TACCACGACCCGAGATCGAGAACACGTCTTCCACTGGCATCAGGAAAGGCTTGTCGGTCGGGCGAGGAGGCTGCGGGATCCACGAGTCAACAGCGGCCATGAGCGCGTTGATCGAATCACGACCAATGGCATCGTCGCGGCCTTCGAGTGCGGCAAGTGCCGAACCCTTGACGAACGGAATGTCATCGCCTTCGAAACCGTACGAGCTGAGCAGTTCGCGCATTTCGAGTTCGACGAGTTCGAGGATTTCTTCGTCGTCGACCTGGTCGACCTTGTTCATGTAAACAACGAGAGCAGGCACGCCAACCTGACGGGCAAGCAGGATGTGCTCGCGGGTCTGCGGCATCGGGCCGTCGGCCGAGTTCACGACGAGGATCGCGCCGTCCATCTGGGCAGCACCGGTGATCATGTTCTTCACATAGTCAGCGTGACCCGGGCAGTCGACGTGTGCGTAGTGACGGTTGGCGGTTTCATACTCGACGTGTGCGGTCGAGATGGTGATGCCGCGCTCGCGCTCTTCAGGAGCCTTGTCGATGTTTGCGTAGTCGGTGAAAGTTGCACCGCCGGTTTCGGCGAGAACCTTCGTGATTGCTGCGGTCAGCGTGGTCTTGCCGTGGTCAACGTGACCGATGGTGCCGATGTTGCAGTGCGGCTTGTTCCGCTCAAACTTAGCCTTGGCCATTGTTCAAACCTTCTGTTTTCAAGTGTGCAGATACTGCGGGAAAAAGACGGCACCCGCTGAATCGAGCGCCGCCCCTAAAGCTATATGAAACGTTATGCAAGCTTCGCCTTGACTTCAGCTGCTACGTTGGCCGGAACCTCGTCGTAGTGGTCGAAGAACATGGAGTAGTTTGCGCGGCCCTGGGTGAACGAGCGGAGCTGGTTCACGTAACCGAACATGTTTGCCAGAGGAACCATTGCCGTAACGGCCTGGGCATTGCCCCGGCTGTCCGTGCCTTGGATCTGGCCACGACGTGAGTTGATATCGCCGATCACGTCACCGAGGTATTCTTCTGGCGTAATCACCTCAACCTTCATGATCGGTTCGAGCAGCTTGATGCCGGCCTTCTGCGCAACTTCACGCATACAGCCACGGCCTGCGATTTCGAATGCCAGCGCCGACGAGTCGACGTCATGGTAGGCGCCGTCGTAGAGGTTGATTTCGAAATCGATGATCGGGAAGCCAACGAGCGAACCCGTAGCTGCCGTTTCGCGGAAGCCCTTTTCGATCGCAGGGATATATTCCTTCGGAATGTTACCGCCCTTGATCTCATCGGTGAAGATGATGCCCGAACCACGCTCGCCCGGCGTTACACGTACCTTCACGCGACCGAACTGGCCTGTGCCGCCCGATTGCTTCTTGTGAGTGTAATCGACGTCCACAGCCTTGCCGAGGTATTCACGGTAAGCCACCTGCGGTGCACCGACGTTGGCTTCGACCTTGAATTCGCGACGCATACGGTCGACGATGATTTCGAGGTGGAGTTCGCCCATCCCCTTGATGATCGTCTGGCCCGATTCGTGATCGGTCGCAACGCGGAACGAAGGATCTTC
>CAZSTP010000524.1:0-1555 GCA_964609325.1 uncultured Novosphingobium sp. | reverse complement strand
CTAAGAGTATTTTCAATTTGAATCTGAATTTTGTCGTTTGATCGAATGTCTCTACTTCTTATAGGTGTCTGACTATTTGTAGCCTCGGCAACCCTATTGGTGAGAGAGGGATCAGCCGTCTCAATAATACGCACTAAGATGCGAACGTCAGCTATCTTTGCTGGATCAGTCCGGCCTGCTTCAAAAAGTGCATGTGAGGTTTGACCTCCGTTCACAATCTGGGGGTTGACCATATGAGCCTTAGGCGCTGCCGATTTCGGCTGATATTCCAACCCTTCACAGACAATTGTTACGCCATTGTTCAAATACCAAAACTCTAGATTATTACGACTAAGTGCAGTATTAAGAATTTTCCTATTAACTTCGTTTTCTTCTCCCAAATAAAGTCTGATATTTTCCTCAAAAAGGGTAGAATCAACTTCGTTTGGATATTCACCATCACGAATTAAATCAACCAGATCTGTTGCTCGCACTGTTGCGATCAAACCTTGAGCGAAGCCATCTGTCCGACCAAAAAGCTGATTTTCAACAAGCGGTAAAGCCAACTTTCTGTCCTCACGCGAGGCTTGAGACAAGGCATTAGAGAACCAAATAAGATCGTGTTCGCTGAACTGAGCGTATCGATATGGCTTCAATCCGTCTCTAAAACGATCAGCATGTTGCGGCTTAAGCTTAGACGCATTGGAACAAAGATGAATGTGGATACTATAAACTGACTCCTCCAAAGCTGACCAAATAGCTTGCACCTTTAGCCAAAGAAGAGGGTTGCAACTGGCTTCCATACTTAAATCTTGACGAAAGCAATCGTCAAGAAAAGTTGATATTTTATCAACTTCATTCGATGAAAAATTATTCTCAGATTTTTTAAAGTCACCTACGTGCTTAAACTGAAATAGATGTATTTTTCGAGCTTCCTGGCGACTGTCTATGTATATTGCATCTATCCCACGGTCATCCCCACCGTCAGTCAGTGCAGCAGCAACTTCAGCATCGTCAATTTTAAGAATTTTTGATAGGGCGAAATAACTAAATGCGATGGCATCATTTTTTAGATCAAGTGACTTATGAAATTCACCCACCGCACTCTTGACTTGACTCCAGTCGAGCAACGTAGCGCGTGAATCAGTCATATCGGTAACCTCAAGATGCAAATCGGCAAAGGCAATACTAACCGGTGCCGAGCCAAATTTACAATCCAAACATTCCACGAAGGCTCACAGTGTTTATCCCCGAGGGTGAGTATACCATTCAATTCTTAGGGGACGGAAGCCGTGGTCGTACTACATCGCCATGCTGAACTTGTTTCAGCATCCATCTCTCGCCACGAACCGCCATGTGCGGGGATGGATGGACCCTGAAACAAGTTCAGGGTGAGGGGTTTTGGTGTGCGGAGTGTTGTTTGGGCTGGGTTTGTGTTTGGGGAGGACCACCACCCCCTACCCCCTCCTCTGAAGAGGAGGGGGTAGGGGGTGGTTGTGGGTGCCCTTCCACCATCCTGCGGATGGTCCCCCTCCCCTTCAGGGAGGAATTAGTCGTGTTCGCGGTTGCCTGCGCC
>CAZSTP010000523.1:0-1561 GCA_964609325.1 uncultured Novosphingobium sp. | reverse complement strand
CTTTAACCCATCGCAAGGCAATGATCAGAACGCTGCTGTTGTTCCGAAAAGGATCACGTTGGTCGTCGCATCACGGTCGGACCAGGTGCTGCCATTGGGGAAGTTACCGCCCGAAACGAAGTTGAGCGGCGCGAAGCCATCAACATGGATGAACTCGCCAAACACGTTGAGATTTTCAACCGGGAACCATGACAAGCCGAGCACTGCTTGATTCTGGCGTTCCCAAGGAGAATTCTTTGCCCCGGCAATGAACTTGGAAAACTCTGCCGAGATGGCGAGCTCCTTACCCTGATCGGTGTTCGCATCAGGACCAAAGGCATAGCGCCCCCCGATCGTGAAGGCCTTGGTCTTGACCGCAGGGAACACATTGAGCGGGTTGCCGGGCGTTGGCACATTCGAACCTGGCCATGCCTTGGTGGTCTGGGCATATTCCCCGAGCAGGCGGATCGGTCCGTAGTTAAGCCGGCCATAAGCCGCGATCCCCGGATTGCGTTCGGTGCAAGGGTTGAAGTGGAAAACAGGATAGCCTTGGCAATACGACGTTGCATGCTGGTAGCTGCCGCCGACCATCAAGCCATCACCATTTTCCCCAAATGCGAGCGTATAGCGCGCATCAATCGCAAAGTTGTTAAGCCGTGATGGGACCGCCGTACCCTGAACCGGTGCGTTGGAAGAGCGGAATTGTGCGCCGCCCTGGACAGCCATGGCCCGGACATCGAACCCGTTGGTATGCAAACCGAACTGCGCACCATAAGCGAGCGGGGCAAATGCGTGCCAATTGGTCGAGTTTGTGAACGGGCTGACCGTATCGTTGAGGCCGAACGGCACATCCATCTTGCCCGCAAGCGCATAGACAGGCGATTTATCGAGATTGCCCCACATGATCCAGCCACGACGCAACTGGATCTGGTTGCGGGCCAAGGCGGTGATTGTGCCTGCGCCAAAGCTCTGCTCGGGATCATAAAGCAGTTCGGCATAGGCCGTCACGTCATTGATCAGGCGCGCGGTCACAGCCACGTTGGCGCTGTGCAACACAACTTCGGAAACGTTGTCCCCGATCTGGTTGGCGCTGGTTGGATTGCGCATCAGGTAGCCGAACTTGCTGGCCCGGTTCGACCATTGATAATTGGCAATTGCCGTCACTTGGCCCGAGAGGGTAACCCGGTCTGTCAATCCGCCACTGCGCAAGGCTTCAAGCTGGATCAGCGGCTTGGTGTTCACATTGACTGCCTGATCAAGCACCTTGAAGGCGTAGGCAGAATTGATCCCGATGGTATCGCTGAACCCGCGCGCAACATCCGCTGCAGCATCAGATGAAGGCCTGCTTGAGATCTGCGTGCTTGCCCCGGCTTCGGCACTGGCAGAGACTGGTGCGGCGGCAGGTTGACGCACTGCATCGGCGCGCAAAGTGACCACTTCCTGCTTAAGGCTGGCATTTTCCTGTGCGAGCGAATTGAACTTTTGTTCAAGTGCTTCGAGCCGGTTCAGCAGGCTTGAATCCTGCGCCATGGCTGGCACTGCAAGAGAAACCGACGCTGTGCCACCAAGCAGTACAAAGCGC
>CAZSTP010000522.1:0-1563 GCA_964609325.1 uncultured Novosphingobium sp. | reverse complement strand
CGCAGCCCAGCACGCGGCGGTAACCGGCATCAGGATCGATAATGCCGAGCAGCATCCGCAGCGTCGTGGTCTTGCCCGCGCCGTTCGGCCCCAGAATGCCGTAGATCGATCCTTTGGGCACCGCGATATCGACACCATCGACGGCGGTGAAGCCATCGAAGCGCTTGACCAGCCCGCGCGCTTCGATGGCGAGTTCTAGACTTGCGGCCTCAATGTCGTTTCCGGACACAGGCCATTCCCCTAAATCGATTTTCATGGTTCATAGGCGTAACGATAAGCAATGAACGGGCAGGGCAGCAAGTTTGGTTAACGGCGCGACAACGCTTTTGCAGGAGCGGCTGAAAGACGAGGCGGCGCGGCTTGGCTTTGCGGCCTGCGGCATCGCGCCTGCTGAGGACAATCCGCAACTGGGCGCGCGGCTGGTGCAGTGGCTGGGCGATGGGCACCACGGATCGATGGAGTGGATGGAGGCGCGGCTGCATCACCGGCGCGGGCCGCAATCGCTGTGGCCGCAAGCGCGCAGCGTGATCGCGCTGGGCATGAGCTATGCTCCGGCGCATGATCCGCGCGCTTTGGCCGGGCACGGCGATCACGGGCGCATATCGGTCTATGCCCAAGGCGGCGATTATCACGATGTGGTGAAGCGCAATCTCAAGGCGCTGGCACGCTGGCTGGTGGCGCAGGCTCCGGGCGAAGAGGTGAAGGTTTTTGTCGATACCGCGCCGGTGATGGAAAAGCCGCTGGGCCAGTTGGCGGGGATCGGCTGGCAGGGCAAGCATACCAACCTTGTCAGCCGCACGCACGGTTCGTGGCTGTTTCTGGGCGCGATCTATACCACGATAGAGTTTGCTCCCGATGTACCCCATGAGGACCGCTGCGGTTCCTGCACTGCCTGCCAGACGGCCTGCCCGACAGATGCTTTCCCCGCGCCGTACCAATTGGATGCCAGGCGCTGCATTTCGTACCTGACGATCGAGCACAAAGGCCCGGTGGCAGAGGAATTGCGCGCTGCGATGGGCAACCGCATCTATGGCTGCGACGATTGCCTTGCCGCCTGCCCGTGGAACAGCTTTGCCGCCAGCGCACAGGCCAACCGCGCGTTCCTGCCGCGCGCGGAATTGACGACGCCCCGGCTGGCTGACCTGCTGGCGCTGGACGATGCCGCCTTCCGCAAGGTCTTTTCGGGATCACCGATCAAGCGGATCGGGCGCGACCGGATGGTGCGCAATTGCCTTTATGCAGCGGGCAACAGCGGCGATGCTGGGTTGCTGCCGCTGGTCGAGGCATTGCGGGATGATGCCGATCCGGCAGTGGCAGAGGCGGCGGTCTGGGCTTTGGAGAGGCTGGGCTTGCACCACCCCCCGACCCCCTCCTCTGAAGAGGAAGGGGAGATGGTTTGCTAAAGCCCTCTCCTCTTTAGAGGAGGGGGTTGGGGGTGGTGTTTTCGGCTTAAGCCAGCATATCCTTCAGCGGCACGGAGGCATCGGCCAGCACATCCGGCGCAATCTGGGCGCGGGCTTCGACCAGTTTCTTGCCCTGCACGTAATCCTTGATCATGTTCAC
>CAZSTP010000521.1:0-1583 GCA_964609325.1 uncultured Novosphingobium sp. | reverse complement strand
TCCCGTCGCCCGAGTCACCGGCAAAACGCACAACCACCGCTTCGGGGGCGGGGTCTTCCTTGCCACCAGTCAAAGCGTCCGGTCCATCAACTACTGTCGCCATATCGTCCTCTGCTGCGTGCGCCGGGATAATTCCCGTGCCGATGAGCGTACTTCAATGTTTGGAGCGCCTATGCCCCTCTCGATCCAATCGCAAAGAAGAAAAACTCCTTGGGGAGAAAATTCGACAACAAGGATTGAATCGTTGCACCCGGACTAGTCAAGTTTCAATTGCGGACTTACCCGTCTGAACATCCAGAGCGATTCCCAAGCCCGCCGATAAACAGGATCAGGAGCTGCCATGACCGAGCAAACCAAGCCATACGTTCGCCCAGACGTTAAGGCGTTCCTTGATTTCCTGAACGCCAACGCAGCTCCGCCGATGAGCGAGCTCAGCCTGGAGGTGGCGCGCGGCTCGTTTGCGGCGATGGGCGCGATTGCTGAACAACCTCCGCGCGAACTGGCGGTTATCCGCGATCTTGCCTGCCCCGGGCCTGCTGGGAATATTCCACTGCGCCTTTATGATGCACGCAAGACCCGTGATGCCGGGCCTGCCGTTGTTTTCATGCACGGCGGGGGTTTTGTGGTTGGCGATCTGGATAGCCATCACAGCCTTTGCACCGAAATCGCCGCAGAGCTGGATCTGCCCGTCATCGCCATCGACTATCGCCTTGCACCGGAACACCCCTTCCCCGCCGCACCCGATGATTGCGAAGCGGCGGCACGCTGGATCGCCGCCAATTCTGCCGATCTGGGCCGCGAGATTACCGGGCTTATCCCGATGGGTGATTCGGCAGGCGGAAATCTGGCAATCGTTGTGACCCAAGCGCTCGCAGAGGTGCCTGCCGCTGTGCCCGTGGTGCTGCAAGTGCCGATTTATCCGTTGTCAGATGACAAGCCGGATCATCAATCTTTCCTCGATTTTGCGGAAGGTTTTCTACTCAACGCACAGACAATGGCGTGGTTTTCGGATTCCTATCGCGCAGTAAATGGCGACAAGCGCGCCTACCCGCTCTATGGCGAGCATACAAAGACGCCGCCGACGGTGTTGGTAACAGCAAGCCTTGATCCGATTCGCGATAGTGGCCGGATTTATGGTGCGGAACTGGTGCGCGCAGGGGCTGAGGTCGTTTTCCTTGAAATGAAGGGAACGATTCACGGCTTCACGCAGTTGCGCAAAGCAGTGCCAAGCGGCCAAGCGGATATGCAATCCATCTTTGCAGCGGTCAGACTGCTGCTGGAAAGGTCAAAATGAACGATCAAATCGCCGGGCTTCCTTACCGCCCCTGTGTTGGAATCATGCTGGTCAATGCCTCGGGCCTCGTGTTCGTGGGCAAGCGGATCGACAACAAAGAGGGCGATGCCTGGCAAATGCCGCAAGGCGGGATTGACGACGGGGAGGACCTTCACCCCGCCGCCTTGCGCGAATTGGCCGAAGAAACCGGTGTATCGGCAGGGCTCGTCACAATCATCGCCGAAAGCCGTGAAGAGCATTTCTACGATCTTCCCGAAGAATTGCTCGGCAAATTGTGGGGCGGCAAATA
>CAZSTP010000520.1:0-1592 GCA_964609325.1 uncultured Novosphingobium sp. | reverse complement strand
CCGGCCCTTGCGCGGCGGGGCAGATCAGGCCCTTGTCCTGCCCGCTGGCGTGCAGTGCGGCCAGCAAGACCCCCGGCGAGGGCAACACGCGGCCATCCAGCGCCAGTTCGCCCACCGCGACATAATCGGCAATCTGTTCCAGATCGACCACGCCCATCGCCGCCAGCAGCGCCAGCGCCACGGGCAGATCGTAGTGCGAGCCTTCCTTGGGCAAGTCAGCGGGCGAGAGGTTCACGGTGATCCGTTTGGGCGGCAGCGCAAGGCCAAGCGCCGATAGCGCCGAGGACACCCGCTCGCGGCTTTCGCCCACGGCTTTGTCGGGCAGGCCCACCAGCTTGAACGCGGGCATCCCCGGCGCCACCTGGCACTGCACTTCAACGCTGCGCGCCTCAAGCCCGAGATAGGCGACCGTCGATACCAGTGCGACCATGAACTCTCCTGTCCGCTACGGGTCATTGCGTAGGGACGCGGCAGAGGGAAGCGATTGCAGCGTATTGCCGCCATTTTCGAAGCATTAAAGCGTTTCGCGCAGAGACGCGGAGGAAGCAGAGGGCGCAAAGACGCCGCGCTTGCGGCGAAGCTGCCTGGTCAACTCTTGGCCACTTCTGGCCCGCTGCAACAATGTTCACAAGACAGGACAAGCCTGTCGGAACAACGTGCCTCCCTGCGGCCTCTTTGTCCTCCGCGCCTCTGCGCGAAACAGACTTCATCGCGATACACGCGAATATTAAAGTAAATACAATTTAACCGCCTTCCTTCGCAATTCGGCAAGGCGATGCGGCGGATGAACACTTCATGTTCCGCCGCCTGATCCTTCCTGCCCTCGCCGCGCTCTTGGCCTTCCAGCCCGCTTCGGCGCGAGAGGTGTTCACCCGCACATGGGTGGAAAACGGCGTCAAATGGACCGAGACGACCGTTGTCGAGGTGGAAGAGGCCGGGTCCGAACGTCTGGTCGGGCTGCACCAACCGCCCGCCCGCACGGGGCTTGCTAACAAGGGATTGGCCAACTTCGGGCCGTTCACGGTGCTCGATGGCAATCGCGCCGCGCTGGTGGCCGAAACGGACAGCTATTCACCCGCTGATTTCCAGAAGATGTTGCGCGCCTATCCCGGCATAGCCGTGCTGGAAATGGCCGATTGCCCCGGCACGGTCGATGATTACGCCAACTTGCGTCTGGGCCGGATGATCCGCGCGCGCGGCATCGCCACCCATGTGCCCGATCACGGTTCGGTGCGTTCGGGCGCGGTGGAGCTTTTCCTTGCAGGCGCCACCCGCAGCGCCGCGCCGGACGCGGCTTTCGTGGTCCATTCGTGGATCGACGAGAACGGGCGCGAACCCGATGATTTCGGCCCCAATGACCCGGTCAACAAGGCCTACGTCAATTACTACCGCGAAATGGGCCTCACCGGCGAGAATGCCGCAGCGTTCTATGCGCTGACCAACTCGGTGCCGCATGAGGATGTGCTGATGCTGGGCACGGCGGATCTGGCCAAATTTGCGGCGTTGGATTAGGCGTTTTCTTCTCTGCGTCTCTGCGCGAAACCCCTCGTCTTCTATTCCCCGCCAATCCCCGCTACAGCGCCGGAATGCTT
>CAZSTP010000519.1:0-1594 GCA_964609325.1 uncultured Novosphingobium sp. | reverse complement strand
GGGATCATCTACCTGTTTCCGCGCCTGACCACGGCCGTGCCATCGCCGCTGGTGGCGATCCTGGTGCTGAGCGCCCTCAGCATCTGGCTTAACCTGCCGGTGAACACGGTGGGCGACATGGGCAAGCTGCCGGACGGCTTACCATTCTTCGCCCTGCCGCAGGTGCCACTCACGCTCGAAACACTGCAAATCATTGCGCCTTACTCGCTGACGATGGCAGCGGTCGGTCTGCTCGAATCCCTGCTCACTGCGCAGATCGTCGATGACATGACGGACACCGAAAGCGACAAGCGCCGCGAATGCGCCGGCCAGGGCGGTGCGAACATCGTGGCAGGCCTGTTCGGCGGCATGGGCGGTTGCGCGATGATCGGTCAGTCAGTGATCAACGTGACTTCTGGTGGCCGAGGCCGGTTGTCCACTTTCGTCGCGGGCGCCTTCCTGCTCTTCCTGCTCGCGGTGCTCGGGCCCTGGGTCGGGCGCATCCCGATGCCTGCGCTGGTCGCGGTGATGATCATGGTTTCGATCGGCACCTTCAGCTGGAACTCGATCCCCAACCTGCGCCGCCATCCGCCCACGTCCTCGATCGTCATGGTTGCGACGGTGATCGTCGTCGTCGCCACGCACGACCTGTCGCTCGGCGTGCTGACCGGCGTACTGCTCTCTGGCATTTTCTTCGCCGGGAAGGTCCGCCGCATGTTCGCGGTAGAACGGACCACAGACGGCAGCAATGGCATGGTCACCTACATGGTCCGTGGAGAAATCTTCTTTGCCTCCGTCGATCGGTTCACTCGCGCCTTCCAGGCCGAGGATGGCCGGCCGGTAACCATCGATGTGTCACGCGCGCACTTCTGGGATATCTCCGGGGTCGGAGCCCTCGACAAGATCATTGCCCGCCTACGCCGCGACGGCTCTGAAGTGAACGTGATCGGCTATAACGAAGCCAGTGCCGATATCGTTGACCGCTTTGCCATGCACGACAAGACGGGCTTTGAGCTTGGAGCAGTGCCGCACTGAGTTCCAGAAGAGTACTCAAACCTGCCTCGGCAAGATTGGGGTCATTGACGAATCAGCCGCAGTTCGTTCTATTTATGTTCCATCTATCCAGGAACATGAAACGTGCTGCGCTTCGTCGATCATCCCACCCCTTTGGAACTGCCGCTGTTCACCTCCACGGTGCCGGCCGGCTTCCCGAGCCCGGCGGATGACCACATCGAGGGCAAGCTCGATCTCAACGAGCATCTGGTGCGGCGGCCGGCCGCAACCTTCTTTGTGCGCGCGGCCGGGGAATCCATGCGTGGCGCCGGGATTTTCGATGGTGACCTGCTCGTCATCGACCGGGGAATCACCCCGCAGCCCGACGATATAGTCATTGCCGTTGTGCACGGTGAACTGACCGTCAAACGGCTGCAAAAGGTCGGCGGCGCATGGCAGCTGGCGGCCGAGAACTCAAAGTTCCCGACCTTGCCAATCCGGGATGATGGCTGTGAAATCTGGGGCGTCGTCACCCACAGCATTCGGCGTCACTGTGGACGCTGATGCCCACCTTCGCACTGGTCGACTGCAATAACTTCTATGCATCCTGTGAGCGGCTGTT
>CAZSTP010000518.1:0-1597 GCA_964609325.1 uncultured Novosphingobium sp. | reverse complement strand
GGTCGGGGGTCATAATCATTTGCACACGATTGTTCTGCGTAGTTTTCCGGAGTGGGCGTTGGTTTTGCGTTAGACGCCGATTCGCGCAAAATGCCGTGCGGACCGCCCTGACACTGACCATTTCGCAGGAAATTTTGCGATTTCAGGGCGATGGCCCCGATCATGCCACGCTCTCTATCCGGTTGCTTTTGCGCCCCATTCACCCTCTATGCTCCGGGGATGACCATTGCCCCGATCACCGCCGTAACCCTGAACCGCGCGGATATTGCCCGCTTGACCACCGATCGTGCGGACAGAGCGCCCCGGCACCTTGCCGACTGTGATCTGGAAGAGGCGGACCTCAGCAAGCTCGACTTGTCCGGCTGGACGTTCGAGCGGTGCAATCTGCGCCATGCCGATTTTACCGGCACCAATCTGGCCAATACCACGTGGCAATCGTGCCGCGCCGCCTTCGCCAATTTCAGCGCCGCCGATTTTGCCGAAGCGGTTGTCACGGCCAGCGATTTCAACAACGCCGCGTTCCGCCGCGCCAATATCGCCGCGGCCCGCTTTTCCGCCACACGCATGACCGGCGCGGATTTCCACGGGGCCAAGGGCATGGGCTTTGCGTTTGAGGAAGTGCTGCTGGTGGGCGCGCGGCTGGCCGGTCTTTCGTTCCGCAAAGAGGTGCTGCGCCGCGTCGATCTGGCGCAGGCAGACCTGACCAAATGCGATTTCCGCGCCACCGTGTTCGAAGGGTGCAGCCTGCGCGAGGCCAATATGGACGGTGCGCAATTTGCCGGTGCCGATTTGCGCGGCGCGGACCTTGGCGGATTGAAGCTTGAGGATGCCGCCCTGTTTCGCGGCGCGGTCATCTCGCGCGAGCAGGCAGAGCAATTGCTGTCCGGCTGGGGCCTGCTGATCCGCTAACCTATCGAAAGTTAAGGGAACTCGCGCAGATCGCAAAAGATTGCTGGCTTCAAAAGGGTGTCGCCCGGCCTATCCCTTCGCACCGAATCGTGTTATCTACATCAGTGTGAACAAGCCAGACCCCCACCTCGTCGCGATTACCGTCCAGCCCTCGGACATCGATTTCATGGGCCACGTGAACAACGCCAATTATCTGAACTGGGTGCAAGACGCGGTGATCGATCACTGGCGCACATTCGCCCCGGCAGAGGCGGTTGCCGCGCACTTGTGGGTCGCGATCAAGCACGAGATCACCTATCGCCGCCCGACGTTCCTTGATGATACCGTGATCGCCCACGTCATCCTTGAGAAAGTGCAGGGCGCGCGCGCGTTTTATGAAACGATCATCAAGCGCGGCGAAGATGTGCTGGCCGAAGTCAAATCCAGCTGGTGCTGCCTCGATGCCGAAACGCTGCGGCCTGCGCGGCTGGCCCGTGATCTGATCGAAAAGTTCCTGCCGACGGAAAAGACCGCCTAACGCAGCTTGGCCCTTAACGAAGCTTGGCGATGTTCAGGCTATCGGACTTGGCGCGGGTCTTCACCGATTCCTCGCTGCGGGTCAGTGCCTTGGCGATGCCTTTCAGCGGCATGCCTTTCTTGGCCAGCGTGTGCAGCTTCTGGATTTCATCAGGGGTCCACGCCTGTTTGT
>CAZSTP010000517.1:0-1606 GCA_964609325.1 uncultured Novosphingobium sp. | reverse complement strand
GCGAGGCGATCGAGGAAGAAGCGGTCGTGGCTGATGACCACCGCGCAGCCTGCGAAGTTTTCAATCGCATCTTCCAGCGCGCCCAGCGTTTCCACGTCAAGGTCGTTGGTCGGTTCGTCAAGCAGCAGCACGTTGCCGCCCAGTTTCAGCATCTTGGCCATGTGGACGCGGTTGCGCTCACCGCCTGAAAGCTTGCCGACGTTCTTTTGCTGGTCTGCGCCCTTGAAGTTGAACGCGCCGACATAAGCGCGGGTCGACATTTCCTGCTTGTTGACGGTCATGTAATCCAGACCGTCCGAGATTTCCTGCCAGACGTTGTTCTTGGGGTCGAGATCATCGCGGCTCTGGTCAACATAGCCCAGATGCACGGTCGAACCGATTTCCACGGTGCCGCTATCGGGCTGTTCCTTGCCGGTGAGGATCTTGAACAGCGTGGATTTACCCGCGCCGTTCGGACCGATGATGCCGACAATGCCGCCCGGTGGCAGCATGAATGAAAGGTTTTCGAACAGAAGCTTATCACCATAAGCCTTGGTGATGTTCTTGGCTTCGATCACCTTGCCGCCAAGGCGCTCTGGCACCTGAATGACGATCTGGGCCTTGCCGATGGGGCGATTGTCTTGGGCGTTCTGCAATTCTTCGAACTTGCGGACGCGCGCCTTGGATTTGGTCTGGCGGGCGGCTGGTGTTTGCCGGATCCATTCGAGTTCGCGGGCCAGTGCTTTCTGCTTGCCGCTCTCCTCGCGCTCTTCCTGCGCCATGCGCTTGGCCTTGGTTTCAAGGTAGGTCGAGTAATTGCCTTCGTAAGGGAAGTACTTTCCACGGTCGAGTTCGAGGATCCAGCCCACCACGTTATCAAGGAAGTAGCGGTCGTGGGTGATCATCAGGACCGCGCCCGCATAGTCCTTCAGGTGGTTTTCCAGCCATTCGACGGATTCGGCGTCAAGGTGGTTGGTCGGTTCGTCAAGCAGCAGAATGTCCGGCTTCTGGATAAGCAGGCGGGTGAGGGCGATACGGCGTTTTTCACCGCCCGAGAGGCTGTCAACCGGCCAATCCCCGGGAGGGCAGCGCAGCGCTTCCATCGCGATTTCAAGCTGGTTGTCGAGCGTCCAGCCATCGACCGCGTCGATCTTGTCCTGCAACTCGCTCATCTCGGCGCCCAGCGCGTCGAAATCGGCGTCTTCCTCGCCCATTTCCATGCTGATCTGGTTGAACCGGTCAACCATGTCAGCAGTGGCGCGCGCGCCTTCCTTGACGTTTTCCAGCACGGTCTTGGTATTGTCGAGCTGCGGCTCCTGCTCAAGATAGCCGACTGTGATGTATTCCCCCGGCCATGCCTCGCCGGTGAAATCCTTGTCGATCCCGGCCATGATCTTGATCAGCGTCGATTTACCGGCGCCGTTGGGGCCGACGATACCGATCTTGGCACCCTGATAGAACTGCAGGCTGATATCGCTAAGCACCGGCTTTTGCGCGCCGGGGAAGGTCTTCGTCATGTTCTTCATGACGTAGGCATATTGGGCAGCCATAACGGATCCTTGATGGAATGGCGTGAAACGGTTGCGCCGCCTCTATCCGAGCGCGTCGGCGCGGGCAAGCACGGGTT
>CAZSTP010000516.1:0-1626 GCA_964609325.1 uncultured Novosphingobium sp. | reverse complement strand
CCCGCCCCGACATCCTGCGCTGACGCAGTAGAGACACCCATTGCGGCGACGCCGGCAAGAGTCGCAAAAAATGGCTTTTTCAATTCCGTGCCCCCTGGAATGCATCCCCGAGGAAGCCGACGAATGCTTCCCCCTAAAACCCCGCCGGTGAAGCGGGATTCGGCTTTGTCTTCAGTTTGAAAACTGTCTTACATCCGAAACGGAGTCAACATACGTTAACCATTTCGGGCAAAGCAGTAAGAGTTTGACCAAGCCAATGCTCTCAAGTCAGCTACTTAACAGCCGCAATACCTGAAGAATGTGATGCAAAACACCAAGTCGGCGCCACTATTTGTGCAGTGCAATAGTTAACGCAAAACGGCCCGACTTGCGCCGGGCCGTTTATATTGTTCGAAATCGGATGTTTAGGTAGCGCTGGTCAAGCGGGGATGAGATGCTTTTCCGTCGCAAGCCGTTGAATCGCTTTTTGCAATTTTTCAAACGCACGCACTTCGATCTGGCGGACGCGTTCGCGGCTGACATTGTAGACCTGTGAGAGCTCTTCCAGCGTCTTGGGCTCGTCAATCAGACGGCGGTCGGTCAGGATATGACGCTCACGCTCGTTCAGGCTATCCATCGCTTCGACCAGCATTTCGTGGCGGTAATGCGCCTCTTCGGCATCGGCCACCGTTTCGTCCTGCAACGGACGGTCATCGGTCAACCAGTCCTGCCAGCTGCCTTCGCCATCTTCGCGCATCGAGACGTTGAGCGAGGCATCGCCGCCCATCATCATCCGGCGGTTCATGTTGATCACTTCCTGTTCGGGCACGCCCAAATCGGTTGCGATCTTGCGAACATCGTCAGGATGAAGATCGGTGTCTTCAAACGCCTCAAGGTTCTTTTTCATGCGGCGCAAGTTGAAGAACAGCTTCTTCTGCGCGGCGGTGGTGCCCATTTTGACAAGGCTCCAGCTGCGCAGGATGAATTCCTGCATCGAAGCCTTGATCCACCACATCGCATAAGTCGCCAGGCGGAACCCGCGATCGGGTTCGAACTTCTTGACGCCCTGCATCAGGCCGATGTTGCCTTCGGAGATCAGCTCGCTGACAGGCAGGCCATAGCCGCGATAGCCCATGGCGATTTTCGCCACGAGCCGCAGATGGCTGGTCACCAATTGGGCGGCCGCTTCGGCATCGCCGTGTTCCTGAAAGCGCTTGGCGAGCATGTATTCCTGCTCGGGCTTCAGCACCGGAAACTTCCGGATTTCCGAAAGATAGCGGTTGAGGCTGGCTTCGCCGCCCAATGAAGGGACGGTCAGCGCGTTTCTATCCTTGCTCACGTGATCGTTTCCTTTCTTCGCGTCAGTTCCCAAAAGCTGGCCCCCTGATGGGCGACCGGCGGCGGGACCACACATTGTGAAGTGTTCGTGCAAACGACTCCAAAACACCTGTTCACTCTATGGTTCTTACACCATCGCCAGTACTCTTGTATCCTGCCCTTCAGCGCAGAGTTCGACGATAAGTTCCCGTATATCGACGGGCGTCGTGCTGGTGAAGTGCAAGTTTGCGCCACTGACAGGGTGCACGAAGCCCAATTCCGCGGCGTGAAGCGCCTGGCGGTGAAAGTTGAGCCTCGAAAGGATCGGCC
>CAZSTP010000515.1:0-1639 GCA_964609325.1 uncultured Novosphingobium sp. | reverse complement strand
ACTGCGCGGATCAACCCGCTCGGCGCTGAACTGTGGTCTTTGACGGATGCAAACGCCCGCGAATACATGACCGATGCGGACCCTGCGTTCTGGGGCGGGCACACGCCACTGCTGTTCCCGATTGTCGGATCGCTGAATGGTGATGTGCTGCGGCTCAAGGGCTGCGAATATGCGCTGCCGCGCCACGGCTTTGCCCGCCGCAGCATGTTTGCGCCGGTGCATGCTGAAGGGGCAGAGGCGCGGTTCCGGCTGACCGATTCGCCCGATACGCGCAAAGTCTATCCGTTCGGCTTCGTGCTGGAGATGGCATACCGGTTGGACGGGATGACGCTGGCGATGGAAGCCACCGTCACCAATCCCAATGGCGAGGCTTTGCCGTTCAGCTTCGGCTATCACCCGGCTTTCGCTTGGCCGCTGCCGGGCGGGGCGGATAAGGCCGCACACAAGCTGGTGTTTGAAAAGGCAGAGCCGCAGGATGTGCGCCGCGTTGCCAGCGGCACCGGTGTGTTGCTTGCTGCAACCGAACCAACGCCGGTTGCGGGGCGTGAATTGGCGCTGTCCGAGGACTTGTTCCGCGCCGATGCGGTGATCTGGGACCAGCTTGCCAGCCGGTCGCTGTCCTATGGCGTCGAAGGCGGGCCATGGCTTGATATCGCCTTTCCGGACACGCCGTCGCTTGGCCTGTGGCAAGTGCCGGGCGCGCGCTATATCTGCATCGAACCTTGGGCTGGCCATGCCGATCCCGAAGGCTTTGACGGCGATTTTCGCAACAAGCCGGGCGTGGTCCTGCTGGAACCTGGCCAATCGCGCAGCTTCCGCATGGACGTAAGCCTTCGCCCCCGCTAGGTGGCAGCCCCATGTCCAATCGCCGCACCTTCGCCATCATCTCCCATCCTGACGCCGGTAAGACGACGCTGACCGAGAAGCTGTTGCTTCAGGGCGGCGCGATTCATCTGGCCGGTGAAGTCAAGGCGCGCGGGGCTGCGCGGCGGGCGCGGTCTGACTGGATGAAGATCGAGCAGCAGCGCGGGATTTCGGTGACGTCCTCGGTGATGACCTTCCAGAAGGATGGCATCGTCTTCAACCTGCTCGATACGCCGGGCCATGAAGACTTTTCCGAAGATACCTATCGCACGCTGACCGCGGTCGATTCGGCGATCATGGTGATCGATGCCGCCAAGGGCATCGAGCCGCAGACGCGCAAGCTGTTCGAGGTGTGCCGCTTGCGGTCGGTGCCGATCATTACCTTTGTGAACAAGGTGGACCGCGAAGGCCGGTCTGTGTTCGAGACGCTGGACGAAGTGGCCGATGCGCTGGCGCTGGATGTCGTGCCGATGTCCTGGCCGATCGGCATGGGCGGCGTGTTTCAAGGCGTGATGAGCTTTGCCGACGAAACGATTGCGCGGCCTGAAGGCGACAGTCGCGAGTTTCTGGGCAAGGTTGAGCCTGCCGTTGATATTCCGGACGATATTGCCGAGGAAATCGAGCTGGCGCGCGCGGGCTATCCCGAATTTGATCTGGAAGCCTATCGCAATGGTGATCTGACGCCGGTCTATTTCGGATCGGCGCTGAAGAACTTTGGCGTGATCGATCTGATCGAGGCGATTGCCAAGTTTGCGCCGCCGCCGCGTCCGCAATC
>CAZSTP010000514.1:0-1646 GCA_964609325.1 uncultured Novosphingobium sp. | reverse complement strand
ATCAGGCCTTCACCAAGGCCGTGCAGGAATCGCTGAAGTTCAAGATCGCACCGCTCAAAGATACGATCGAGCCGCTCTCGACACCGGAGACGCGCACGCCTTCGATGGGCGGCGGCTCTGACGATATCGGCGATATCATGTGGACGGTGCCCACGATCACCATCCGCTTCCCGTCCAACATCCCCAGCATGATCGGCCACAACGTCACCTCGGCTATCGCAATGGCAACACCGGTGGCCCACAAGGGCGCGGTTGCCGGGGCGAAGGCAGTGGCAATGACCGTGCTGGATGTGATGACCACGCCAAAGCTGGTCAGCGATGCCAAGACCTATTTCAAGACCGTGCAGATGAAGGATGAAAAGTACGATCCGGTACTGACCCCTGAAGATCAGCCCGCCATCCATCTCAACAAGGAATTGATGGAGCGCATCCGGCCCGAGCTTAAAAAGTTCAACTATGATCCGGCCAAGTATCCGACATACCTCGATCAGCTCGGCATCAAATATCCGATGCTGACAGCGAAACCTTAAGGCTGCAAAGGCCCGGTGTCACAGCGTTGGCACCGGGCAGTTGATCTGGTCGGATGGAACCCTAAACCGCCACCGCCAGTTCGGTCGCCTGCTTGATGGCGCGCTTGGCATCGAGTTCTGACGCTTCAAACGCACCTCCGATCAATTGCACATCGGCTCCGAGCGCCGCCAGTTCGTCATAGAGGCCCCGCGCAGGATCTTGTCCTGCACAAACAATCACCGTGTCCACCGCCAGAGTCCGCGCTGCGCCATCAACGATGATATGCAAGCCGTCATCATCAATCCGCCGGTATTCAACGCCCGCCAGCATCTGGACGCCGCGCCGCTGAAGCGTGATGCGATGCGTCCAGCCCGTGGTGCGGCCAAGCCCTTTGCCAACCGCGCTGCTTTTTCGCTGAAGCAGAAAAACCTCGCGACCGCTGGACGCGACAACGGGCTCTACGCCAGTCACCCCACCGCGTGGATGGTTGTGAAAATCGATGCCCCATTCCTTGGCGAATACATCAATGTCGAGCGCAGCAGACGTCCCGGCGTGCGTGATCAATTCGGCCACATCGAACCCGATCCCGCCTGCGCCCATGATCGCCACGCTTTGGCCGACCTCTGCCTTGCCCGTGATCACATCGATGTAACTCACGGCTTTGGCGTGCCCGATCCCTTCGACGGCGGGCATGCGCGGCCTGATGCCGGTTGCGATCACGATCTGGTCAAAGCCCTTACCGATAAGATCTTCCGCCTCCACATGCGTGCCAAGCTGCAAATCAACGCCATGCAGCGTGATCATCCGGCCAAAGTACCGCAGCGTTTCTTCAAACTCTTCTTTGCCAGGCACGCGGCGGGCAAGGTTGAATTGCCCGCCGATCACATCAGCGGCATCAAACAACGTCACCCTATGGCCACGTTCAGCCGCGATGGTTGAATAGGCCAGGCCGGCAGGGCCAGCCCCCACCACAGCGATCCGCTTGGGACCGGGCGTTGGACGAATGGCGATCTCGGTTTCACGGCAAGCCCGCGCATTGACAAGGCAAGATACCAGTTGGCCGCTGAACGTATGGTCCAGACAGGCCTGATTGCAGCCGATGCAGGTGTTGATCTCGTCCTCGCGGCCTTCGTAGG
>CAZSTP010000513.1:0-1650 GCA_964609325.1 uncultured Novosphingobium sp. | reverse complement strand
TCATGTCTGATTGGGGGGCGGTGCCCGGGTTAGATGCTGCCCTGAAGGGTCTAGACCAGCAATCGGGCGAGCAACTTGATCCGGCAGTGTTCTTTGGTGATAGGCTGGCCGAAGCGGCCCGCTCTGATCCGGCTTATGCGCGTCGGCGCGACGATATGAATCTTCGTATTTTGCGCAGCATTTACGCGCATGGCCTTGATAGCAATCCTGCCAAACCAGGCGGTGTGATCGATTTCGATGCGCATGGTGAAGTCGCTTTGGAACTGGCCAAGCAGGGCATTGTTCTGTTGCGCAATGAGCGAGGCGCACTTCCGTTGGCGGCTTCGGCAAAACGTATCGCTGTGATCGGTGGCTACGCAGATACCGGCGTGCTTTCGGGGGCTGGATCAAGCCAGGTTCATTTGCAGGGCGGGCCAGCGGCGAACATAACGCAGGGCGGTGAAGGTCCCGGATCGCTCTTTATCTCCGAGCAATATCATCGCTCGGTTCCGCTCAAGGCCATTCGCAATCTGGCCCCGCATGCAACCGTTTCATTCCGCAACGGACGCTATATCTCTGAAGCTGTTGACGCAGCGAAGTCTGCCGATGTGGTGATCGTATTTGCTCGCAAATGGGCAGCCGAAACTGTCGATCAGCCCGATCTGACCCTGCCCGATGGACAGGATGCCTTGATTGCAGCGGTTGCTGAAGCCAATCCGCAGACGATTGTGGTGCTTCAATCTGGCAACCCGGTATTGATGCCCTGGCTCGAAAAAACCGCCGCGGTGATATCGGCTTGGTATCCCGGCGGTAGGGGGGGCGAAGCCATTGCTTCGGTACTATTCGGACATACCAACCCGTCAGGTCATTTGCCGATCACTTTCCCGCGCAGCGAAAGCGATCTTCCGCGCCCGAAAGTTGACGGTTTTGGCAAGGTTGAGCCGGAAGTTATTGGCCCGGGAGCCGTAGTTCCGATCGAACTGAAGGTAAACTACGATATCGAGGGATCGGATCTCGGCTATCGTTGGAATGCGCGCATAGGCAAGAAGGCTTTGTTCCCGTTCGGTTTTGGCCTGTCATATACGACATTTGCGACAACGGATCTGAAAACCGACGGTAAATCGGCCAGGTTCACCATCACAAATACAGGGACCCGTGCAGGCGCGGATGTTGCGCAACTTTATCTTGTCAGCCGTGACGGAAGGCCCATGCAGCGTCTTACCGCCTTCAAGCGGGTCGAACTGCTGCCCGGTGAAAGCCGCAAGGTCGTTGTGCCCATTGACCAGCGCTTGCTTGCCGATTGGAACGGCCAAGGCTGGACGCTACCCGGGGGGAGCTACAGTTTTGCCCTCGGCGAGAATGCGGAAAGTCTGGCGCCCGCAGTAACGGTGCGTCTTGCCACGAAGAGTTGGAAAGATTGATCGCGTCTCTGCTTTTCTGTTCGCCAGTTGTGGGATGTGGTGCGCGATCGGATACCGGATCGCGCGCCAGCATGTAATCGAGGCAGCAGAGGCCCGCTGTCGTCTTTGGCATTGAACCGCTCTTCCTGCGGCAGCTGCACAGACCTCGAAGCCCCTGCCATTCAGTCCGCCAGCCATAGATCGTGCGCGTCTATTCTCAATTCGGTAATGGCGCGCATGGCCTCGGCGCGGGCCTCGGCTTCCAGCCGGA
>CAZSTP010000512.1:0-1651 GCA_964609325.1 uncultured Novosphingobium sp. | reverse complement strand
GAACTCAAGGGCCGCATCAACTCGGTCAAGTCGACCCAGAAGATCACCAAGGCCAAGCAGATGGTTGCGGCGGCAAAGCTGCGCAAGGCGCAGGCTGCGGCTGAAGCTGCACGTCCTTATGCCAGCCGTCTGGCCGAAGTGATGGGCAGCCTGGCATCAAAGGTTGCAGGCCAGGACAATGGCCCGCTGCTGATGCGCGGAACCGGATCAGACAAGCGTCACCTGCTCGTTGTCGTCAACACCGACAAGGGCCTGTGCGGCGGTTTGAACTCGAACATCGTCAAGGAAGCCAAGCTTCAGGCCCGTGCGCTCGAAGCTGCAGGCAAGGAAGTCATCTTCTACCTTGTCGGCAAAAAGGGTCGCGCGCCGATCAAGCGCGATTACCCCAATGCCATCGCCGAGAACTTTGACACCAGCACCGTGCGTACGCCCGGCTTCGATGAAGCCAGCGCCATCGCCCGCGAAGTGATCGCCATGTTCGAAGCCGGCAAGTTCGACGTTGCCCACCTGATCGCTCCGGTGTTCAAGTCGGCCTTGGCGCAAGACCCGGTCACCACGCAATTGATCCCGGTCCCTGCCCCTGCCGCCACCAGCGAAGCCGGTGCCGTGGTCGAGTATGAGCCAAGCGAGGAAGAAATCCTTGAAGAGCTGCTGCCGCGCTATGTCACCACCAAGGTGTTCGGTGCGCTGCTTGAACGCGAAGCTTCGGAACAGGGCGCTTCGATGACCGCAATGGACAACGCCACGCGCAACGCAGGCGAACTGATCCAGAAGCTGACCATCCAATACAACCGCAGCCGTCAGGCCGCGATTACAACCGAACTCATCGAAATCATCGCTGGCGCTGAAGCGCTCTGACGACAGAGATAGAAGGCAAGGAAACAACCATGGCCACCGTGCTCACCTCCACCGGCAAGATCAGCCAGGTCATCGGCGCCGTCGTCGACGTGACCTTCGACGGCGAACTGCCTTCGATCCTCTCGGCGCTTGAAACCGACAACAACGGCAACCGCCTTGTTCTCGAAGTTGCGCAGCATCTCGGTGAAAACACCGTACGCACCATCGCAATGGACTCGACCGACGGTTTGACCCGTGGCCAGTCGGTTCGCGATACCGGCGCGCAGATCTCGGTGCCGGTCGGCCCGATGACGCTGGGTCGCATCATGAACGTGATCGGTGAGCCGATTGACGAACGTGGTCCGGTTGGCGCGGCCAAGACCGCCCCGATCCACGCCAAGGCTCCTGAATTCATCGACCAGTCGACCGAAGCTGCGATCCTTGTGACCGGCATCAAGGTCATCGACTTGCTCGCGCCCTATGCACGCGGCGGCAAAATCGGTCTGTTCGGCGGCGCAGGCGTTGGCAAGACCGTTCTCATTCAGGAACTGATCAACAACATCGCCAAGGGTCACGGCGGCGTGTCGGTCTTCGCAGGCGTCGGTGAACGCACCCGCGAAGGCAACGATCTGTACCACGAATTCCTCGACGCAGGCGTTATCGCCAAGGACGCTGACGGCAATCCAACGCCAGACGGTTCGAAGGTTGCGCTCGTGTTCGGCCAGATGAACGAGCCTCCGGGCGCGCGTGCCCGCGTTGCTCTGTCGGGTCTGACCATGGCAGAATACTTCCGCGACGAAGAAGGCCAGGACGT
>CAZSTP010000511.1:0-1653 GCA_964609325.1 uncultured Novosphingobium sp. | reverse complement strand
GGCGGAATTCGTCGCGCTTTTCGTGAATCGATGCGATGACCGGGCCCATCGGGAACCCGAGGTCGACCAGCACCGCTTCGGATAGTTGCAGCGAGCTTTCGAGCGTTTCAGGCACCGCATGGCTCGCGCCTGCCTTGTAGAGCGCGGCGGCGTGGGCAGCATCGCGCGCGCGCACGATGATCGGCAGGTCGGCGTGGGCTGCGCGCAGCCGCTTGACCATGCGCAGGATTAGCACGGGTTCGTCCATCGTCAGGATCATCGCCCGGGCATTGTCGAGGCCGAGGCGCTGGATCGCGGTTTCGCTGTCGATGTTGCCGAAGACCACCGGCAGGCCTTGCTTGCGGGCCAGCTTGGCGATGAGCGGATCGCTATCGATGCCGAGCCAAGGGGCACCGTGGACGGTGAGCATTTCGGATATGAGCCGACCGACACGGCCGAACCCCATCACCACCACGCGATCTGCCTCGTCCCCGGCCACAACCGGGGCTTGCGCGGTGTCGGGTGTGTCCTTGTGCAGGCGTCCTGCCCATGTCTCGCCGAGCGTGGCGAGCATGGGCGTGATCGTCAGGCCGATGGCGGTGACGATCTGCCAGAATTGCGCGGTATCGCGGTCAATCAGTGTGGCTTCTGCAGCGGCGGTGAGCACAATCAGCGTGGTCTCCGACGGGCTGGCCATCAGGATGCCGGTCTGCAGCGCGGTTGCACGCTCTTTGCCCATTGCGCGCAAGGCGATACCGGTCACCACAGCCTTGAGGATGACGACCCCCAGAACGGCAATGGTGAGCGGGACAATTTCTGCCCAGACCACGCGCAGATCGATGCCCATGCCGATGGTGATCAGAAATACACCAAGAGCAAGTCCTTTGAACGGCTTGGTGATCGCCTCTACCTCGGTGTGGTATTCGGTCTCGGCAATGAGCAACCCTGCCAGCAACGCCCCCATAATCGGCGAGAGGCCCACCAGCGAGGTGGACAGCGCCGAGGCTATGACCACCAGCATCGTGGCAGCAAGGAAGAGTTCGGGGCTTTTGGTTTGCGCCGCTTGGGCGAACAGACGGGGCAGCAGCAACCGTCCGAAGACGAGCAGCGCGGCAACCACAAGTGCGCCATAAAGCAGGGTTTCACCGATGCCCGGACCAGCATCTTGCGCGGCCAGCGGGGCGAATGCGCCGAGCAGGAAGATGATGGGGACCAACGCGATATCTTCGAACAGCAGCATGGCAAGCGCTGCACGCCCGACCGGGCCCTGCGTGCCCGAAATGGGCAGGACCAGAGCGGTGGACGAGAGCGCAAGCGCCAGACCCAGTCCGAAAGCGCCGCTGATGGGTAGGCCGGTGCCGATCAGTACGATCGACAGCAGGAGCGCTGACACGCCCAGTTCGATTGCCCCAAGTCCGAACACCAGGCGGCGCATGTCCCAAAGGCGATTGAACGATAGCTCAAGCCCGATTTCGAACAGCAGCAGGATGATGCCGAATTCGGCAAATGGTGTGATCGCTGCAGGATTGCTTATCGTGACGTGATAGAGCCAGGGATACTGCGAAACCAGCGATCCGAGCCCGAACGGACCGACGGCCAGGCCCACCAAGATAAAACCAATGATCGGTGTGATGCGAAGACGGGCAAAGGCGGGAATGACAATGCCCGCAGCCC
>CAZSTP010000510.1:0-1654 GCA_964609325.1 uncultured Novosphingobium sp. | reverse complement strand
ACCGCGCCGCCCTCTGTCAAAACCCATAGAAATCAATAGACCTTCAATCCGCCCCTACCTTCACGGCACCGCAGGCCGGACGCGGGGACCAGCGGCACGACGAAGGAATCACTACCGGACTTTGATGGGCCGGAGGTCTCCTTTGCGCGTAAGACTATAACCTAAAAAAAGAAGAGCGCGAACGGAATCGTCACTTGGGCTTTATTTTACCCTATAAGCTGTGGCTTTCCTGCCATTTTTGCTTTCGATTTCGCCAAGGCTTGCCCCGCCAGCGGCCTTTGGGCACAAGGTGCGCAATGCTTTTGGTGATCAGGACTTTGCCCCCATGTTCCGCAAGATTGACGATAAAACCTTCGCCAGCCCCCAGATCACGCTGGCCGAGGTCGCCTATGCCAAGGCGCTTGGCATCGGATTGATTATCAACAACCGGCCCGAGGATGAATCCGATGATCAGACCCCCGGCCCCGATATCGAGGCTGCGGCTCTCGCGGCCGGCATGGTCTATGTCGCCATTCCGGTAACCCACGCCGGTTTTTCGATGACGCAAGTCGAAGCCATGCAGCAGGCGCTGGCGCAAGCAGGCGATGCGCCGGTTCTGGCCTATTGCCGTTCGGGCACGCGCTCCACCCTGCTCTGGGCGCTGGCGCAGGCCAAGGCAGGCCTCGATCCGGAAGAGATCGCCGCCAAGGCCGCCGGTGCAGGCTATGATATCGCCCCCATCCGCGCGACGGTGGATATGCTCGCTGCCCAGGCCGGATAAGCGTTCCCTTGCCTGACGTTGATACCATACCGGGCCTCGGGCTCGCGCTGCAACTCATCGCCTCGCTGATCGCGATCCTCGCGCTCGGCTGGCTGGCGCGCAGGCTCGGGCTCGGTGGCGATCCGCGCATTGCCGATGAGGATCACGCCCGCGCTCTGGCCGATCAGGCGATCTGCGGCTTTGATGCCACGGCGGTTGTGCTGGACCGCGCAAAGGTCGGCGCTTTGGTGCGCGATGCCCATGATCGCGTGATGCTGATCCGCCAGCACGGCAGCCATTTTGCCGCGCGCGAGATTACCAGCCACGCCGGTATCCGCCTCGATGGCCGCTTCCTCACCATCACCACACAAGACAAACACTTCGGCACGGTCACACTCGATCTGGGCGATCAGGCGCAAGTCTGGGCCGCCAGCCTGCGCCGTTTAGGAAATGCCCAGAAATGAAGCCTGCCCTAATGACGCCGATCGATGTCGTGACATATGCCGTGCCGTTTTTCGTGGCGCTGATCCTTGTCGAGATGGTCTGGGCCGCGCGCCACCATCCCGAAAAGTATGAACCACGCGATACGCTCACCAGCCTGGCCCTCGGCCTTGGCAGCACGGTGGCAGGCGCACTGGCCGCAGGGGGCATCTTTGCCGCCGCACAATGGCTCTATGAACATCGCGTCGCCACGGTGCCCGTCACATGGTGGGCGTGGGGCCTGTGCTTTGTGCTCGATGATTTCAACTACTACCTGTTCCACCGCAGCGCCCACCGCGTGCGCTGGTTCTGGGCGTCGCACGTCAATCACCACACCAGCCAGCATTACAATCTGTCCACCGCGCTGCGCCAGACATGGACCGGCCCGCTCGCAGGCTCGTTCCTGTTCCGCATCTGGCCCGCCTTCATCGGCTT
>CAZSTP010000509.1:0-1657 GCA_964609325.1 uncultured Novosphingobium sp. | reverse complement strand
CGCTAAAGTTGATCTAGGGCCGCGACAATCCATTCTCGCTGGTCACTTGCGGTGCCAGCCCCCATCTGCGCCTCATGAGCAATCCCGTTTCAAGAATCGGAACCGTGTTCCTTGTCGGCGCTGGCCCTGGCGATCCGGACTTGCTGACGCTGCGCGCGGCGCGTCTGGTGATGAACGCCAAGGTGCTGGTCCACGATGGACTGGTTGATCCCGCGATCCTGGCCATGGCGCCCAAAGGCTGCCGGATGATCTCGGTCGCCAAGCAGCGCTCGCGCCACACGATGCAACAGAACGATATCAATGCCTTGCTCGTGCGCGAGGCGCTGGCGGGCCATGATGTCGTGCGCCTGAAGGGCGGCGATCCGTTCGTGTTCGGGCGCGGCGGGGAAGAGGCCGAAGATTGCTTTGCCGCTGGCGTGCCGGTGCAGGTCGTCCCCGGCATCAGCGCCGCAATGGGCGCGGCAGCCTCGGCCATGATCCCGCTTACCCACCGCGATAGCGCCAGCATCGTCACTTTCGTGGCGGGCCAGTGCAAGGGACTGACCGATCAGAACTGGGCCGGCCTTGCAGGCATCGGCCGCACGCTGGTGATCTACATGGGCGTCGCCACGGCTGATGCCATTGCCGAGAAATTGATGGCTGACGGCCTTGCGCCCGATATGCCGGTCGCCGTGGTTGAAAGCGCCGCGCGTCCTGAAATGCGCGTGCTGCGCGGGGCCTTGGCGGGCCTCGGTGCGGTTGTGGCAAACAACAAGGTCAAGAGCCCTGCCCTCATCATCATCGGTGAAGTGGCAGGCCGGGGAGACATGATGGAATTGAAGCAAGTGATGGAGATGGCGGTATGAAGATCATCACCGGAAATGATCTGCGCACCGGCGATGTGATCTGGTGGACCGGTCAGGGCTGGTCGCGCTTTGTGAACGATGCGGTGGCCGTCGGCGATGACGGTGAAGCCATCATCGCGCAGCAAAACGCCACACAAGTGGTCACAGACACCCACATTATCGATGCAGAAACCACCTCTGAAGGGGTGCGGCCTGCCCATATCAAGGAACGCGTCCGCGCTTTGGGCCCAACCGTGCGGATGGACCTCTCGCTCAAGCCTGGCGATCCAGCCGCCGCAAAGTGGGTGATCTGACATGTATCAGTATGATAACTATGACCAATCCATGGTCGATGCCCGCGTCGCGGAATTCCGCGATCAGGTGCAGCGCCGCCTCGCCGGTGAAATCACCGAAGACCAGTTCAAGCCGCTGCGCCTGAAAAACGGTCTCTACCTCCAACTCCACGCCTACATGCTCCGCGTCGCCGTCCCCTATGGCACGCTGAGCAGCCGCCAGATGCGGATGCTGGGCGATATCGCGGACAAATATGACCGTGGTTACGGGCACTTCACCACGCGCCAGAACATCCAGTACAACTGGATCAAGCTGGAAGACGCACCCGATATCCTCGCCGATCTCGCCTCGGTCGAGATGCATGCGATCCAGACCAGCGGCAATTGCATCCGCAACACCACGTCCGATCAATTCGCGGGCGCGGCTGCCGATGAGCTGGTTGATCCCCGCCCTTATGCCGAGCTGCTGCGCCAGTGGTCGACGTTCCATCCGGAATTCGATTACCTGCCGCGCAAGTTCAAGATCGCCATCATCGGTTC
>CAZSTP010000508.1:0-1666 GCA_964609325.1 uncultured Novosphingobium sp. | reverse complement strand
CTGGCGCAAGGGCGGGCTGATCTGGTGACGGTGCGGGTGATGGGCTGGGCCGATGGCAGTCCGGCGCTGGACTATACGATCAACAACACTGTCGGCTATCCGATGATGACCGGTGCAGGCCCCGATCCGGTCAATCACGTCCTGCCCGCGTGGGACCTGCTGTCAGGCGCTTATGCGGCCTTTACGCTGCTGGCAGCGATCCAGCGCCGCAGTGTGACGGGTGAGGGCAGCGAAGTGCGCGTGCCGCTTTCGGATGTGGCGATTGGTACGGTGGCCAATCTGGGCGGCATTGCCGAGGTGCTCTATGGCGGGGGCAACCGTCCGCGCCTTGGCAACACGGTCTATGGCCTGTTTGGCCGCGATTTTGTGACCGCTGATGGGCAGCGCACGATGATCGTAGTGGTAACCCCGCGCCAGTGGAGCAACCTTGTGGCAGCACTAGGGATTGGCGATGCCGTGGCGCGGATCGAGGCGGAGCGGGGCGTGAGCTTTGCCAGGGATGATGGCTTGCGCTTTACCCACCGCGATGCGCTGTTCCCTGTGTTCGAGGCGGCTATCGGCGCGCGGACGCATGCCGATCTGGCGGCTGCGTTTGATGCAGGCGGGATCGTGCATTCGCCCTATCGCACCATGCTGGATGCCGTGCATGATCCGGTGCTGGTGAAGAATAACCCGATGTTCGGGCAGGCCGGCAATCCCAGCGGGTTTGATTATCCGGCGGCAGGCCCCTTTGCCACGGTGCCGCAGCAGGAGCGTGGCGAACCACAGTCTGCCCCGCGCAACGGGCAGCATAGCGAGGAAGTTCTGGCCGGGCGGCTGGGCCTGTCATCGGGCGAGATTGGCCGGTTGATCGATGCCGGAATCGTAGGAACGGCGGGCGCGGCATGAGCGCGTGGGACGCTTGGATCGGCCGCGAGGAAGTTCGCCACGATAGCCTGGGGGCTGCTCTGGTGCAGCGGTGGTGCTCCACTCTGGACCGCGAAGTGCCCGAAGGCGGCGCGGTGCCGCAGGGCTTGCACTGGTGCCTTTGCGTGCCTGATGCGCCGACCGCGCGGCTGGGGGATGACGGGCATCCGGCGCGTGATGACAGCCCGGAAAGCTTCCTGCCGCCGCTGTCTTTGCCGCGCCGGATGTGGGCGGCGGGCAGGGTGGAGTTTTTGGTGCCCTTGCAGATCGGCGCTGCGATCGAGCGCGTTTCTCGTGTGAAATCAATCACTCCCAAGCAGGGCGGCACGGGGCCGCTGGTGTTTGCCGAAGTGGAACACGAAACGTCATGTGGTGGCGTTTTGGTGGTGCGTGAAGCCCAATCGCTGGTCTATCGCGAGGCTTCGGCGCAGGGTGCGGCGCTAGTCCCTCCACCGCCGGGTTCGGGGCGCTTCGATGCAAGCGGATGGGATGCGGCGCGCGAGGTGGTTCCATCCGAGCCGCTGCTGTTCCGCTATTCCGCGCTGACATTCAACAGCCACCGGATCCATTATGACGGGGCCTATGCCACCGGGGTTGAGGGCTATCGCGGGCTGGTGGTTCACGGGCCGCTGGTGGCCAGCCTGCTGCTTGATCTTGCCCGGCGCGAATTGGGCGAGCAGGCGCTGGCCAGCTTTGCGTTCAGGGGCGTTTCACCGGCAATCTGCGGCGAGGCGTTGCATCTTGCCATGCGGCAAAGCGA
>CAZSTP010000507.1:0-1669 GCA_964609325.1 uncultured Novosphingobium sp. | reverse complement strand
ACTTCCTGGATTTCTGCCACGAGGTATTCGGCCAGAGCCTCAACACCCATGACTTCCAGAATGTCATGCGGATCAGGCGAACCCGAGATCAGGTTGTCGCCCTTTTTGACATAGTCGCCCTCTTGCACGTCGATCACGCGGCTCTTCGGCACCAGATACTCGACCGGTTCACCCTCTTCCGGAATGATCGCGATCTTGCGCTTGGCCTTGTAGTCCCGCACGAATTCGATGCGCCCGGCAATCTTGGCGATGATCGAATTGTCCTTGGGCTTGCGCGCTTCGAACAGTTCGGCAACGCGCGGCAGACCGCCGGTGATGTCGCGGGTTTTTGCAGCTTCGCGCGATGCACGGGCGAGGATTTCACCCGCTTCGACGCGCTGGCCATCTTCGACCGAGAGCGTGGTGCCCACGGCGAGCAGATAACGTGCTGCTTCACCTGAATCGTCATCAAGCAGGGTCAGACGAGGACGCAGGTCCTCCTTCTTGCTGCGGTTGATCGAACGGTTTTCGGTGATGACGCGGCTGGTCATACCCGTGGCTTCGTCGGTCTGCTCGGTCAGGGTCTTGCCATCGACAAGGTCCTGATAGCGCACGATACCGGGCTTTTCGGTGATAACCGGCGTGGTGAACGGATCCCACTCGGCCAGACGATCGCCCTGAGACACGGTTGCGCCGTTCTCATGGATAAGGTGCGTACCGTAAGGGACACGGTGGATCGCGCGTTCGCGGCCATCGGTATCCATCAGCACGATTTCACCGTTGCGCGCCAGGGACAGACGACGGTTGCGCTTGTCGGTGATCGTCGGGATATCGCGATAAATCACGGTACCATCGCTGATCGCTTCCAGGTGCGACTGTTCGTTCACCTGTGCCGCACCACCGATATGGAACGTACGCATGGTGAGCTGCGTGCCCGGTTCACCGATCGACTGCGCAGCGATAACGCCGACAGCTTCACCGATGTTAACCGGCGTACCGCGCGCCAGATCGCGCCCGTAGCACTTGCCGCAAACGCCCTGCGTTGCTTCGCAGACCAGTGGCGAGCGGATGCGCGCCGACTGGAAGCCGGCAGCTTCGATGCGGGTGATCGCCGGTTCGTCAAGCAGATCGCCCTTGTACGCAACGATCTGGCCGGTCTTGGCTTCGACAAGGTCTTCGGCCAGCGTGCGGCCAAGGATGCGTTCGCCAAGCGAGGCGATGGTAGCACCACCCTGCACGATCGAGCGCATTTCCAGCGCGCGTTCGGTGCCGCAATCTTCCTCGATCACAACGCAGTCTTGCGACACGTCGACCAGACGGCGGGTCAGGTAACCCGAGTTTGCCGTCTTGAGCGCGGTATCGGCAAGGCCCTTACGCGCGCCGTGAGTCGAGTTGAAGTATTCAAGAACGGTCAGACCTTCCTTGAAGTTCGAGATGATCGGCGTTTCGATGATCTCGCCCGAAGGCTTGGCCATCAGACCGCGCATACCGGCAAGCTGCTTCATCTGCGCTGGCGAACCACGCGCGCCCGAGTGGCTCATCATGTAGATCGCGTTGATAGGCTTCTGACGACCCGTTTCGGGATCGATCGGCGAGGCCTTCAGCTCTTCCATCATGGCGTTGGCCACCTGATCGCCGCAACGGCTCCAGGCGTCGATCACCTTGTTGTACTTTTCCTGCTGGGTGATCA
>CAZSTP010000506.1:0-1675 GCA_964609325.1 uncultured Novosphingobium sp. | reverse complement strand
GGGCAAAGTCGGCCTGGCGGTATCGGGCGGGCCCGATAGCCTCGCACTGCTCTTGCTCGCTTGCGAAGTTGCGCCGCGCAACTTCTGCGTCGTCACCGTCGATCACGGTCTGCGCCCTGAAAGCGCCGGTGAAGCCGCGATGGTTGCCAAGCTTTGCGCCGAACGCGGCATTGCCCACACCACGCTCACGCTTTCCCTCGCCAAAGGCAGCGCGGTGCAGGAACGCGCGCGCCACGCCCGTTATGAGGCGATGGGCAGGTGGGCGCACGATCTTGGCCTTGCCGCTTTGGTCACCGCGCATCACGCCGATGATCAGGCCGAAACCATGGTCATGCGCCTCAATCGCGGAGCCGGATTGCGCGGTCTTGCCGCGATGCGTGCGGTTACTGCCCTCGATCGCCACCAAAACGCCACCACAATCCTGCTGCGCCCCCTGCTGCAATGGAGCCGCGCCGAACTGGTTGAAGTGGTTGATAGCGCAGGAATAGCTGCCGCAAACGATCCGTCGAACCACGATCACCACTACGAACGCGTGCGCATTCGTGAAGCCATGACGTCAGCCCAGGTCTTTGACACCAAAGGCTTTTCCGCAGCCGCGAATCACCTCGCCGAAGCCGATCTGGCACTCGACTGGTCCGCCACACAATTGTGGTCCCAAGTCACTGAAGACACAGAAGGTTTCACGTGGAACGCTCCGCCCGATCTGCCCAAAACCCTGTCCTTGCGCGTTCTTGAGCGTATCCTCGCCGCGTTTTCCGCCCCGCCCCCGCGCGGGCCGGAGCTTGTCCGCTGGCTCGAAACCCTGCGCTCCGGCGGGGTTTCCACGCTCGGCGGGGTCAAGGGTGATGCCAGAGGCGTGAGGGCGGGCGGGGGGGCAGGCGGGCCATGGCGTTTCACCCGTGCGCCAAACCGCCGGACCTGACCTCAGGACAGGTCGCTCAAAAACGGATGCTGCGTTATATTGTCTTTCACCAGCATAAACCTACATTGGTAGACGCAGCGCTGCATCAGGCGCGAATCCGGAAAGACTTTCGATGAACGACGATCAACCCCAGGGTAACCCGTGGATCAAAAGCCTCCTCGTGTGGGGCGGCGTTTTCCTTGCGCTGCTGCTGGTGGTTTCGATGTTCGGCCCGCGCACCGATGAAGCGGCGACGACCATCCCCTATTCGGCCTTCCGCAGCCAGGTAAGCGAAGGTCTTGTCCGTTCGGTGGAAATCGCGCCTGACCGGATCAACGGCACGCTGAAGAATGGCGGCCAGTTCGCCACCGTTCCTGTGCCTGGCGATTCGGATCTGCCCCGCCTGCTGCAAGACAACGGCGTGCAATATGCCGGCAAGGCGGCTGAACAGCCCAATATGCTGATGTATATCCTCGTCAATTCGCTGCCGTTCCTGCTGATCCTCGGCGTTGCGTTCTTTGCGCTGCGTCAGGTGCAGAAGGGCGGTGGATCGGGCGCGATGGGCTTTGGCAAATCCAAGGCCAAGCTGCTCACCGAACGCTCGGGCAAAGTCACTTTCGATGATGTTGCCGGGATTGACGAAGCGCGCGAGGAACTGGAAGAAATCGTCGAGTTTCTGCGCGATCCCACCCGCTTTTCCAAGCTGGGCGGCCAGATCCCCAAGGGCGCGCTGCTCGTCGGCAGCCCCGGCACCGGCAAGACCTTGCTCGCCCG
>CAZSTP010000505.1:0-1684 GCA_964609325.1 uncultured Novosphingobium sp. | reverse complement strand
AGTGTTCGGCCTTGCACGCATCGTTGCTGCACGAACGCTGCCAGCCGCCCTTGGCCAGCACCGTGGTGCTACCGCAGCGGGCGCAGAAGCGGTGGCGGGCGTGCCAATCCACAAGGCTGCGCGCGCCGCCATAGATCGCAAGGTCAGCCGCCGAGAGCGAGCCCATCGCAGCCCACAGGCGCGGGTTTGGCGGGGCGACGCTGCCGATGATGGCGGGCGTAACTTGCGCAAAGCAGGCGCGGCCATCGTCCTTGAGGCCAAGGAACACGAGCTCGGCGGCAGGATCGGCGTCGGCCAGCGTGCCCCAATCCAGCCCGCCATCGGGCGCGATGACCGGATCGATGCCCTCCAGCTTCAGCAGCCGCGCGCGCCAATCCATCAGCGCGCCCAGCTTTTCCGCATCGCCGCGAATGTGATCGGCGCGATCAAGGCCCTCGCCTGCAAATGCGATTGTCGTGTCCATCAGGCAGCAGCTTTCTTGTTGAGGTAATCGGCCAGCACGGCCTTGGAGAATTCCTGGTGGATCGGATAGGCATCCGCCGGCATATACTGCGTGTAAATCCCGGCGCGCACGCCGACGCGCAAGTTGACAAAGCCCACCGTTCCGGCAGCCCCCGCCCAGCCATACGTGCCCGCATCATCGCCCAGGCCGACCGAGCCGCCTGCGCCAAAGCCGTTGCCGTTAACGAACGTGCCTGCGGTATCGACACCTGCTGGCAGGAGATTGCTGGTGCCGATCCGAACGGCAGCCTCGCTCATCACCCGGCGGCCATCGATGGTGCCATAGCCTGCCAGCATCGCAAGGAAGCGGTCATAATCGCGCGGCGAGGAGACGAGGCCTGCACCGCCGAACGGGTAGGCCGGCTGATCGAGATAGACCGAAGTTGCGCCCGGATCGAGGGGGAGCAGCAAGCCCCCTGCGACGAAATAATTGGTGGTCAACCGTGCGGCTTGTGCTTCGGGCACCCGGAACCACGTGGACTTCATGCCACAAGGATCGAACAGGCGGTCTTGCAGGAACCGGTCAAACGGCTGGCCCGAGACGACTTCGATCACGCGGCCCAGCAGATCGAGGCCGAGCGAATAGCTCCACTTCGTGCCGGGCTCATAGACCAGCGGCATCGTGGCCAGGACTTCGGCGAACTTGGCAAGGCTGGGCAAATGGTTGATCGCATCAAGGCCGGGAACAGGCGTGCGGCTGGCTTGTGCCGGGACCAGCCCTGCAGCCGTATAGGCGTCCTTGATCGGGCCTTTCTGGATGATCGTATAGCCAAGCCCGGCGGTGTGGGTAAGCAGGTGGCGCACGGTGATTTGGGTTTTGGCGGGGCGCAGATCGGTGATCGAACCATCGGGCGTGACCTGCACCTGCATCTTGGCAAAGGCAGGGATGAAATCGGCGATGGGCTGATCCAGCCGCATTTTGCCTTCATCAATCAGCATCATCGCAGCCATGCCGGTGATCGGCTTGGTCATCGAATAGATGCGGAACAGGCTATCCATATCAACCGGCGCATCGCTGTTCTTGGCAAGCATGCCGCGCGCAATTCCCAGCGGCGCGGCGTTGTTGCCCTGCCCCAGCGCAGCGATCATGCCGGGGAGTTTGCCTTTGCTGACGTAAGATTCGATCAAGCCGGTGACGGTGGGAAAGCGCGCTTCGGCAGCAGCGGCGGCATTGGCCCACGAC
>CAZSTP010000504.1:0-1685 GCA_964609325.1 uncultured Novosphingobium sp. | reverse complement strand
GGTGCCCCAGCCGCGATGGCAGGCTTCCAGCGCGGTGCGCATCACTTCGGTGTTGCCGGTGGCATCGAAAGTATAGTCCGCGCCGCCGTCGGTCAGTTCGACGACCTTGGCGACCGTGTCTTCACGGCTCATGCCCTTGGAGTTGAGGAAGTCGGTCATGCCGAACTTGCGGCCCCATTCCTCGCGATCAGGGTTGATATCGACGCCGATGATCTTGCCCGCACCTGCCAGACGCGCGCCCTGAATCACGTTGAGGCCGATGCCGCCGAGGCCGAAGACGACGACGTTATCGCCGACTTGCACTTTGGCAGTGTTGACCACCGCGCCCACGCCCGTCGTCACGCCGCAGCCGATATAGCAGGCCGACTGGAACGGGGCGTCTTCACGGATCTTGGCGACCGCGATTTCGGGCAGGACGGTGAAGTTCGAGAACGTGGAGCAGCCCATGTAATGGAAGATGGTCTGGCCCTTGTAGGAAAAGCGGCTGGTGCCATCGGGCATCAGGCCCTTGCCCTGCGTGGCGCGGATCGCGGTGCAAAGGTTGGTCTTGCCCGAGAGGCACGATTTGCACTGGCGGCATTCGGGCGTGTAGAGCGGGATCACGTGATCGCCCGGCTTTACCGAGGTGACGCCGGGGCCGACTTCGCGCACCACGCCTGCGCCTTCATGGCCCAGCACGCTGGGGAACAGGCCCTCGCTATCGAACCCGTCAAGCGTATAGGCATCGGTGTGGCAGACGCCTGTGGCCATGATCTCGACCAGCACTTCGCCAGCCTTGGGGCCTTCAAGATCAAGCTCGACAATCTCAAGCGGCTGCTTGGGGGCGAACGCAACGGCGGCGCGGGTCTTCATGTGGTTGTCTCCCTGAAACGTGAGAGGGGCGATAGCATAATTGCACTGGACCTGATAAATTGCCCATTACGATAAACACTGTTGCAAGACGAGAACAATGAGCAGCCGCTGGGACGGATTTGATGAAGTGGTTGCGGTGGCCGATACCGGCACCTTTGTGGCCGCGGCCAAGCGGTTGGGCACATCGACATCGCACGTCAGCCGCGCGGTGGCCCGGCTGGAGCAAAGCCTTGGCGCGCAGTTCTTTCACCGCACCACCCGCGCGGTCAGCCTGACCGATACCGGGCGCACGCTGGTGGACCAGTTCCGCCGCCTGATTGCCGAACGCGACGAGGCTATCGCCATGCTTGACCTGCAAGGCGAGCCGCAAGGGCAATTGCGCATTACCTGCCCCACCGCGCTGGGTGAGCGGTTCATCGCGCCGATCGTGCGCGGCTATGTGCAGCAATACCCCAAGCTTTCGGTCGATCTGGACCTGACCAACCGCGTGGTCGAACTGGTATCGGAAGGGTTCGACATGGCCATCCGTACCGGCACCCTGCCTGATAGCCGCCTGATCCGCACACAAGTGGCCATGCGCGGCATCGTGACATGCGCAGCGCCTGCCTATCTTGCGCGACACGGTGTGCCGCAAACGGTGGATGATCTGGAGAGCCACGAATGTTTGCTGGCCACGTCCGATGTGTGGCGTTTTCGGGTGGATGGTGAACCACGCACATTGCGGCCACGCGGACGCTGGCGCTGCAACAATGGCGAGGCGGTGGTGGAAGCGACGCTGGCAGGCATGGGGCTGTGCCAGTTGCCCGCGTTCTATGTGAACCGCGCCATTGCCG
>CAZSTP010000503.1:0-1687 GCA_964609325.1 uncultured Novosphingobium sp. | reverse complement strand
TGCCCGCCGCACAGACCGGCGCGCAGGAATTTGAAGAGGCCGAAAGCGCGGGGCCGGATATCCGTTTTCTGGTGCAGGAAAGTGATATCGCCGATTGTTTTTCGAAAGACCGCTCGCAGGAACCGATCGAGGTGGCGCAGCCCAACTTGCGGATGGGCGTCACCCGTGACCAGACGTACGGGCGCATCTTGTGCGGCCTTGGCCAGGTGCGGGAAATGCAGGGCAAGAAGGTCATGTTTGATGACCGTTATATCCCGCCCCTGCTCGATATCCGCGCCTCGCGGCCCTTGCGGCACGGGCTGGTCGATATTCTGGGCCGGTGCGAACAGCGCGCCGATGAACTGGCCCTGCGCGCGGTTGAGGCGACTGACGGGGGCGCGGAAACGTTCGCCAGCTTCCTGTTATTGCAGGCTTTGAACCGTTCGATTCCGGTGCTGCGCCATCTCGAATCGCTGCCCGTCGTCCACCCTGAACGGATGTATCAGGAACTGGCCAGCATCGCCGGAGAGATTGCAACACTGGTAAAGCCCGAACGCAAGGCCCCGCCATTGCCGCCTTACGATCACGAAAATTTGCGCGCCACTTTCGAACCGCTGTTCGATTTGCTGCAATCGATGCTGTCGGCGGTGTTTGATCGTTCGGCGATCCAGTTGCCGCTTGAAGCGATGGGGCCGGGCGCGTGGACATCGACGATCACCGACCGCAACCTTTACCAGCACGGCTACTTCTATCTGGCAGTGCGCGCGGCGGCGTCGGTCGATGAAGTGCGCCAGATGTTCCCGGCGGTGGCCAAGATCGGCGCGGTCGAAAAGATGCGCCAGATCGTCGATTCCGCGCTGCCCGGCGTGCCGTTGCGCCACACGCCAACCCCGCCTTCGCAACTGCGCGTGCTGCCGGGCTTTGTCTATTTCGAACTGGATCGCGGCGTCGCCGATTGGCGCGATTTCGCCACGGCCACGGCGCTCGGGCTGCACGTTGCGGGCGATTGGCCGCAACTGCGCATGGAATTGTGGTGCGTGAAAAGGGCCGCGCGATGAGCGCGTTGATCACAAATAGGGAGTGCGCGGTATGAGCGGGGACGGCTCTTCCGATAACGGCAATCGCACGGTTTTCCGGCCATCTCCGCTCTCCGGCATGCGCGGGGGCGGGGGCGTGCAGCCGCAACCGTCACCGCTGACGCCACCACCACCTCCTGCTGGCGCAGGCGGATGGGGTACGCCGCCTCCGATGGCACAACCAGCGCAGCCGCCCGCTGCCCCGCCTGTCCAGCCCTCGCATGGCTTTGGTGCGCCGCCAGCGGGCTTTGGCGAACCGCCACCATCCTTTGCCGCCCCGATGCAGCCCCAATCGGGCGGGCGTCGGCTCAACGATGATGATGTGCCGGTTCCATCGCGCCCGCGTGAAACGCGCAGCCCGCTGGTGATTGAAGCCGGGCCGGTACTGGCGCTGGCGGCATCGGTGCGTTCGGGCCGCGCGCGGATTTCACTGCCCGATTTCCACCGCGAGGCTACTGAAGCCATCGCAGCTTATGACCGCGCGATTGGCGCGTACCCGCAAGAAGCGCGGATGCGCGCGCGCTATGCCATTTGCGCCACGATTGATGATATCGCGCAGAACCTGCCCGGTGCCGGTAATGACGGGGCCGAATGGGCGCGGCGCAGCCTTGTCGTCAGCTTCTTTCGCGAAA
>CAZSTP010000502.1:0-1688 GCA_964609325.1 uncultured Novosphingobium sp. | reverse complement strand
CATGTGATCTATGCCAACGACCGCGAACCGCGCCATGCCATGAACTACGGCAAGTGCGGGCGCGACGGGCAGACCATCACCGCTGACCCCACGATCAACGGCCTTCGCGAAGGCCAGCACCGCAAGGGCGCTTACGGCACCTATGATGCCGCTAGGCAAGAACATCACGACAAGGTGCGCGGCACCGTGCTTGGCGGCAAGCTTGGTTATCTGGGCGGCGATAAGTCGGTGCCCGAACAATCGGCGGATATGGAGGGCGATTGCGCCCGCGCGATCTCGTCAGCCGAACAACTCGTCTATGCTCCGGCCAAGGGCGTCGCGCCGCATGGCACGATGGACCATGACAAGATGGATCAGGCCTCGGCGCATGCGCTGGCAGGGCTTGATGCCAAGGGCCATGCGAAAAAGGCTGATGGTCACGGCGACGATCACGCTGCGACCGGCCCTGTTGCCATGCAGGATCGTGAACGTGGCCACCCGCTCGTCCACGCCTTCACGCGGGCTATTCCCACCGCGCAGTGCATGAACTGCCACATGCACCAGCCCAATATCTTCCTCAATTCCTACCTCGGCTACACGATGTGGGATTATGAATCCGATGCCGATTCGATGTGGCCGGGTCCGGAAAACCGTGCCCCGCGCCCTGCCGGCATGTCGGACGAGGACTATTCCAAGTACTTCAAGAAGCAGTTCCAGCCGACGATTGATGAACAGCGCGAAGTGCTTGACCGCAACCCCGAAGGCGCATCCACGCGCGGTCTGTGGCGCGATGTCGAATTCCTGCGCAATGTCTATGATCTTAACAGTCAGGCCAAGGACACCCAGTTCGCCGATTACCACGGCCACGGCTGGAATTTCCGCGCCATCCTGAAGCGCGACCGTCGCGGCAACCTGCTTGATGACGATGGCGATATGGCGACATATGGTACCGACAAGGCGCACATCATCGATCCGGCTGACCCCGAAAAGTTCCGCAAGGCGGGCGAGGGCAAGTTTGTCGATGCCGGTCCGGACAATCCCGGCAAGGCGGTCCACATGATGGACATCCACGCCCAACTCGGCATGCAATGCGCCGATTGCCACTTTGCGCAGGACAGCCACGGCAACGGGCTGATCTATGGCGAAGTCGCCAATGCGGTGGAGATCGGGTGCAAGGATTGCCACGGCACGCCCGATGCCTATCCCACGCTGCTCACTTCGAACATGGCCGCACCCGAAAACGGCAACAACCTCGCGCTGCTGCGCAACGCCGATGGCCAGCGCCGCTTTGAATGGTCCAACGCTGCCGATGGCCGCCGCGTGCTGACCCAGCGCTCGATCATCGATCCCAACCTTTCGTGGCAAGTCAGCCTCGTCAAAGACTCGGTCGATGCCCGCTATCAGGGCCAGATGGATTCGGTCGGCAAGCCGGTGTTCAATCCCAAGGCCGCCCGCGCCAAGCTGATGGCGAAATCCGCCTCGGATGATGGCGTCTACAAATTCGGCACCGGCGTTGCCAAAGAGGCCCGCGCCCACCGCGATGACGATATGGCCTGCTTCACCTGCCACTTGTCGTGGACCACATCGTGTGCGGGCTGCCACTTGCCAATCGAGGCGAACTGGAAATCGGCCACGCACAAGTACGAGGAAGACTACACCCGCAACTATGCGACCTATAACCCGCAAGTTGCGCGCGATGACATGTTCCA
>CAZSTP010000501.1:0-1690 GCA_964609325.1 uncultured Novosphingobium sp. | reverse complement strand
TTTCGCGAAAGAAGCTGACGACAAGGCTGCGCCGCGCCCATTCGGCCCCGTCATTGCCTGCACCCGGCAGGTTCTGCGCGATATCATCAATCGTGGCGCAAATGGCATAACGCGCGCGCATCCGCGTTTCCTGCGGATAAGTAGCCCCAATCGCACGGTCATAAGCGGCGACAGCTTCGGTGGCTTCGCGGTGGAAATCGGGCAGCGAAATCCGCGCGCGGCCCGAACGCACCGATGCCGCCAATGCGAGCACCGGCCCTGCTTCAATCACCAGCGGGCTGCGCGTTTCACGTGGGCGCGACGGGACGGGCACATCATCATCGTTGAGCCGACGCCCACCTGATGTTGGCTGCATCGGGGCAGCAAAAGACGGTGGCGGTTCGCCAAAGCCCGCAGGCGGCGCTCCAAAGCCGTGCGAGGGCTGGACAGGCGGTGCAGCGGGCGGCTGCGCTGGTTGTGTCATCGGCGGCGGCGTTCCCCAACCGCCTGCCCCCGCAGGAGGTGGCGGCGGTGTGAGCGGTGAAGGTTGCGGTTGCACACCCCCGCCCCCGCGCATGCCGGAAAGCGGAGATGGCCGGAAAACCGTGCGATTGCCGTTATCGGAAGAGCCGTCCCCGCTCATACCGCGCACTCCCTATTTGTGATCAACGCGCTCATCGCGCGGCCCTTTTCACGCACCACAATTCCATGCGCAGTTGCGGCCAATCGCCCGCAACGTGCAGCCCGAGCGCCGTGGCCGTGGCGAAATCGCGCCAATCGGCGACGCCGCGATCCAGTTCGAAATAGACAAAGCCCGGCAGCACGCGCAGTTGCGAAGGCGGGGTTGGCGTGTGGCGCAACGGCACGCCGGGCAGCGCGGAATCGACGATCTGGCGCATCTTTTCGACCGCGCCGATCTTGGCCACCGCCGGGAACATCTGGCGCACTTCATCGACCGACGCCGCCGCGCGCACTGCCAGATAGAAGTAGCCGTGCTGGTAAAGGTTGCGGTCGGTGATCGTCGATGTCCACGCGCCCGGCCCCATCGCTTCAAGCGGCAACTGGATCGCCGAACGATCAAACACCGCCGACAGCATCGATTGCAGCAAATCGAACAGCGGTTCGAAAGTGGCGCGCAAATTTTCGTGATCGTAAGGCGGCAATGGCGGGGCCTTGCGTTCGGGCTTTACCAGTGTTGCAATCTCTCCGGCGATGCTGGCCAGTTCCTGATACATCCGTTCAGGGTGGACGACGGGCAGCGATTCGAGATGGCGCAGCACCGGAATCGAACGGTTCAAAGCCTGCAATAACAGGAAGCTGGCGAACGTTTCCGCGCCCCCGTCAGTCGCCTCAACCGCGCGCAGGGCCAGTTCATCGGCGCGCTGTTCGCACCGGCCCAGAATATCGACCAAGCCGTTGCGCAACGGGCGCGAGGCGCGGATATCGAGCAAGGGCGGGATATAGCGGTCATCAAACATGACCTTTTTGCCCTGCATTTCGCGGATCTGGCCAAGGCCGCACAAGATGCGCCCGTAGGTCTGGTCACGGGTGACGCCCATGCGCAGATTGGGCCGGGCAACCTCGATCGGTTCTTGCGAGCGGTCTTTCGAAAAACAATCGGCGATATCGCTTTCCTGCACGAGAAAACGGATATCGGGCCCCGCGCTTTCGGCCTCTTCAAATTCCTGCGCGCCGGTCTGTGCGGCGGGCA
>CAZSTP010000500.1:0-1693 GCA_964609325.1 uncultured Novosphingobium sp. | reverse complement strand
ACGGGCCAAAATCGCATCCGTCACGGTGGGTCAGATATACCGCACGACGCTCTAATTTCGCCTTTGGCTCAATAAGTCTCGCTCCCCTCCCTTAAGGGAGGGGTTGGGGGTGGGTTTACGACGACTGCGTTTACAAACGGCACAAGCACCTTTGTCTTTCCGTCAACGCTTGCGGCCTACTGGCGCGGCATGCCCAGAATACGCTCCGCAACAATATTGCGCATGATTTCGTTCGAACCGCCCGCAATCGTCCAGCCATAGCTTTTCAGGAAATCGATGATCCGCAAACGGCTGCAATATCCCGTTCCCGGAATCGCCGGTTGCCACTTCAACGCATCGATCCCCTCGGCGCGCACCAGAAACTCTGTGTAACGCTGCAGGAACGGGCTGAAAACCAGCTTGATGTAGGTGGGCAAAGTGGCCGATGCCTTGTCCGGATGGGCTTCCAGTTCCAGCAACAACTCGCGGATCATCAGGCGCACAGACTGGAGTTCGGCATAGAACGCGGCATATTCGCGGCGCAATTGCACGTCCTTCATCCAGGTATCTTTGGCTTGCCGCCCGTCGATTTCGAACGACAGGGCCAAGCGCTCCACCACGCCGAAGATCAGCAAGCCACGCTCGGTCGAAAGCGTTGACTGCGCTATGTTCCAGCCATCGCCATCGGCACCGATCAGGTTTTCGACCGGAATCTTCACGTCATCCATAAAGATTTCGGCGAATTCGGCCTCGCCTGTAATCTGGCGGATCGGGCGCACATCGATGCCCGGCGTCTGCATGTCCATGATGAAATAGGAAATGCCGTCATGCTTGCGCTTGCCGTTGGGATCGGTCCGCGCCAGCAGCAGGCAATAGCGCGCATGCATGCCGTTGGACGACCAGATCTTCTGGCCATTGACCACATAGTGATCGCCATTGCGCACCGCCGATGTGCGCAGCGCGGCAAGGTCTGATCCGGCACCGGGTTCCGAAAAACCCTGTACCCAGATGTCGGTACCCTCGATGATGCCGCCAAGGTACTTGTCCTTTTGCGCCTGCGTGCCGTGTTCAAACAGCGTGGCGGGCGTATGGAACATCGAAATCGTGAACATCTCAAGCTCAGGCGCATCCGCGCGCGAGAGTTCTTCGTAAACAATGATCTGGTACGAAAAAGGCAGGCCCGGGCCACCCCATTCCTTTGGCCAGTGCGGTGTGGCCAGGCCCACTTTGCGGCGCTCTTCCAGCCAGTCGGTCTGCAAAGCGCGCAATTCGTCCTCCCGCGCGGATTGCCACTTGGCGCGCCAGTCGGGATCAAGTGTTGCGGCCAGCCACGCGCGGATTTCCTGCCGGAATGCCTGCTCGTCATGGACCTTTGAGAGGATATCGAATGTGGCGCTCATCACGCGGCCTCCAGAATGTCTGCAATGCGGTCGAGCAGGGCAATGCGTGTGCCAAACAGCACTTCGTTGACCTTGCCGCGCTTCAAATAAAGATGCGGCACATATTCCGCCGTGAAGCCCACCCCGCCATGCAACTGGACACAATCGCGCGCGATTTCGGCCACCGTGCGCGTGATATGCTGCTTGGCCGAAAGCGCCATCAGCAGGGCCTTGCCGTCCTCCGCCGCCAGCGAGGCCGCGTTGGTCAGCAAGCCTTCGGCGGCCACAAGGTTCGCCTGATGATCGGCCACGCGGTGCTTCAACGCCTGGAACGA
>CAZSTP010000499.1:0-1697 GCA_964609325.1 uncultured Novosphingobium sp. | reverse complement strand
GATGCGTTTCCGCTGATCGCGGATCACACCGGCAAGATGATCGTCGGCCAGTTCGGGTCCTATATCGGCCCGTTCCTCGATGGCTTTGATGGCACGGTCGAGGAAGGCGACATGATCTTCCTGTCCGATCCCTATTCGGTGCAGGGCGCGATCAGCCACTCGAACGATTGGCTCGTCCTCCTGCCGGTGTTCAAGGACGGCCGGTTGATCGCCTATACCTCGATGTTCGGCCACCAGTCCGATATCGGCGGCATGGTCCCCGGCTCGATGCCGATCCACGCCACCAGCATCTTTCAGGAAGGCGTGCGCATCCCGCCGGTCAAGATCTGGAAGCAGGGCGTCTATAACGAAGACCTGATCAAGCTGGTCATGCACCAGACCCGCACCCCCGATTGGTGCAAGGCCGATCTCAACGCCCTGATCGCCTCGTGCCGCGTGGCCGCGCGCCGCGTGATCGAAATGGCAGACCGCTTCGGCGATGATGTGTTCACCTCGGCCACCACGCTCTTGCTCGAACGCAATCACCGCGCGATGAAGCAGTTGATCGCCAGCTCGATCAGCGAAGAGCCGGTGACGTTCGAAGATTACATCTGCGACGATGGCATGGGCTATGGCCCCTACAAGATCAAATGCACGATGTGGCGCGAAAATGGCCGCGTAGTGCTCGATTTCGCAGGCACCGATCCGCAAAGCCAGGCCTCGATCAACATGCTGCTGAACGAGAACATGATGCGCATGTTCTTCGGCATTTACATGATCATGGTGTTCGATCCGCAGATCCTGTTCAACGATGGCTATTACGATCTGATCGACATCCGCATCCCCGAAGGATCGCTGCTCAAGCCAAAGTTCCCCGCCGCGCTATCGGGCCGCACCCACGTGCTGGGCCGCCTGTTCGATATCCTCGGCGGCTTGCTCGGCCAGAAGACCCCCGAATTCCTCAACGCCGCCGGGTTCTCCTCCAGCCCGCACCTGTTCTATGCGGGCACCGACAAACAGGGCAAATGGTTCCAGCTGTTCCAGATCGGCTTCGGCGGCATTCCGGGCCGCCCGATGGGCGATGGCCCCGATGGCCACTCGCTGTTCCCCGGCTTCACCAATGTCCCCAACGAATTCCTCGAACGCTACTTCCCGCTGGTGATCGAACGCTATGAAACCGTGGCGGATTCGGGCGGCGCTGGCCTGCACCGTGGCGGCAACGGCATCGATATGGTCTATCGCTTCCTCGAACCCGGCACCATCGCGATCCACGATGACCGTTGGTTTGTGCCGCCATGGGGCGTCAACGGCGGCCAGCCCGGCACCCGCGCGCGCAAAGTCCTGATCAAGGCCGATGGCACCCAGATTGTCGTCGGCAACAAGATCGAGGATTACCCTGTCGAACCCGGTGACCGCCTGCACTTCATCACCTGGGGCGGCGGCGGCTGGGGTGATCCGCTGGATCGCGATCCCGCACTGGTCGCGCTTGAAATAGCGCAAGGCCTCGTCACCGAACAAGGCGCCCTGCGCTATGGCGTGGTCATCGCCGATGGCACAGTAGACGATGCCGCCACCCAAGCCCTGCGCGCCAAAATGCGCACCGAACGCGGCGAAGTGCCGGTGTTCAACTTCGGCCCCGATCTTGAGACCCTGCGCGCCAATTGCCTCGCCGAAACCGGCCTGCCCGCCCCCAAGCCGCCACGCTGGGCGAACGCATA
>CAZSTP010000498.1:0-1702 GCA_964609325.1 uncultured Novosphingobium sp. | reverse complement strand
AGCAGGCCTCGCCATGGTCTTCACCGGCATGCGCCACTTCCGCCATTGATCGGTGTGCCCCCTCCCCCTCATCCTGAGCTTGTCGATGGGGGGAAGCGGTGGTGCATTTTGTTTCGCGCAGAGGGGCAGAGGAAGCAGAGAGCGCTGAGACAAAAAGGGCCATTAGGCCCTTCTCTCCTTTGCAGGGTTTTCACTTTAGACAACCTTGAGATCGAGCGCGGCGTTGCTGCAAGCGCAACCTCTCTGCGGCCCCTGCTTCCTCTGCGCCTCTGCGCGAAACCCCTAACTTATTGCCCACGAAAAAGGCCGGCTCCCACAACGGGAACCGGCCTTTTTCATGTCACGTGAAAAACGCGATCAACGGTAGAAGATATGACCGTCGATCTTGGCCATGCGCGTCTTGCCCCAGCGGGGTGAGACATGCGCGGCGTGGAAGAACATCGCGCCTTCAACCGGGCTTTTCCACGTGCCCTTATCGGCAATCACCGCGATCTTCACCGCATCTTGCCAATCACGACTGCTGCGGTTGATCGCGGGCATGGAACGGCCACGAATGAACGAGAATTGCGAAGGCTGGTACACCACGCCGCAATAGGATGCGGGGAACCGGCCTGATTGCGAACGGGCGATAATCACGCGGCCAACGGCAAGCTGGCCAGCCAGTGTTTCGCTTTTCGCTTCGAAAAAGATGGCTCCGGCCAGACATTCCAGTTCATTGGAAAGATCGGCGGGGGCTTGGGTGTTCTCTACCAGATCGGCCAGCGAGGAGGCGGCAATCGCGTCCTGAAGCGGCTCTGCGGTATCAGCCTGCGGTGAAGCAATGGCCTGGACAACCGGCTGGGAGACAAATGTGGTCGCAATGGCGACCGGAGCGTTGAACCCTTGCGCGCTGGCATGGGATCCACTCGTGCTGAGAAGCGTTGTGATAAAAGTCGCAGCCAGGCTCAGCGTGGCAGCGTACCGGAATTTCTTGCTCATCCATCGTCGTCAAAGTGCGGTGAGCTTCCAGCCATGGCGCGGCAAAAAGCCCTGATGCACAAGGCCGGATGGCATGGTGCGGGGCGAGATGCCGAAGGGCCATGTCGGTTGCCCCCCGTCTGCGTGCCAATGCGGTCAGCCAAATCGCCTTCCGTCACCGCCTGCGCAAAATCGGTCAGGTGCCTTTATTGTGCAACGCCGTAGTGTCAAGGCTTGTTCAGCTTGGCGACAGGTTGTCCCGGATGAACTGTTCCGCTTTTGCGACAGTCAGTTCAACTATCCACACGTCGGGGTCCTGAACCATACGGCGGGTTAAATAGTCTTCAAATTCCTGTTTATTGTCAGATGTTTGAACCTTTGCTTGCGCCCATTTCCGGCTGCCATCCAACTGCGGCATCCGCTCAAACAACGTGCCAAGACCTTGATTATCCAGCATAACAATAAGGATCGTGCCGCCATCACGTTCCCCCTTATGCAGCACCATGCCAAAATCGCCGCCAGCCTGTGCCATGCGGAGCAGCCCTGATACTTCAAGATGCGCAGGGACGCGGGTTTCCATCAGCCCAGCGCGGCGCGCAGGCCGGCGTTATAACCATCAAGGCTGGACAAGGGGATGCGTGAACGCTGGAAGGTGCCGGTGCCGCGGCCCACTTCCTCGCCATGGGCATCGATCAACCGCGCTTCGGCCACCAGAACGCGGCGGCGGCCCGAAATCCAGCGCCCT
>CAZSTP010000497.1:0-1715 GCA_964609325.1 uncultured Novosphingobium sp. | reverse complement strand
GCTCATCGTCTGCCCAAGCTATCGCGCCATCACATTCCGGTACCAATGTCATTGCTTTCCCTGCGTCTCGTGACCCGAAAGAGCTGTGCCTTGATCGAGCCATCGAGCAATTTCTTGATGAGCGCTGTTCTGAAGACCAACGCAATGAAGCGATCAGAACGGTGCTTGAATTGGCCTTTACGCCAGGTGCAACGCCCGTTGGTCGTCGGGCTGCCGAGTGGGCTAGCTTGTGGCTTTACGCATAGATGCAGAATCAGAACAGAAAGAGGTCGGAAAAAATGAGTCCGGACTCGCAGTGCTCACCTCAGCTAATCTGTTCAGCGGACTTGGAATTTTGAGGTTTGGTTTAATGCGTGTGACGTAAGATGACCGGATAATGATCAACGCTGCAAGTCCGCGTCACAGCGCTCTCAACCATCTCATTGCCTGAGTTCGTACAGACAACTTTAAATCCTAGATAGATGGGGGCCGTAATGATTGTTAGTGATTTTGGGGCGTACACGCCTATGACTTCTCATGCATTGTGCCGCCTGCAGCAGCGCTCAATTCCTCAAGCTGTTGTCGATGCCTTATTAGATTTTGGTGAACGGCGTCCAGCGGGCAGTGGAGCAATGTCAGTTTACTTCACGAAACGGACATGGCGCAAATTCAACAGCTACGTCGGTGCAGCGGTAAAAGGCTTTGAACGCTACCGCAGTTGTTATGTGATCGAAGCCAGCGATGGAACCATCGTTACCGCAGCTTTCCGTCACTGAACTGCCCGGTTTGCTTACGCGCCCATTGGAAGGTTACACAGATATCGGATTGTTTCACATATATTTTTTAATCATTCGCAAGCAGCGGCCTTTAGCTTCAGCTCATTCAGATCACTCACGATCTGAAGCACAGCAGTTGAAGCAGAACAAAAAGAGGTCGCAGAAAATGAGTCGAGACAAGCACTGCTGTCCCCAACTAGGGGCAGTCATCGACCCGTTGGCGGCATGATATGAAAGGGGCTATAATGAAGTTTCAAGGGTTTTGGGTTTCATCAGAACAGGACAAGGTCAGCATCGCGACTTGCGATTTTGATGAGACTGAACTTTCTGACCATTCCAACTGGCAGGAAGCATGGCAAAACGAAGATCCCGAGGAATCGCACGGCTATCTCGACAGCCTGGCAATGCTTCAGGACGTCAGCCGCCGTATCGTTGGTAACATTGACCAAGCCGACCTTAAGGCTATCGCAACTCAGCTTCGTAGCGGGGCGCCATTTGTCGTCGGCACGCTCGAGGATTTCGCTCGCTTTATCCAGGTTGTAATCCCAAGCAAGATTATCAGCCATGCCGCTACCTCTCCTAAAATGGAGGCTATACAGTTCGACAATGGGTACGAAGTACCCTTCGAATGATCAAGATTTTGCCCACCGCGTCGGTGAAAGAGCGCGCGCTTATCAAGCGAGCAGATCAATTTTGCCGTTCCATTGATAGAGCTTTCGCGGCCAAGAATTGCCCATTCAGCATTGAGCAGGCCAGCCATATCGAGACCTTTCGTTTAGCTGCTGACCACCTGCGTTGGAGCTATCCGGCCAAGATTTCATACATGCAGATTGAGCCTGAGCACCGATTGGCCACGATGTTTTCCGGGCCGCTCTATACGGATGAGGCCAACCCATGGCCTCATGACAAAAGAGGTAGGCCGCTTGAACCAATCTGCCAAATTGATCTTGCGGTTTCATC
>CAZSTP010000496.1:0-1719 GCA_964609325.1 uncultured Novosphingobium sp. | reverse complement strand
CTCAATGGAAATTTATGCCCCTACCGGGTCACTTCTCAGTGGAAATCTACACATAAGGCTCTGAAATTCGAGATTGCACGTTTCGCCGTCCATGTTGTGATGCTCGCGATCTTGGATGCGATCATGCCGATTAGGTCGTGCCGACTTTCCGGCAAAATATGCATGGGAGGTACGACGTTGCGCTCAACAATGTGCGCCGAATTCGGTGAAATGATCTCAAACGGCTGGTTCATCTAGAGCCTCCCCACGCAGAAGTGTGTGCGTGTCCTTATTGCTTGTGCCCAGTTCAAGCTCCCACTGGTAAAGGTCTCGATCTAGGAAGCGCAAGGGGCGAGCGTGGTCAGGTAGAGGGGCCATATAATCCTCCTCCTCTAGGTCGAGCACGTTATCGTGGCAAAGATCGAAAGGGGAGTATCTTGGGTACTCTGCCTCAGCGAAGATGCTCCCTAATAGAGGTGCTTCGTATGGCCGATGGCCGTGTCGATAAGCTGCTTGCACTAGCCATTCTAAGGTCGGCCAATAATAACGATGACGCCCCGCGCGAATGATGAGGGCATTGAGCATCAGCGCATCAGCGCCGACGCTGTCGAGCCCCGGCATCTTCGCGGCCAGCTGACTTCTGACATCTGCGAGAAGGGTAGAGGCAAGGGCTTCCGCCGCTGCCTGCTTCTCAACCATATCATCATAAGAACTTGCCATCATTTGATCTCCTTTTTTTGCCCAAGGGGCCTCGTCATTTTGCCACCGGTGCCGGAGTAGGTCGGTTGGCAGGGGATCACCCCTTCTGGACGTGTGATGAAACTTGCAGAGTTCTTGCCCGCCTACAAGGCGGACTTTGCTCGGTTGTGAGGTAAAAATTATTTCAGCAGCAATAGTCTGTCCATGCAGCCATAAGGTTCACGCGCTTCGGAAAGACCGTTCCGCGTTGATAGGCAGCCTCAGCCTTGGCGGCCAATTGATGCGCCAAAGCGTGTTCAACGACCTCGCGAGGGAAGCTTGTCGTTTCTCCAGCCCAATCACGGAAGGTCGAACGGAAACCATGGACGGTGATGGCATCGCGGCCCATGCGACGCAGCAGCATCGACATCGCCATGCCTGACAGTTTGCATCCCGCGCTGGTCGAGAACAATGGGGCTGCCGCTTGTTGAGGTTGCGCGGCACATGGGAATAGTTGGGATCGGCAGCCTGACATGGCTGGTGTGGCGGCGACAAACACCTTTCGGTCGGAATGCTTCGCCGTGATAGCTATGTGATTGCTGGGCTCGTCGCAAACAGGGGCAGCAGCCCAAAAGCAACAGTTAAGCCATTGAAAACGATGGTGGGCGCTGACGGGCTCGAACCGCCGACCCTCTCGGTGTAAACGAGATGCTCTACCAACTGAGCTAAGCGCCCGCTCTCGCGGAAGCTGGGCATTTACGGGTTTTTGCCGGTTCGTCAACCGTCGAGTTCAGCGAAAAGAACCTGATTGCCCGAAAACCGCCCGGATCAAGGATCAGGCACCATGTCCTTGGGGCGTGGTGATGATCCGGTCCCGCGCGACGCGCACATCGCCTGCCTCGATCTGGAGCTTGAGGCGCTCCTTGTCACTTGCGCGGAACATGGCTTCGGCGCGGTTGATCTCCTCTTCGGAAACGCCCGCATCGTCGAGCGCGATCCGCGCCATTCGCACGGCTGATTCGAGCACTTCGCGCACGACCGCGCTGGCAGGCGTGCCCTTGA
>CAZSTP010000495.1:0-1729 GCA_964609325.1 uncultured Novosphingobium sp. | reverse complement strand
CTTGAACAATTCGGTCAAATGCCATTCTCTTGTCACTCTGCGCCAACGGCACAGGGCTTCAGGAGACTCGCATCATGGAAAAAGGCGTTCCAATCCGCTCGATCACACGGTCCATCGCTGCGCTGAAGGCGATCAACCGCCACGGTTCGCTGTCGATGATGGAAATCGCCAAGTCCGCCGAAGTGCCCTACCCCACCGCCTGCCGCATCGTGCAGACGCTGCTTTACGAAGGCCTGATCGAACAGGAACCCGCGCGCAAACGCTATCGCCCCACCGCGCTGGTGCAAACGCTCGCCACCGGGTTCCAGCATGATGATGAACTCGTGCGCATCGCAAGGCCCCATATCGTCGCGCTCACCGCGCGCGTTGGCTGGCCGGTGTCCATCGCCATCCGCGTGGGCCGCGAAATGATGCTGCGCGATAGCACCCACGCCAATTCCTCACTCACCTTCGAACACTATTACCCCGGCTTCACCCTGCCGATCCTCGATAGCGCCTCGGGCAAAGTCTCGATGGCGTTCGCCGATGATGAAGAACGCGAGATGATCCTGCGCTTCATGCGCGTCTCGCAAGATATCGATCTCAACTATCTCGCCACCGCCGAAGTCAGCCTCGATGTGCAACGCATCCGCACCGAAGGCTATGCCATGCAAGGCCGCAACCACTTCAACCTGACGCCGGGCAAAACCTCCTCCATCGCGGTCCCCATCTTCAAGAACGGCCACTTCCAGGCCGCGATGACCATGGTCTTCTTCGTCGCCGCGATGAAGCTATCGGCTGCGCTGGAAATGTACCTCGCAGACCTCAAAGCCACCGCCGCCGCGATCAGCCACGATCTGTCCAACACCCCGATGGGCAACGCCTGATTATCCTCCCCGTTTTTCCGAAGGACAAACGGGGAGGGGGACCGCCCGCGCAGCGGGTGGTGGAGGGGCAAAAAACCCCTCCGTCATCGGCTACGCCGACGCCACCTCCCCGCTTGTGCTCCGCAAAAGCAGGGAGGAACGAAACTGACCCCTCAGAACCCGATCAATACCTTCAGCTTTGCCCGCACTTCGGCCAGCACGGCAGTGGCCACCTTGTCTTTGAACTGCGCCTGCCGCGCCCGCCAGTCGAGCGACTTGACCTGATCGGCCAGCACAGCGCTGGGCGGATTTGCGCTGACCACCACTTCAAACGGATAACCCTTGATCCGCGAGGTCATAGGGCAGCAGATCATCACGCCCCGCGCCTTGTTATAACGCTGGGGTGAAAGCACCAATGCAGGTCTGCGGCCCGCCTGTTCATGCCCCGCTTGCGGATCGAAATGCAGCCAGACGATATCGCCACTGGCCGGAACGTAAGCGCTCACCACACCTCGCTGCCCATAGGCGCACCGAAATCAACGTCATCGGGGAACGTCTCAGGCGTCATCGCAGTCAAAAGATCGTCCAGATCAAACGCAGGCTCAGCTATCGGCTCGATAATCACGCGCCCGCCCTCTTCACGCACATCCACCGCCTGATCGATCCGCAGCGATGCAGCCGCCAATACCGAGGCAGGAATACGCACCGAAGCGCTATTGCCCCACTTCTTGACCTGTACCTGCATTGCGCGTTTCCTTACCTAATCGAATGTATCTACATTCATGATACATAGTCGTTTGCGCGCAAGAGTCAAAGCAAAGCTTGAGTTAGCCCCCCGTCACAACCGCGCGGTCACCGCCTTCGTCTCAAGATAGGCGTCCAGC
>CAZSTP010000494.1:0-1735 GCA_964609325.1 uncultured Novosphingobium sp. | reverse complement strand
TAAGCCCCAGCCTGTCAGCTATTATCTGGGCGGCAATTGGAACACGCGTTTCACCTTCAGCGGCCACAGACAACACGGGAAGCATGAGAGTTTGGTAATCAGGAATAGCCATGTACTCGGAGTACCAAACCAATCGGTGGCCGCAACGCGTAAATTCAAAGAATTGAGAAGTTCTGAGTTCGAATGGCAGGTGCGAAAACACCCAAATAGCTATCGGCGTGCAGCACAAAGGAAGACCGTTTCCCACCCCAACGCAGCGTGCATCGCAGAGGCCGGTTCGCGCAAAGACGCGACGACGCCAAGGACTTGCGCAATCTCTTCGTGCATTCGCGTCTTTGCGCGATCAATCCTTCTCCGCGCCTCCGAGTTCCAGTAAAAACGGGCTTAACTGCTCAAATTGGCGCTGTATCAAAGCAATTTGATCAGGCCAGCACTTGCAGGCCGTGCTTCTCGACGATGGCGAGCAGCTTCAAGGCCATGCCGCTGGGGCGCTTGGCTCCGGTCTCCCACTTCTCTACCGTAGATTCGCTGGTGTTGAGGTAGCGCGCAAATACCGGCTGGCTGACCTTGTTGGCCTCGCGCAGACGCCGGATATCCTTGGGCGCATAGGCGGGTGGGGCAGACAGGCACGTTGCGTCGAAATCGCGCATGGTTGCCTTGGTAATCGCGCCCACGCGGTGCAGCGCGCGCGCCGAGCCGTGGATCGCTTCGAAGGCATCGCTCTTATAGGTCTGCTTGCTCATCATCGTTCCTCTGGCTTGCCTGAATCTCTATACATTTGAAAATCCCAGGTCCGCACAAATTTCGATCCAATCCTTGCCCGCTATCAGCGCTGCGACCTGCTCGGCTGTTAGCGCCGCGTAGCCCTTGGCCAGTTCGCGAAACGCCTTCAATTCGTCATCTTCGATGTTGGCCCTGTCCTGCTTGGCGAACAGGTACTGATAGACCCAGAAGCTCTGTCCCCGTGCAAGGATGATCGAACGATACTGGTTGTCCGACAGCCGCTTCTTGAACACGCCGCCGCCCAGATCGTCGGCTTGCCCGGCTAACACCTGCGCGATGGCCTTGCATAACATCGCGTCAGAAATCCGCGCCTTCTTGGCTGCCTTGGCGAACCATGCCGACTTGAAGGTGCGAGGATGAACTGGAGAAGGCATACTTTTTTGTAGCACTTGGTGCTACAAAAGGCAAGGCTAGCCCACCAAAGGCGATGAGCCGGGAACAACGAACTCCACTGGCAGGTGCGCTGAACCCCAATTGCTATCGTTATGCAGCAAAAGGCCGACCGTTTCCCACCCCAACGGGGTGTGCATAAAAGAAGCCGGTTCGCGCAACGATGCGAAGACGCCAAAACCTTCACAACATCTTCGTGCCTTTGCACGATCAACCCTTCTCCGCGCCTCCGCGCCTCCGCGCGATACCAAAGCAAAACAACAAACCGCTGTCCTACACGCCGCCAGATCCGTAGAGACAATCCCGCTCCTTGAACCCGTAAACCCCCGGCACAGCCCGCCCTGACGCAGCGCATTTGCGCTGCGGGCGCGGGCGATTGCGCCCCCGAAAAGTTCGCCGCCTCGGGGTCCCCGAGTTTTTCTCCAGGACAGTGTAAACTGTGTAAACCTGTTCAGGCTAAGCGTCGCGAACCTGAACAAAACCGGTAGGTATTATCCCGTCATCAGGATCGACATGCGCCGGTTGCGCGGGTCGGCGGGATCGTTCTGGATCAGCGGTTCGC
>CAZSTP010000493.1:0-1740 GCA_964609325.1 uncultured Novosphingobium sp. | reverse complement strand
TGTGACGACCGCCCAGTTTGATCACGTGTTTGAAATGACCATGATCGCGCGCCTGTTGAACCGCCTCAAGTTCGGGGTGCTGGACGGCATCGCTTCGGTCAAGCCCGGGTTCGGACGCGCGATTGACGGCATCTGGCACGGCACCATCATCAATTACGCGCCCAATATGCCGATGCCGCAAGGCCAACGCTCTGCGCGGAGCGAGGTTTATGCACCGCTCGACATGGGGTGGCGCAAAAACCTGTTCACGAACATCATGGCCGGGTCTTTGGCGACCAATGTGGACGTGGTGAAAACGGCGAATTTCCCCAAAGGCTTGGAGAACATCCACAATCTGCACAAGCTGCGTCTGGTCGGGTATTTGCGCGGGCGCGATCTGCTGGACGAGATGGCGCGCAGTTCCTTGACGCTGATCGCGACACTGGCCGAATGCCAACCGATGACGCAGCTTGAAAGCTTTGCTGTCGGCACGCCTGCCATGACCGGGCCGTTGGATGTGGAGGAGTTTGCAAAGGATCCGCTGATCGACCTTTGCACGACCTATCATCTTGATAACCCGGCACTTCTGGCCAAGGATATCGAGAAGATTGTGGGCGTGGTGCGCAGCGATCCCGAAGGGATGGAGCAGATGATTGCTTCGCATCTTGAGCGCCGCCATGCCGTGGCGACGCAAAGTTATGCGGACTTTTTGGAGCTTTAAGCGCTTATGCCAAATCCAAAAACCGCGATCTGTTTTGTCACGAACGAGCTTTATCCGCTGGGGCCAGGCGGTATCGGCCGGATGCTCTATAACTTTGCCAAGCATAACGAGGACATGGGGCTTCCGGCAGACCTCCATTTCCTTGTTCCGCAAGCACTGATCGAATCGCGGCCCGATGCCCGCGATCTGCTGCAATCGGCGTTTGACGGGATTGCCACGATCCATGTTTGCCCGTCATTGCAAAACACCTTCACGCCGATGGCGCAGCTTCTGGCGCGGGCGCAGGCGCACCCGTGGACCAGCGAATGGTTGTTCGGGGATTCCTACCGCTATTATCTGGGCCTGCTGGCCGCCGAAGAACGCTGCGGCAAACCGTTCGATATCATCGAGTTTCCCGATTTTGGCGGGTGGGGTGTGGCCACGGTTGAGGCAAAGCGTGCCGGAATTGCCTTTGCCGACACGCTGATTGCGGCGCGTATCCATTCAACGCAAGGGATGCTCTACGGGGTTGAGCGGTTTGCCTATGATCCGGGCCATTGGGCCGGGATCATGTTCGATGCCGAACGCCACCTGTTTGCCAATGCCGACCTGATCGTGGGCCATGATCCGGCGATTACGGCGCATACCGCGCGGTTTTATGGCCTTGAGGAGCGCTGGCAGGGGCGTTCGATCCTGGAATTTCCGCCGGTCTTCGTCAACATCGGGGCAGGCGTTTATGAACGGGCAGACAAAGTTGAGGTCCCGCGCGATGAGCGGGATTGCAGCGATTTCATTTTCGGCTCGCGCTTGCAGCCGGTCAAACGCCCGGACTTGTATATCCGCGCCGCGATCCTGTTCCTGGAACGCTATCCTGATCACGGCGGAATGTTCCGTCTGGTCTGCAATGGCTGGGACCGCAATTTCGTTGATGGCCTGAAGTCGCTTGTGCCCGAGGATATGGCCGACCGGATCGTATTCCTTGAAAAAGCCGCGCCGGAAGAGCGGTTGCATTTCATCGACAATTCGATTGTGGTTGTGCCTTCGGATTACGAAAGCTTGTG
>CAZSTP010000492.1:0-1743 GCA_964609325.1 uncultured Novosphingobium sp. | reverse complement strand
GTTTCCGCCAAGGTGGAGGAGCGCCTTGCCGTCCACCCGCATCACCGTCCATTCGTCCATGAATTTCGCGCCGAGCGACTTGTAAAAGCCGATGGAAGGTTCGTTCCAATCGAGCACCCACCATTCCAGCCGCGCGCAATCGCGCTCTATGGCCAAGGCGGCAAGGTGCGAGAGCAGTGCTTTGCCAAGCCCGCTGCCGCGCGCTTCGGGGCGCACGAACAAGTCTTCGAGATAGATCCCCGGCTTGCCTTCGAAGGTGGAAAAATTGTGAAAGAACAAGGCGAAGCCTTGGGGCGTGCCATCAAGTTCGCCGATAACGACTTCGGCATAAGGGCGGGGTCCGAACAGTTTTTGGCCCAAAACGGCTTCATCGAAGCGGACTTCGTGGGCGAGCTTTTCATAGTCCGCCAAAGCGCGGATCAGATCGGCGATCAACGGCAGGTCTTCGGCGGTGGCGGGGCGGATGGACATGGTCATGAGGTGAGGAGCTTTCCGATGTCGCGCCGTCCATCGATGATGCGAATTACCTGAATAATCTGATTTTCTTCATCGACGCGGTAGAAAATCAGGTGGGGCATGCGCAGGACTGCCCGGGCATCAGGCAAAATATCTTCACGCAATCGCCCGCTGCGGGGATAATCAGCAAGCGCTTCAATCGCATTGTCGATCTTGCGCAACTGGCGGTCGGCAGCCTCGACATTGTCGACGGCAATGCTGAGCCAAATGTCGAGCAGATCTCCGCGGGCCTTGACGGTACGCTCAATCCGGAAGGTCACGCGCGGCGTTCAGCAAGCTTTTGGCGACCTTCTGCGAGGATTCCATCGATACCGTTCCACGGTTCAAAACCGCTGGCGATACCTTCATGAAGCATGGCCCGAACTCTTTCCAGTTCTCGTTCACGGCTAGACGTCCATGAATGCAAAGCGGCTTCGACGACCTGCTGGATTGAACCGAACTCACCTCCGGTAACTGCGCCTTGGGCACAGGCCAGAAACTCTGCCGACATCTCAACAGATACTTTTTCGGACTTGCTCATGCTTTGCAGCATATCAAACCGGGATCAGCACTTCAAGCAAAGGCCAACCTACTCCGCTGCCTCGGTCGTATTCCCGGCGTCGGTTGTCGCGTTTTCCAGTTCGGCGGCTTTGGCTTCGACCAGCGATACGATGTGTTCGAGCATGTCTTCGGATTGCACGGTGTGGTCGGTCACGCCCGAGAGGTATACCATGTGCTTGCCGTTGCCGCCGCCGGTGAGGCCGATATCGGTTTCGCGCGCTTCACCGGGGCCGTTGACGACGCAGCCGAGCACCGAAAGCGAGAGCGGCGTCTTGATGTGCGAGAGGCGGCTTTCGAGCGCTTCGACCGTGCGGATCACGTCAAAACCCTGCCGCGCGCAGCTGGGGCACGATACTACGCGGACGCCGCGTGTGCGCAGGCCGAGCGATTTGAGGATTTCAAAGCCGACGCGCACTTCTTCTTCGGGCTCTGCCGAGAGCGAGACGCGCACGGTATCGCCGATGCCTGCCCAGAGCAGATTGCCGATGCCAATCGAGGATTTGACGGTGCCGCCGATCAAGCCGCCTGCTTCGGTGATGCCCAAGTGCAGCGGGCAATCGACCGCTTCGGCAAGGCCCATATAGGCCGCAACCGCGAGGAACACGTCGGACGCTTTGACCGCGACCTTGAATTCATGGAAATCATGGTCTTGCAGCAGCTTGATGTGATCGAGCGCGGATTCGACCA
>CAZSTP010000491.1:0-1744 GCA_964609325.1 uncultured Novosphingobium sp. | reverse complement strand
ACTATGACAGCCCGTTGGGTCTGGTCTTTGCCTCGGTGTCCACCGGTTACAAGGCTGGCGGCTTCAACGATGGCTGCGAAATCGGCCAGGGTGCAAGCTGCACACTTCCGGCAGGGGCGCTCTATTATGATCCCGAAACGCTGACCGCCTATGAAGCGGGCTTCAAGTTCCGGATCAGCCCTGAATTCCGTCTCAATGGCACGGTGTTTCACTATGACTACGAAGGACTGCAGTTGTCGCAGCTTTCGGAAATCTGTGGTGGTCCTTGCCAGGTGACGACCAACGCTGCAAAGGCCAAGATTGACGGTGTTGAGCTGGATGCGGTGTTGCAGCCGGTTGATAACTTCGCGGTGCGTTTGCAGTTGAATTGGCTCGATGCGCGCTATGACACATTCCGGCCCGTGCCCACGGTCAACTTCGCCGGCCGCGCCCTGAACCGTAGCCCGCGCTGGAGCTGGGTGGCCGGTGCCAATTACACCATCCCGCTTGGTGAAGGCAAAGTCGTGATTGATGCGCAAACCGCATCGCGCAGCCAGTATGAAGTGACCGATCTGGCCGCTTTTGCCTATTTCTTCCAGCCAGGTTATACCAAGACAGACGCATCGATCACGTATAACGCGCCCGATGATCGCTTCTATGTCGCTGGATTTGTCGAAAATCTTGAGAACAATCTGGTCGTCACGACTGCCGTGACCGGGGTGCTCGGCTTTGTAAATATTGCCGACCCCCGCATTTTCGGTGTGCGGGCAGGTATGAAGTTCTGATTTGAACGCCTGTCCGGCACAGTGGCTGGACATGGCGTCGATTTACCGGCGCAGCGGTGGGCTTTTTGGTTGACCTCTGCGCCGCGTATGCACACAAGCATTCTGAAATAGAGAAGCATTGTTATGAACTTACGCCTTGTTCTGGCAGCCTCAAGCGTACTGATGGTGTTCACAATGCCCGGCTATGGCCAGGAGGCGTTGGCCGACAAGCGAGCAGCCGAGACTTTGGCTGCCATGACGGATGCCGAAAAAACGGTTCTGACCCATGGCATTATGCCGCTCTCCTTTGATCCTTCCGCATCGTCTTCTGCTGCAATCCCGAAAGAGGCGATCCCCGGCGCCGGATACATTCCCGGCATTCCGCGGCTGAATGTTCCTGCCCTGACCGAAACCGATGCAAGCCTTGGCGTTTCGTATGTCGGCGGCTTGCGCGGCGATGGTGCAACCGCGTTGCCGTCGGGGCTGGCCATGGCATCTTCCTGGAATCCCGAGTTGCTGGAACGCGGCGGTGCGATTATCGGGAAAGAAGCCCGGGCCAAGGGGTTCAATGTTCTGCTGGCCGGTGGTGCCAATCTGATGCGCGATCCGCGTAACGGGCGTACGTTTGAGTATCTGGCCGAGGATCCCCTGCTCACCGGTGTGCTAGTGGGGCATGCCATTCGTGGCGTCCAATCGAACAACATCATTTCAACTATCAAGCATATCGCATTGAACGGACAGGAAACCGGTCGTAAATTTGCCGATGTCCAGATCAGCGATGCCCATGCTCGGGAAAGTGATCTGCTGGCGTTCCAGATCGGCATCGAGATCGGCCAGCCCGGCTCGGTGATGTGCGCATATAATCGCGTCAACGGTCATCAAGCCTGCGCCAGCGACTACCTGCTTAACCAGGTACTCAAGCGGGATTGGGGCTTTAAGGGCTTTGTCATGTCTGATTGGGGGGCGGTGCCCGGGTTAGATGCTGCCCTGAAGGGTCTAGA
>CAZSTP010000490.1:0-1760 GCA_964609325.1 uncultured Novosphingobium sp. | reverse complement strand
CGTAACGGGTGCACCTCGGTGCACCTCCTCCCTGAACCTTGGCCACCTGGAGCATTCCTCCAGGTGGTTTTTTATTTGCAGTCGCCCTGCCTCACTCGGCAGCAGCTCGCCAACGCCCGCGATCCGTGGTGCGACCCAGTTCTGCCACATCCACCGCCAGCCGTCGCACCAGTCCGACAATCAAGTCTACCGTAACGTCAAAACCGGCTCCGGGCTCTGCCTGCCGCTGGTCGAGATAACACGTGCGATCGATTTCCAGTTGCAGGCAATGCACGCCTTCGTGGCGCTTGGCGTGGCGTTCGAGCACATATCCACCCGCATAAGGCCGGTTGTGTGATGCGCGACGGGCCGATTGGGCGAGCACCGCAAATGCCGATCCGATGATCCCGCCATCGCAGGACGAGCCGAATCGGTCGCCGATCACGAACTCGGGCGCAGGCTCTCCGGCCGAACGGGCGGCCAGTGGCGGCATCGAATGAAGATCGATCAAGAGCGCTGCCCCCCACCGATCGCGAATCAAATCCAGCGTGGAGCCAAGCGCCGCGTGATAAGGCTCATGGATGGTCGCGATGCGATCCTGCAGTTCTGCATGGTCCAACCGGCGCTTCCACAATTCGCCCAGCCCCGGCAACCGGCGCGGAACCAGCCCGAGCCCGCTGCGCGCACGGCGGCTGAATGTCGCCGGCATCATGGGCGCATCGGCCGGCACACCGCCCAACATCTCCCAATCCACATCGTCGCAAGACCGGTTAAGATCGAGCATCGCCCTTGGTGCCTGGGCCACGAGCAAGGCAGCGCCCGTTTCGCGACATACGGCCTCTCCCAGCAAGTCTGCATAACGGTCCTCCAGCCGGGGCGCTGCAAAATCAGGGTGCCGCATCCGCTCCAGCAAGGAACTGGGGTAAGCCCGGCCCGCATGGGGCACGGCGATAACGACCGGAATCGGAGACGGATCGCGCAATTTCAGCGAATAGGCGGGAACGCCCGGATTACCGGGGACACTGCCGCCATAGACGCGCGCCGAATCTCCTGCTTGCTTGCCAGACTCTTGCATGGTGAAGTCGTGCAACCGATTCGATGCGAAGTCAAAAAAGCTCCGGTCCCGGTGTCGGGAGAATGTTAACCGGATGGGGTGTATAGGGCTTGGGACGCGCAGCAGAACACCGCTGCAACTTGAACCGTACTAACAGACAAGGGTTAGCCATGATCCGGATCCTGCTCGCCGAAGATGAAGAGGCGATGCGCATGTACCTTTCCCGCGCTTTGGAAAACGCAGGCTTTTCTGTGACTTCTGTCGATAGGGGCACAGCTGCAATTCCGCTGCTTGAGAAAGAGCATTTCGACCTTCTGCTGTCAGACATCGTTATGCCCGAGATGGACGGCATCGAACTGGCGCAGCGCTGCGCCGAAATAAGCCCCACCACCAAAGTCATGTTCATCACCGGCTTTGCCGCTGTGACGCTCAAAGCGAATCGCGAAGCACCGCAAGCCCGCGTTCTGTCCAAGCCTTTCCACCTCAAGGACCTCGTGCTTGAAGTGCAGCGGGTGTTCGAAGATGCGCCGTTTATGGGCACACAGCAGCCTTGACGGGATACCCCCTCCCAAGGCTTGGGGCGATGTTATGCAAATACCCCCTTGCCTTGGCCAGATGGCGGGGCTAATGGGCCGCTTCCAAACGGCGCTAAGGGCAACCGGATCGACGCGCAGGACGCATGATGGTGCGGGCGTATAGCTCAGTGGTAGAGCACTATGTTGACATC
>CAZSTP010000489.1:0-1763 GCA_964609325.1 uncultured Novosphingobium sp. | reverse complement strand
AGATTGCGGAAGCGCAAAGTGCCGCGCCCGACGGCGGTTGAGCTGAGCGCCATGCCCGCGACAAGCCGCAGCGCCTTGGCCAGCAGGAAGATCTCGCCTGCCTCCACTTCTTCGGGCGTAAACGGGCGGACCGATTGATAGCCGTCCTCGAACGCGGTGCCATAAGCCGGATCGAACCCGTAGAACAGGTTGCCCCAGACGAAGTTCTTGACGTCCTGCATCAGGAAATCTTCGCCCGCCGCATCGAAATCGAGCAAGGTGATCCGCCCGTCTGTATCGACGTGGACGTTGGAGGGGTGGAAATCGCGATGGCACACGCCCAGCGGCACTTTGCCCGATGCCGCCAGTTCATCGAGGCGGGTGTTGAGATTGGCCGCGATGATCGGGTAATCGCGCAGATCGTCGGGCCGGTCATAGACGAAATCGATCAGCGCGGGCATGCAGATCATGTATTCTTTGGCGGTTTTGGTGGTGAAAGTGTGGTCGGGTCCGGTCCATTCGAAGCCCGCCAGATGCATTTGCGCAAAAGCCGCGCCGATGGCGAATGCGCCTTCGGTCGAGAGGCGCTCGCCGAATTTTACGCCCGGTGCCCAATCATACATCGCCACCGCACGCACGCCTTCGGGGGTCTGCGCCTTGAAATAGAGCGCGCCATCGTGTTGCGGCACCGCCACCGATGCGGGGAAGCCGCGCTGGCGCAGGAAATCGAGAAAGCCCAGTTCATAGGCGACATTATCAGGATCGCGCCATGTCTTGCGCCACACGCGCAAGGCGTATTTGGCCTGCGCATCCTGCACCAGATAGACATCGTTCATCCCGCGATAGAGCAGGAAGCAGGAAACCTCGCCCTGCATGGGGTAACGGTTGCGCACCTCTTGCGCGATCCAATCGGGATGAAGGACCGAGTGCGAGACTTGGGCCTGGGCAAGGACATTATCGGTCGAGGAAAAGGCGAATTTCATGGGCTATACGCTCCGGTGCGATATCAAAAATGTCGCGGTCGAGGTCTGGCAATTCACAGACAACCGCGCCGGGGATGAGCTTTGCGGCCTCTAACGAGACGTTGCGCAGCGTTTCGGCAGGTTGCAGGACAAGGACGGGGCAGGGCACGGAGCGGAGCCGGTCATATTCCCAGCTCCACACCGCACGATAGGCCCAGGTGAACCGGTCTAGCACGCGCGCCTTGTCGGCAAAGTTCAGCATGGCTTTGCCAAGCGGAACCCTCTTGTCGCGGTTGCCCACGACATAAGTCCAAAGCCGCGCGAGCAGCCGCTTGATTACTTCGCCTTCTTCGTCCGGGGCGGGAAATGCCTCGGTTTCAGCCAGTTTTTCCGCCCGGATCGGGGCGGGGTACATCGGGATGCCGGTCATCACCGCTTTGCGCACCTGATCGGGCCGCGCAATCGCCAGTTCTGCCGCCAGCACGGTGCCCGAATGGAAGCCGTAAAGGTCCACCGGTCCGCTTAGGCTCCCCGCCTTGCCAAGGGCATCGAGCCCGTCGGCAAAGGCCGCTGCATATTCCGCAATTGTCGGCCGTGGCGGGGGTGCGTCAGACATGCCGTAACCCGGCGTATCAAAAGCATAGACCCTGCGATCACGGGCAAGCGCGGCGATCAGCGGTTCGTACTCCAGGCTGGAAGAAGGGTTCTGGTGCAGCAGCACGATGGGCGGCTGCACCGGATTGTCCGGTCCTGCGGTGCGATAATGGAGATGGCCGAACCGGCACGCGGTATAGCCCCGGCGGATAAAGCGCGGATTGGGGT
>CAZSTP010000488.1:0-1775 GCA_964609325.1 uncultured Novosphingobium sp. | reverse complement strand
TATCGGCCGGTCACAGATGTCGAAACCGGCACTGTTTATGGTGACATTATTGGTGACATTTATGGTGACATCGATGTCACCATAAATCGCCCCGAACTCACTGCTCTGAACCCCAGACAGGAGTGGTTCCTGGAGCGAGTCGCGCGGGATGAGAAATGCACCGCCGAGGATATCGCTGGGCATTGGTATGTCGCGCTACGGACCGCAAAAAGGGATATAGGGCTCTTGCGTGACGGTGGCCGGATCAGCTTTGTCGGATCGCGGCGCCTCGGGCGGTATGTCATGTTGAACGGAGGGGACTGATGCTCGATCCTGCCGTCCGCCGGAAATTGTCGCACATTGACATCACCGTCAGCATGAAATTGAGTGTTGCCACGAGTGGGGGCTAACGGCCCGATCGCGTCAGAAGCTCCTGCAACTGGCCGTTGCAATTTTACGAGGATCATCGTACATGCCTAGAGACGGCTTCAGAGCCGCAAAGCAGAAGGTGATTAAGGCGCTTCAGGACGGAACGTATCTTCATGAAACGAGTCGATCGGCAATTGATGTCAAAAATCTACTCTCGACAGGCATGGTTACAGCCGATGAGGTCTGCGAAATCCTGAAGCGAAGCAACGGTAACGATCATAGCTCGTCGCCGCATCACAATGACCGTTCAGTAGACGTGCACGTTATCAAACGCGAAGACTGGTACATTAAATTCTATTTTTTAGAGCCAGATACGATTTTTATCAGTGTGCATAAGTGAGGCCATCATGACGAAACTATACGCCCCAGGCGATACAGGCCAAGCCATTTGCCCTCACTGCGCAAAGCGCGTTACGACGACCTATGCCTATCGGGATGTTCCGTTTGATGATGGTTCGGGGGTTGTAAAGGGCATCCTCGCCGCTGTTTGCGATGCGTGCGATATGGTCGTGGCAATTCCGGCGCAGTCCACACCAGCCATTCGCCGAGCGCGCGATACTGCGGACATACCGCTGGAGGTAAATCTTCTCGCTCCAGAGATCGAAGTGCTGGATGCCGCAGCTTTCAGCATTGATCCACAATCGACCACCCGATTCCGCAAGGCCATTTTCACCTATTATCTGACCCGATTTGAGCGTGACCCTAGTGAACTGGAGACCGCCAAGGAACTGCTGGAAATCTTACTTTTGGCCAGCAAACAACGGAATAAGGCGGCCTGTCGGATCAAGATACCGAGCCGGCGCCTATCCTTTAAACTGGCGCCAAGAACCGAACGCAAAGTGGAGTCTGTCCTGACCAAGGCTGGCTGGAACAAGACCAGCCTAGTCCGGGGTGTCGTGGCAATGGTTGGAAAAGATATCCTGGAAGATAGGTCGCCAAGGCGAATTGCCGAACTTCAAGAGATAGCAGCGGCTGTGAATGCGTGAGCTTTGATCAGCCTGACAGCATTATGCGAGGTTTGAATGAGGCTTTGGCCGTGGCCAACGGAAAGGATGTCGGCGCGAAGACCCATCACGTCGAAGTGCGTGCCATCGACATCGCGGCCATCAGGATGCAGACTGGGTTGTCGCAAGATCAGTTCGCCCTGAGCATTGGCGTAGCCAAAGATACCTTGCTCAATTGGGAACGAGGCCGGCGTCGACCTCGCGGACCGGCACGCACGCTATTGACCATGATCGAGAAGACGCCATCTCTGGTGGCAGACCTACTACCTTAGGCCAGATGCTACCGATGTTTGGAGAGCGAATTGACCCGTTTGCACCCTATTCGGTAGAGACGATTCGCTATCGACCAACCATACACGACCA
>CAZSTP010000487.1:0-1781 GCA_964609325.1 uncultured Novosphingobium sp. | reverse complement strand
TGTTCGTTTCAGGTTCGCCCACATCAACCGTCTGGAAACGCCGGGTCAGCGCGGGGTCTTTTTCAAAGTACTGGCGGTATTCGGCATAAGTGGTGGCGGCGATGGTGCGCAAGTTGCCACGCGCCAAAGCGGGCTTGAGCAAGTTGGCCGCATCGCCCGTACCTGCCTGTCCGCCAGCGCCAATCAGCGTATGCGCTTCATCAATGAACAGCACGATCGGGGTGGGGCTGGCCTCAACCTCGTCAATCACCTGGCGCAGGCGCTTTTCAAATTCGCCCTTCATGCTGGCACCGGCCTGCATCAGCCCGATATCAAGGCTGCGCAACGTGACTCCGCGCAGCGATGGCGGCACATCGCCATCAACGATGCGCTTGGCAAAGCCTTCAACCACAGCCGTCTTGCCGACACCCGCTTCACCGACAAGGATCGGGTTGTTCTGGCGGCGGCGCAGCAGCACGTCGATGCACTGGCGAATTTCGCTATCGCGACCCACGATGCGGTCAATCTTGCCGTCACGCGCTTGCTGCGTCAGATCGACCGAGAATTTGACCAGCGCTTCGCCATCGCCAACTGGTCCTGCGCCCGCCTCATCGCCACCTGCACCCCCACCGAGATCCGCGCCTTGGGTGGTTTCATGGCTGGGGGCGCAAATGCTCTCGAATTCCGCCGCAAGTTTCTCAACTTGCACCTTGCGGAATTCACCGCTCATCGAGAATAGCGCATTCTTCAGCGTGGCGGTTTTCAGCATGCCGTAAAGCAAGTGGCCCGTACGCACACGGCCAGCGCCAAATTGCAGCGAAGCGTAAAGCCAACCCTTCTCGATCGCCTCCTCGATCTGCGGGGAGAAATCGGAAATCGCCGTAGCCCCGCGCGGCAAGGCATCGAGCGCGGCAACGATCTGGCGGGCCAGACTTTCATCATCAATCCCGAATGCGCTGCGGATGGCCGCCATGTCGTTTTGCGGATCCTGCAACAGCACGTGGATCCAGTGCACCAGTTCAACATAGGGATTGCCCCGCATCTTGCAGAAGCCTGTGGCGGTTTCGATCCCTTTGAGGGCCGTTTGGTTAAGCCGCCCAAACAGGGCGCTGCGGCTGATCTCGGTCATCCTGCCGGTTTCCTTTTTCTGAGACTGGTTTTGCGTAAATGGGCGTCGGCCCGGATCAGGCCGCTGGAAGGGGCAAGCGCACGCGCAGCCTCTGATCCCGTGGCAGAACCGGGCTGGCGACGACGGCGGGCGATGGCGGCAATCGCCGACCCGCGTGGTTTGACCCAACTGCTCCACCCCAATCGGCTGCGGCCATCAAGCCGCGCAGGCGGCGCATCATCATCGGCAATTTCAACGCACAGATCCCATTCGAGATGCGACGGCTTGAACGCCTCAATCGCTTCGGCAGCCACGGCAAAGCGCGTGCCGCCGGGCAAAAGCGAGATGTAATCTGTGTAGCTTGGTGCGCGCACGATCACGCGGAAAGCATCAGATGCGCTATAGATTTTGCCGCCCAGCACAGCATCCTGGCCAAGCGTGGCATAACTGCGCCCCAATTGCGTGCGGTCTTCGCGTTCCAGATCGCGCCAGCGCGGCACGAATTCGACCACGGTGGCGGGCTGGCGAAGCAAATGGCCAAGCGCATCTTCAATCGCAACGGCGCTGCGCGGTCCGGCAAACACGGCGGCATAATGCAACCGCGCGCGGGCATGAAAACGACTGTCAGGCCGTGCACCCTCGCTCGCCCCGGATAGCGCACCAAGCCACTCGGCAAAGCGATCATCACCCGGTC
>CAZSTP010000486.1:0-1786 GCA_964609325.1 uncultured Novosphingobium sp. | reverse complement strand
CCACCGGTCCACCACCGCCGTCGCCGGATAGTCCGCCTCGCCCAGCTTGCGGTTGATCTCGGCGTGGCCCTTCAAGCCATCGCCCGGAAAGCCGGCAACCTCCACGCCCGTCCCCGCCTTGCGCAAGGCGGCGGCTAAGCCCTCGGTCTGCTTCACCCCGTCCGCCCGCTGCACATGCAACAGCAGGAACTTGGGCGCATTGGGCGCAGCCGCTTGCAACGTTGGCGATAGCGCGCGCTGGCGCACCGGATCGGTGCCGAATGCCTGAACATAGGTATCCTGCATAAACCGCCCGCCGTCCTGCATTTGCGCAGGGACATCATAGGCCGCACCGTCATTGGGGATCACGCCGTCCACATCGGCGAACGACAGCCCCGCCCCGCGCAAGTATCGCTCGTCCGTGCCCACCAGCGCCACCAGATGCGCGCCCGCGCTGTGGCCCATCAGCACAACCCTTGTGCGGTCGATCCGCAAGCCATCGGCCTTTGCCAGCACGGCGGCGAGCGCCGAGGCAACATCGGCGGCCTGCTGTTCCACCGTGACGGCGGGCACCAGCCGGTAATTGATCGAGGCATAGGCGTATCCTTCCGCCGGGAAGTGCACCGGCGCGCTGTTGCTCGCGGCGCTGTCCTTGCTGCCGCGTTTCCATCCGCCGCCGTGGACATAAAGCACCAGCGGCGCTTTGCCCTTGGCCGCCTTGGGCAGCCACAAGTCCAGCACCTGCAACGGGTCTTTGCCATAGGCGATGGTCTGCGCCCCCGGAACGCGGCCCTGCCCCGCCTTTTGCTCCATCCGCGCGGCAAGGCGCTCGCGCAATCGGTCGCCAATCCGCGCCTCTGCCATTCCGGCAGAAACCACTGCCAAACCCGCCGCACCTGCAATCCACAACTTGCGCATAACCGATTCCCTAGCCATCCCAGCCTTGCCGCAACCTGCATCCGATCCGGTTTACGCCCGATGAATTGCATCGCAGGCTGTCACACCCTTGACTTGGAGAGGCATTCCCCCCTAACGCGCGCTCCGAAATCAGGGTGCCTGCCGCCCGTCCAATCCATCCGTTTGCCCCAGTCCTGTCAAAGGGCGCTACCGGATCCACCTTGGCAGGGTGGAGGAGTATAAGCATGGCCAATGTAACCGTAATCGGTGCCCAGTGGGGCGATGAAGGCAAAGGCAAGATCGTTGACTGGCTTGCCAGCCGCGCAGATGCCGTCGTCCGTTTCCAGGGTGGCCACAACGCCGGCCACACGCTGGTGGTGGGCGAGCAGGTCTATAAGCTCTCGCTGCTGCCATCGGGAATCGTCACCGGCACGCTTTCGATTATCGGCAATGGCGTGGTGCTTGATCCCTGGGCCTTGAAGGCCGAGATCGAAAAGCTCACCGCGCAAGGCGTGGAAATCAACGCCGACAACTTCGCGATTGCCGACAATTGCCCGCTGATCCTGCCGCTGCACCGCGATCTGGATGGGTTGCGCGAAACTGCCGCCGGTTCGGGCAAGATCGGCACCACCGGGCGCGGCATCGGCCCTGCCTATGAAGACAAAGTCGGCCGCCGCGCCATCCGCGTCTGCGATCTGGCGCATCTCGACAAGATGGATTCGCAGCTTGATCGCCTCTGCGCGCACCACGATGCCCTGCGCGCAGGCTTCGGCCAGCCCTCGGTTGATCGTGAGGCCCTGATCGCCGAACTGCGCGAAATCGCGCCCTATGTGCTGCAATTCGCCCAGCCGGTGTGGAAGCGCCTCAATCAGGTGCGCAAGGCTGGCGCGCGCATCCTGTTCGAAGGCGC
>CAZSTP010000485.1:0-1789 GCA_964609325.1 uncultured Novosphingobium sp. | reverse complement strand
ACGCATGATGGTGCGGGCGTATAGCTCAGTGGTAGAGCACTATGTTGACATCGTAGGGGTCGCAAGTTCAATCCTTGCTACGCCCACCATCGCATAAAAAACCCCGCCTTGGCGGGGTTTTTTGTTTGGTGCAAGGACAGGTCGGGGACGACCGGCGCCCCCGACCCTTTCTTTAGTTGCCCTGCCAGTTCGGCTTGCGCTTTTCCGCAAAGGCAGCGGCACCTTCGCGGGCATCGTTGGAGGTGAAGATCCCTCCGACATAGCCCTGCTGCTTCTTCCACATTTCGGCCTCGGTCCATTCGTGCGAATCGCGGATGATCGCCTTTGATGTGATCAGCGCCAGCGGGCCATTCTCGGCAATCTTGGCTGCCAGCGCCTTTGCGGCATCCAGCGCAGGCCCTTCAGTGATCTGGTTGATAAAGCCTACTTCATAGGCGCGCTGGGCATTGATGAAATCGCCGGTCAGCGCCAGTTCCATCGCGATGCGTGGCGGAATCTGGCGCGGCAGACGCATCAGACCGCCGGCACCGGCAACAAGACCGCGCTTGGTCTCGGGAATGCCGAACATGGCCGATGCATTGGCCACGATGAGGTCGCAGGCGAGCGCAATTTCCATCCCGCCCGCCAGAGCATAACCATCAACCGCAGCAATGATCGGCTTCTTGGGAGGCTGCTCTGTCAGGCCGCCAAACCCGCGCCCCGGAACCGAAGGCATCTCGCCACGCAGGAAGGCTTTGAGATCCATGCCCGAACAGAATGTGCCACCTGCCCCGGTCAGGACAGCGCAACGCAATTCGCTTTCACTGTCCAGACGATCCATTGCTGCCGCCACCCCTTCGGCGACTGCTTTGTTTACCGCATTCTTCGCGGCAGGACGGTTGATCGTGACGATCAGTACGTTGCCATCAACTTCGGTTAGGACTTCTGCCTCGCTCATCGCAAATACTCCGTAAAAAGCGCTCCGGATTAACCGGTCACTTAAACCATTGTCTCATAACTTGGGCACCTGTCCAGAGCGCATCCACCAAAAAACGCCCATTTCCGCGCCCCGCCTTGCACACCCGCGCCTCTCTGCTAAGGGAAAGCCAAATTCTCTCCCCAGCTGAAAAGACAGGACAGACATGGCGAAGATCAAGGTGAAGAACCCGGTCGTCGAAATCGACGGCGACGAAATGACCCGCATCATCTGGCAATGGATCCGCGAACGCCTGATCCTTCCCTATCTTGATATCGACCTCAAGTATTACGATCTCTCGGTCGAAAAGCGTGACGAGACAAACGACCAGATCACCATCGATTCGGCCAATGCGATCAAGCAGTACGGCGTCGGCGTAAAATGCGCCACGATCACGCCAGACGAACAGCGCGTTGAAGAATTCAACCTCAAGTCGATGTGGAAATCGCCCAACGGCACGATCCGCAACATCCTTGGCGGCGTGGTTTTCCGCGAACCCATCGTGATCCAGAACGTGCCACGCCTGGTTCCTGGCTGGACTGACCCGATCGTGGTTGGCCGTCACGCCTATGGTGACCAGTATCGCGCCACCGATTTCCTCGTTCCCGGCCCCGGCAAGCTGCGCCTTGTGTGGGAAGGCGACAATGGCGAAGTCATCGACCGTGAAGTGTTCAAGTACCCATCGGCCGGCGTTGCCATGGCGATGTACAACCTTGACGATTCGATCCGCGATTTTGCCCGCGCCAGCCTGAACTACGGCCTCAACCTTGGTTGGCCGGTCTATCTTTCGACCAAGAACACCATCCTCAAGGCCTATGACGGCCGCTTCAAGGA
>CAZSTP010000484.1:0-1790 GCA_964609325.1 uncultured Novosphingobium sp. | reverse complement strand
CATGGGGCAAGCCGCAGCACAGTTTGATTATCCGGCCGATGATGTGGCGCTGTTGCGTCCGCTATCGCCGTTGGCTGTCGCGATCTTTTCCGATCGCGCCTATTTGCGCACCGAAATGGCCGAAGATGCCGCCGCCGCCGGTTTGCGCGTCACCCGCACATCAGAACTTAACGCGCTCCTGGGTGAGGTCGAACAACCGCTGGGTGATCTCGTGCTGGTCGATTGCCCCGTGATCGAAGGCGCAGAACTGGCGGCGCTGGCGCGGCTGGATATGCGCGCGGCCCGTTCCGGAACGCAGCTTGTCGTCTCCACCAGCATGGGTTCGCTCGATGATGTGTTCGGCTGCCTTGATCAATCTGCCGCACAAATCCTCGTCAGCCCCAGCCGGGCGGATCGTGTGGTGGCACTGGGCCGCCTGCTCACCGCCGAAGGGGCGCGGGTGCGCGAATTGTCCGATCATGATCGCATGTCGCTGCTGCGGTTAACCGCGCAAGTCTCGCAAATCGCGCAACAGCTGGAATCGCTGTCCGGCCCGCTCGATGATGGCGCGACAAATGATAGCGCCGTTGTCAAAGCATCGGCCTTCAGCTTCGATGGCAATGGTTCACGCGATCCTGCCGCAAAGCAGCCCATGCGCAAAACCCGCCCCGCGCTTCCCGATCCGCGGCTGGTGCGCAAGATCATCCGCCAGCGCCAGTTGCGCGGGCGTTTCTTCCAAAGCGATCTGTTCGCCGATCCGGCGTGGGACATGCTGCTTGATCTCACCGCCGCGCGGGTAGAACACAAGCGCGTCTCGGTCACTTCGCTGTGCCTCGCCTCGGGCGTGCCGCCCACCACCGCGCTGCGCTGGATCAGCCAGATGACGGAAATGGGCCTGTTCTGCCGCGCCGAAGATGATTCCGATCGCCGCCGCGCCTTCGTCACCCTGTCTGACAAGGCCTGCGATGCCATGGCATCCTATTTCGCAGAACTGGATGGTCCATCCCTGATTGTCTGATTTTCCCGCTTGACCGGTCCGGTAACACCCCCCCCGCACCGGCCACTGACGCGTCCGGCCCGCCTTCATGCCGGGCGCGTCTTTTTGATTTGAACGCGCCCCTTTGCGAATGAGTTTATGACGTTTTCAAATACAATGGGTTCGCCAAGCCTCTCCGCCGCGATTAATCTCACCTGGGGTGCGATAAGTCTCGCATCCCTTGTATCTCTCTCAAGGGAGGGGTGAACAGACCGGGAGGGGGGATTTTACGCAATGGCGTAGAGAAGAAGCGGGGGGCGGCACAGCCGTTTGCGGTTCGGGGCGTTGCGGATGGTTCAAGGCCGGATTATCGGGAGGCCGTAGTGCCCTGAGCAACATCTCTGCGCTCCGACTTCTCTTCCGCGTCACTGCGTGAAACCTTGCGTCGTAGGGTATTGTTTGCCGGTATTGCAGAAATGCCCACACCGCTGCGACCAAGACTTGCTGTGCAAGCCTAAGTTTCGCTTCCTTCCTGCCTGCCGGAGGGGCTGGGAGGGGCCATTCTACTTCCCTACGGTTTCCGTCAGCATCGCGGCGGTGCGGGCGCTGGACCAATCATGCGCGCCGATCATGCGCCAAACTTCCTTGCCTTGCGCATCATAAAGCACGGTCGTGGGCAGCATGCCGGTTTCATAGAAGAAGCCGAGGTTGTTATCGGGGTCCAGCCAGGGTTCCAGCTTGGCAAACTTCTTCTCGCCAAAGAACTGGGCGACCTTGTCGTTGCCGCCCATGTCTTGCGAAACGGTGAGGACGCGCAGCTTGCCTTCATAGGCAA
>CAZSTP010000483.1:0-1792 GCA_964609325.1 uncultured Novosphingobium sp. | reverse complement strand
CCGCGCCAGCGTGCCCGTGGTGGCCAAAGCCGCGCCGGAACCTGAACCACAAGCCCCCGCGCATGTACTTCATCAACAAACGCCGGAGCCCGCTCCCGTCAAAGCGGGCCCCGCGTTCAATTTCGAAGACCTGTTCGGCCGCAAATTGCCGATCTGGGCGGGCGGGATCACGCTGGCCATCGCGGGCGTGCTGATCGTCAAATATGCGATCGACGCCGGTTTCTTCGGACGCATCTTCACCCCCGGCGTGCAAGCGATCTGCGGCGTGCTGTTCGGCCTCGGCCTGATCGGCGGCGCGGAATGGGCATGGCGCAGACGCGAACAAGTTGCCGATCCGCGCGTCGCCCAGGCGCTGTCGGGTGCAGGCATTTCCACGCTCTATGCCGCCCTGCTCGTCGCGCACAGCCTCTACAGCCTGATCGGCCCGATGACCGCCTTCCTCGGCCTCGCCCTCGTCACCGGCGGCGCGCTGTGGCTTTCATTGCGCCATGGCATGCCATCGGCGCTGCTAGGCCTCGCCGGTGGACTTGCCGCGCCTGCACTAACGATGGGCCTTGATGCGAACGTCCCGCTGCTGGCGGCCTACCTCGGCTTCACCATCGCAGGCCTTACCGGTGTCGCCCGCGTCCAGCGCTGGCCGTGGCTGGCCATGATCGCGCTGGTCGGCGGTGCAGGCTGGAGCTTGTGGCTGATCATCGCGGGCAAGGCCTTCGCCTTGATCGGAGCGCTCTCGATCTTCGGCTTTGTCGCGCTCCTCGCCCTGCTCATCCCGCTGTTCGTGTTCAGCGACAAGACACAGCGCATCACCCGCTCCGTCTCCGCCATCATCGGCGCGGCGCAATTGGGCCTGCTCGTCGCACTGGGCGGGTTCCAGCCGCTGCATTGGGCATTGTTCGCCCTGCTCGCCAGCGCTGGCCAATTCCTGGCGTGGCGCGAAAAGGAACACGATCTCTCGATCATCCCCACGACCAGTACCGCGCTGTCGTTCATCCTGCTGATGGTCTGGGACGCGCCGACGATGGCTATGCTGCTCACCGTCGCACTGGTGCTGGCCGCCATCCATGCAGGTCCGTTGATCGCGCAGTTGTGGCAAGCACCGACGTCGCTCCAGCGCGCCATCGAACTGTCAGGCATCGCACTGGCCGCCCCGATCCTCGCCCTGCGCCACATCAACTATCCCAACGATACAGCGACCGCGCTGGCCTCGCTCGGCGGCGCAGCGCTCGTCTTTGCCAGCGCGGCGCTGGGCTGGAACTGTGCAGAGCGCCGTCAGGACAAGCGCTTTGCCACCCTCATCGCCACCGGAGGCCTCCTGCTCACCTTGGCGATCTGGTGCGCCCTGCCACACTGGCAAGCCCCGCTCGGCGTCATGGCACTGGCCTGCGCACTGCTGGCCTTTGCCCCGCGCACCGGCGATCACCGCATCGAACCGATTGCGGCAAGCTTCGGCGGACTGTCGGTGCTGATGCTTTTGGCAACAACCATTCCGGACCGCTCGATGGAACTCGCCGCCCTGTTCGGCGATTCGGCAAACCCGTTCAGCGCGCAATCCCTGCTGCGCTGGGCAGGCATGGCGCTTGGCGCAGCCTTCCTCGCCGCCTTTGCGAAAACCGGCAAAGTCCGCCATGCCTCGGAAGCGGCCGCAACGCTGCTCGCCTATGGTGCATTGGCCCAAATCCTTCCGCCCATCGCCCTCCCCCTCGCCGCCCCGCTCGGCCTTCTCGCGCTCGCCCTGCACCAGCGCCAAGCCAACGTGCGCGCACTGCTGGTGCCCGGTGCCCTGCTGCTGATG
>CAZSTP010000482.1:0-1795 GCA_964609325.1 uncultured Novosphingobium sp. | reverse complement strand
CGTTCACGCGGATGCCCATCGGGCCGCAATCGTTGGCAAGGTATTTGACGCTGGCTTCAAGCGCGGCCTTGGCCACACCCATCACGTTGTAATGCGGCACAACCTTTTCCGCGCCGTAATAGGTCAGCGTGATGATCGATCCGCCATTGGGCATCATTTCGGCGGCACGCTTGGTGATAGCGACCAAGCTGTAGGCCGAAATGTTCATCGTCATCAGGAAGTTGTCGAGCGTGGTGTCGTAAAACTTGCCGCGCAATTGGGTCTTGTCGGAATAGCCGATGGCGTGGACGATGAAATCGATCGTCGGCCAGCGCGCCTTCAGTGTTTCGAACGTGGTGTCGAGCGCGTCCATGTCTGATACGTCGCATTCGATCAGGAAATCGCTGCCCAGGCTTTCGGCCAGCGGGCGCACGCGCTTTGCCAGCGCCTCGCCCTGATACGAGAACGCCAGTTCCGCACCCTGTTCACGCAGCTTCTGGGCAATACCCCATGCTAGCGATTTGTCGTTGGCCAAGCCCATGATCAGGCCCCGCTTTCCCTGCATCAATCCGGTCATGCGCTCTCGTTCTCGCTTCTAGTCGTCTCTCGCCCCGCACAGGTGCGATCATCAGCCTGCCCCAGCATGTCGCGCTCTTCCGGTGTTTCGGCAAGCGCGGCATTGAGTTCGGCCCCAATCACCATCCCTAAGCCCACCAGATAGAAAAAGAAAAGAGCGATCATCATTCCGGCAAGGCTGCCATAGGTTAAATCATAGGAGAAAAACGTACGCAGAACGGTGGGCAGCGCGGTTGTGACCGCGATCCACCAGATCGTGACGAACAGCGCGCCGGGCCATTTGGGATAGCGCCGCCCGCGATAGGCGCCAGGCGTCAGCGAGGCGAACAGCAGCCATAACGCGCCATAGAGAATGAACGCGGGCGCGATCCGGCTGAGCGATAACATGCCGATCAAGGCATTGAATTGCGGCAGAAATGCCTCGATCACCTCTTGCACCGTGCCGATGATCACTTGCGCGATGATCGAAAGCAGGATCAGCACGACCGAGGCCAGCGTGATCCCGGTCGAGGCCAGACGATAGCGCCAGAAGGCATGCTCCCACTGCGTGCCATAGGCGCGGCGCAGGATGTCGCGGATCGTTTCGACCAGACTGCCAACTGTCCACAGCCCGAAAAATCCGCTGGCCCACAGCAGCCAGCCGCTGCGCGCATCGATCACGCTGCGCGCTACCGGCTCGATCACTTCGGCCACCACCGGCGGCAGGGCAACCAGCGCGGTATTGATCGCCGCTGCCCGCTGGCCCGGCTCGCCAAGGGCGGAAAAGACGGCGGCGGCGGTGATGAAAAAGGGGAACAGCGCGATGATCATCATATAGGCAAGGTTGCCTGCATGAATCGAACCATCGTTCCAAGCGCCCACTACAATGCGCTTGGTCACATCCCACGCGCGGCTGCCCGGCCCCAGACGTTTGCGCGCTTCGGCCATCCCGGCGCGCCAGCGCAAAGCCTCGCGCCGCCGCGCTTCGGGCGATAGATCGTGCCCGTCGCCAAGCGAGCGCTTGTCTTGCGAAGGCTTGTCCTCAGCCACCCAGCTTGCTTCGAATGTCTCTCATATCCTGCCAACCTTCGAGACGCGCTTTCAGGTCCGCATCATCTGCGGGAAGATCGATTTGCAGCGTGACCAGTTGATCGCCGCGCGTCGCATCCTTGCGCGAAAAGCCCCGGCCTTTCAGCCGCAGCGTGCGTCCGCTCGATGTGCCGGGGGCAACGGTTAACATCACCGGGCCATCAACGGTTGG
>CAZSTP010000481.1:0-1810 GCA_964609325.1 uncultured Novosphingobium sp. | reverse complement strand
AACAGGAAGCGGATCGTGGCGAGTTACGCTGCCAGGCAGCACGAAGCTGCGCCACAAAGGTTTTGCGCAGCACGGAACGCCGTTGTCCGCCTCTTCAAACAGGCCGATTCAACTTTTTACACGCAGTTGTTGTACAGCCACCCCCGCCCTTCTTCAGCATACGGTACGCAGACCTGAGACATCCTAGACGTATGTGCGGGGACATGGTGGACGGATCTGTCTTCGTGCACATCTTGGCCCGGATCTTGGCCTTATCTCCGGTCTGCATACTGTGAGGAGGCGTTGGGGGGCACTGCATATCGCCCGCGTGCAACACCAACCCTCACCAAAGCACAGTACCCATCACGATTGACAATCCCCGCCACCTCTCTAGAGGGGCCAGCGGGCCACGCGGTCCCAACGCCGCGCGTGCTCTCTGTAAGGAGAGACTACATGACTGTTGGTTACCCGGCACGCAAACCTGCGCGCCCTTTCTTCTCGTCCGGACCCTGCGCAAAGCCGCCGGGTTACTCCCCCGAAAAGCTCGCCACCGAATCGCTGGGCCGGTCACACCGCGCCAAGATCGGCAAGACGCGTCTGCAGTACAGCATCGATCTGATGCGCGAAGTGCTGCAACTGCCCGATACGCACCGTATCGGCATTGTCCCCGGTTCTGATACCGGCGCGTTCGAAATGGCGATGTGGACGATGCTGGGCGCTCGCCCCGTCACCACGCTGGCTTGGGAATCGTTTGGCGAAGGTTGGGTGACCGACGCGGTCAAGCAACTCAAGATCGACCCCACCATCCTGCGCGCCGATTACGGCCAGATCCCCGATCTGAACGCGATTGACTGGTCGAACGACGTGCTGTTCACCTGGAACGGCACCACCTCGGGCGTTCGCGTCCCCAGCGCCGATTTCATTCCTGCGGATCGCGAAGGCCTGTCCTTCGCCGATGCCACTTCGGCCGTGTTTGCCTATGACATCGATTGGTCGAAGATCGACGTTGCCACCTTCTCATGGCAGAAGGTTCTGGGCGGCGAAGGCGGCCACGGCGTCATCATCCTCGGCCCCCGCGCGGTTGAACGGCTGGAAAGCTATACGCCTGCATGGCCTCTGCCCAAGGTGTTCCGCCTTGTTTCCAAGGGCAAGCTGGCCGAAGGCGTGTTCAAGGGCGAAACCATCAACACCCCGTCGATGCTGGCTGTCGAAGACGCGATCTTTGCGCTCGAATGGGCCAAGGACCTTGGCGGGCTGAAGGGCCTGCAGGCGCGCAGCGATGCCAATGCCGCAGCACTGGGCAAGATCGTCGATGAACGCCCATGGCTTTCGCACTTGTGCGCCGATGAAGCGACCCGGTCGAAAACCTCGGTCTGCCTCTCGGTCGAAGGCGCGGATGCAGACTTCATCAAAAAGTTCGCCGCCCTGCTCGAAAAGGCCGATGCGGCCTATGACATCGCCGGTTACCGCGATGCCCCCGCAGGCCTGCGCATCTGGTGCGGCGCCACCGTCAACGCCGAGGACATCGTTGACCTCGGCCCATGGCTTGATTGGGCATACGCCTCGGTCAAGGCCGAACTGGCTGCTGCCTGAACCACATTGCTTGGCGTCACCCCACGACTTATCGGGGTGACGCCAATGCCTCCCTTAAAACTCCCGTCACCCTGAACTTGTTTCAGGGTCCATCCCTCCCCAAGCACCGACATTTCCTGTCGAGGGATGGATGCTGAAACGAGTTCAGCATGACGACCGCTTTTGCATCGGACTGGATCGAAACATGACCAAGCCAAAAGTACTCATCTCCGACAAGATGGACCCCAACGCCGCCCGC
>CAZSTP010000480.1:0-1815 GCA_964609325.1 uncultured Novosphingobium sp. | reverse complement strand
TCCTTGAAAAGGCCGATGGCACGCAGATCATCGTCGGCAACAAGGTGGAAGACGTTGAAGTGGAAGCGGGCGACCAGCTGCACTTCATCACATGGGGCGGCGGCGGCTGGGGCGATGCTCTGGCGCGCGATCCCGCGCTTGTGGGCCTGGAAATCCGCCAGGGCCTCGTCACGGCAGAAGGCGCCAAGGCCTATGGCGTGGTCGCCGATGATCACGGTACGGTCAACGCAGAGGCCACCGAGGCCTTGCGCACCGAACTGCGCAACAATCGCGGTGAACTGCCGCTGTTCAATTACGGGCCGGGCATTGAAGCCCTGCGCGCCAATTGCGAGGCAGAAACCGGCCTCCCCGCGCCGATCCAGCCCGAATGGCCGCTTCTGGAAGCGGCGGAGTAATTACCATGATTGCCAACAATCCCGGAGCCTTGCGCGATATCCGCGTGGTCGAACTCGGCCAGTTGCTCGCAGGACCATTCTGCGGCCAGTTGCTGGGCGATATGGGTGCCGACGTGATCAAGGTCGAACCACCCGTCACCGGTGATCCGATGCGCGAATGGGGCCAGGGCTCCGAAAAAGTGCAGTGGGAAGTGATCGCGCGCAACAAACGCTCGGTCAGCGCCAATTTGCGCGTGCCCGAAGGTCAGGCCCTGGTGCGCAAGCTGATCGCCCATGCCGATGTGCTGATTGAAAACTTCAAACCGGGCACGATGGAAAAGTGGGGCTTGGGGCCTGATGTGCTGCTCGCCGAACACCCCGGCCTGATCATCGCGCGCATGTCGGGCTATGGCCAGACCGGCCCCTATTCCGACCGCGCAGGCTTTGGCGGCATTGGCGAGGCGATGGGCGGCTGGCGCTATATCGTGGGCGAACCTGATCGCGCGCCCAGCCGCATGGGCATTTCCATCGGCGATACCCTGACCGCGACTTACGGCTGCATGGGCGTGCTGGCAGCCCTGCACGAACGCGACCGTTCGGGCCGGGGTCAGGTGATCGACGCCGCGCTTTATGAATCGGTGCTGCAAGTCATGGAAGGCCTCGTGCCCGAATATGATCGCACCGGCTATATCCGCGAACGCTCGGGCTCGGTCCTCAAAGGCATCGCGCCGTCCAATGTCTATTCATGCAAGGACGGCGAATTCATGATCGGCGCGAACAAGGATTCGCTGTGGAAGCGCCTTGCCACCGCGATGGACAGGCCCGAACTCGGCGATGATCCACGCTATGCCACGCACCTTGCGCGCGGTGAAAATCAGGACGAACTTGACGACCTGATCAACGCCTGGACCCGCACCCTGACGATGGATCAGGTCGACGCCCTGATGATCGAACACTCGATCCCCGCGGGCCGCGTCTACCGCGCGCCCGACATGCTCGAAGACCCGCACTTCCGGGCGCGCGAGGCGATCATCGAGGTGGAAACCGAACGCTTCGGCCCGCTGAAAATGCAATCCAGCTTCCCCAAACTCTCCGCCACCCCCGGCTCCATCCGCCGCCCCGCCCCCTCCATCGTCGGCCAGCACAACGCCGAAGTCTACGGCGAACTGCTCGGGCTGGGCGAGGCAGAACTGGCCGCTATGGCAGAACGGGGCGTGATTTGAGGCGGTCGTAAAGAGCCCACCCCCGACCCCTCCCGCAAGCGGGAGGGGAGCGAGACTTAGCGAACCGAAGGTGAGCTTAGTCGCAGCGGGGTGGGCTTGGAACCTCACCTCTTTCCGCTCACTCTCGCGCCAGCAATCCGTCAGGTTAAGCCACCGCCACGCCAAACCTGCGCCACCTGCTCACGCGACCAAAGGCACATCAGGCGTGGCGGGAAGCC
>CAZSTP010000479.1:0-1818 GCA_964609325.1 uncultured Novosphingobium sp. | reverse complement strand
CGGGCGCGAGGAGCGAAGAGGGAGCCAAACCGTCGCATAGTGGCTGACGAGAGACGCTGCGACGGGCCCCAAAAGCCCCGGTCGGAGTTTGCAGATTTTCAAGAACCTCGCTTCGATTTTGGATGCCGAAAAATATAAATGCAGGGTGAATTAGCGATGCCGATAGATAACTCGATCATTCACTTGGCAATCGCCATGGCGAGTTTTGTGCTCTTGCATTTTCTGATGTCGGGGCCGTTCCGAAAGCCGCTCATGTCAGCTTTGGGCACGCAGGCGTTCCTGCTCGTCTATTCGCTGGTATCGCTTTGCACCTTCAGCTGGGGCGCCGTCGCGTTTGACATGGCTACCCACACCGCCCCGCTGTGGAACGGCATGCACCCGCTTGCATGGACCATCGGCAGCCTCCTCACCATCGCGGCCATCGCGCTGATCCTGCCCTCATTTGCGCGCAATCCTGCGCTGCCAGGCGCAAAGGCTTCGGGGCTTGGCACGGTCATTCCATCGGGCGTGTTCGTGATCACCCGTCACCCGATGATGTGGGGCTTCAGCCTTTGGGCGCTGGGGCACATCATCGTTGCACCGCAACTGCGCGTGATCATTTTCATGGGCGCCCTGATCCTGTTGGGCCTGCTCGGCTCGCACTTTCAGGACAAGCGCAAACTCGCCCAGAACAAGCGCGAGTTCGAACCCTGGCAACGCCGCACAACCTTTTGGCTCAATCTGCGCAGGCTGGGTAATATCGGCGTGGTCTGGGTGATCGCCGTGATCGTGTGGTTCATCGCCACAGTCATTCACTGGGAACTGTTCGGCATTCCCGCAGGCCTTTGGCTTTTGCTAAGCTGACGCCGCATCAATCCCGGCGCTATTGTGACGCAGGGCCTTCAGCACCGTTTCCACGATATGCGGCGCGTTCAGTCCCGCCTGATCATATTGTTTATCGGGCGCGTCCTGATCCTGGAACGCATCGGGAAGGCGCATCGTGCGGATCTTCAGGCCGGCATCGGTCAGCCCCTCGTCGCTCGCCAGCGTCAGCACATGCGCGCCAAGCCCGCCGATGGAGCCTTCCTCGACCGTGATGATCACTTCGTGCGTCGCCATCAACTGGCGGATCAGTGCTTCGTCCAGCGGCTTGGCAAAGCGCAGATCGGCGACCGTGGTTGAAAGGCCCTTGGCCTCCAGCTGGTCCGCCGCCTTCATTGCTTCGGCCAGACGTGTGCCAAGCGAGAGCAGCGCCACCTTTGAACCGTGGCGAACGATCCGGCCCTTGCCAATCTCCAGCCGCTCCAGCACCTCGGGCATCGCAACGCCGGTGCCGTTGCCGCGGGGATAGCGGAACGCAATCGGCCCGCTATCGTGGCAGGCGGCGGTATAGGTCATGTGCGCCAGTTCCGCTTCATCAGCGGCGGCCATCACCACCAGATTGGGCAGCGTGGCCAGATAGGTAATGTCAAACGATCCGGCGTGGGTTGCGCCATCGGCCCCGACCAACCCCGCACGGTCAATCGCAAAGCGCACCGGCAGGTTCTGGATCGCCACATCATGCACGACCTGATCGAACGCGCGTTGCAGGAACGTCGAATAGATCGCGCAGAACGGGCGCATGCCTTCGGCGGCAAGCCCTGCGGCAAACGTCACAGCGTGCTGTTCGGCAATGCCAACGTCAAACGAACGGTCCGGATGGGCGGATGCAAATTTATCGACCCCGGTGCCGCTCGGCATCGCTGCGGTGATCGCGCAGATGCGCGGATCGCTATCAGCCAGCTTGGCCAGCGTTTCGCCAAACACGTTCTGGTAGGCAGGGGCGCTGGCCTTGGCCTT
>CAZSTP010000478.1:0-1819 GCA_964609325.1 uncultured Novosphingobium sp. | reverse complement strand
GATGCAGTTTATCCGGTTCCGGCGGAGTGGTCGGCCAATGCGCTGGTGGACGAGGCGGGATACTTTGCGATGTATCGCCAGTCGGTTGAGGAACCGGAGGCGTTCTGGGCTGAGCATGGGCGTCGGCTTGATTGGATCAAGCCGTTCACCAAGGTCAAGAACACCTCGTTCCATGAGGCGGACTTCGGCATCCGCTGGTTCGAGGATGGCACGCTGAACCTTTCGGCCAATTGCCTTGACCGCCATCTGGCCACACGCGGCGATGACATCGCGATCCTGTGGGAGCCCGATGGCCCGGGCGAGGCGCACCGGGAGATCACTTATCGCCAGCTCCACGAAGACGTCTGCCGCTTTGCCAACTTGCTCAAATCGCGCGGCGTGAAGCGGGGCGAGCGGGTGACGATCTATCTGCCGATGGTGCCCGAGGCCGCCGTGGCGATGCTCGCCTGCACCCGCATCGGCGCGATCCATTCGATCGTGTTTGCAGGCTTCAGCCCCGATGCGCTGGCAGGCCGCATCAGCGATTGCGACAGCCGCGTGGTACTCACCGCTGACGAAGGCCTGCGCGGGGGCCGCAAGGTGCCGCTGAAGGCCAACGTGGACGAGGCGCTGAAGCACTGCCCCGGCGTCGATACCGTCATCATGCTGCGCCGCACGGGTGCGGACGTCGGCTTTGTCGAGGGCCGCGATCTGGATTGGGCGAGCGCTGCCGCGCAGCAATCTGCCGAATGTGCGCCCGAAGAAATGGGCGCGGAAGATCCGCTGTTCATCCTCTATACCTCGGGCTCCACCGGCAAGCCCAAGGGCGTGCTGCACACCACCGGCGGCTATGCGGTGTGGGCATCGATGACGCACGAATATGTGTTCGATTACAGACCCGGCCAGATTTACTGGTGCGCCGCCGATATCGGCTGGGTCACCGGCCATTCCTATGTCGTCTACGGCCCGCTGATGAACGGCGCGACGACGGTGATGTTCGAAGGCGTGCCCAATTTTCCCGATGCGAGCCGCTTCTGGCAAGTGGTCGACAAGTTCAAGGTCGAGATCTTCTATGGCGCCCCCACCGCCTTGCGCGCGCTGATGCGCGAGGGCGATGCGTGGGTGAAGCAGACCAGCCGCGCATCATTGCGCCTGCTGGGATCCGTGGGCGAACCGATCAATCCCGAGGCGTGGGAGTGGTATCACAAGGTTGTGGGCGACAGCCGCTGCCCGATTGTCGATACGTGGTGGCAGACCGAAACCGGCGCGGCGATGATCACCCCCCTGCCCGGCGCGACCCCGCTCAAGCCCGGCTCGGCCAGCCGCCCGTTCTTCGGCGTGCAGCCCGCGCTGCTCGATACCGAGGGCAATCTGCTCGACGGCGCAACCGATGGCTGTCTGGTCATCACCGACAGCTGGCCGGGGCAAATGCGCACCGTGTGGGGCGATCACGACCGCTTTTTCCAGACCTATTTCAGCACCTTCAAGGGCCACTACTTTACCGGCGATGGCTGCCGCCGCGACGATGACGGCTACTACTGGATCACCGGGCGCATCGATGACGTGATAAACGTATCAGGCCACCGCATGGGCACCGCCGAGATCGAGTCCGCGTTGGTCGCTCACGCCAAAGTCGCCGAGGCCGCGGTCGTCGGCATGCCGCACGACATCAAGGGCCAGGGCATCTATGCCTTCGTCACCTGCAACGCCGAAGTCGAGCCCGACGAGGCGCTGCGCAAGGAGTTGATCGCGTGGGTACGCCACGAAATCGGCCCGATCGCCACGCCCGACGTGATCCAGTTCGCCCCCGGCCTGCCCAAGACCCGCTCGGGCAAGATCA
>CAZSTP010000477.1:0-1825 GCA_964609325.1 uncultured Novosphingobium sp. | reverse complement strand
GCGTAAGGGCCCCAGATTTCAAGGCCCGGTGCGCCCGACATGCCGTGGCGCAGCGTGCGCACGGTCTTGCCAGCGATGTTCATCGTCGACATGTTGAAGAACTTGAGCTGTTCCAGCGGGCCGCCGTGCAGCTTTTCGATCACGGCCCATGCGTTGGGGCCCTGGATCTGGAAGCGCCATTCCTTGCGGGTGACGGGCTTGCCCATCGGGCGCATCGGCGAACGGTCATCCAGCTCGATCTCTACATCGTAGCCGCCGGTTGCAGCGTGATAGCGCAGCCAGTTCGACGCAGGGGCGCGGCCAACGTAAGTGAAGCTTTCTTCTTCTTCCCAGAAGATGATGCCATCGCCGATCACATGGCCATAAGGTGTGGTCGGAACGTATTGCTTGGCCTTGTTGACCGTCCAGCCCTTGGGGCTGTTGATCATGGTATCGGACAGGAGCTTCAGTGCATCCTTGCCGCGAATGTACAGGTTGACCATGTGGTGCGACTGGTCAAACAGAACTGCGCTGTGCTGCCATGCCCACTGTTCCGAACGCCAGTTGGAAAATTCCGGAGCAACCACGGGATAAACGTAAGCGCCAAGCTGCGAATTGCGCAGCATTTCGACGACGTTGCCGTTCTGGTTGATTACCTCTTCAAGGTTCTTGGCCATATATAACTCTCCCGACTGAAAATGGCAGGTTGAAAAATTTGTATGCAACACATACAAGTTTGTTAGAGATTCGCAATGGCAAATGTTGCGCCCTATGAGGCGCGATCCGATGGGAGAGTTTTGATGAGTGCCTCGTTGATTTTGACGCTATCGTGCGAAGACAAGCCGGGCATCGTGGCCCGCGTTACCGGCAATCTGTTTGAAGCTGGCGGCAACATCAGTGAAGCGCAGCAATTTGACGATCCACAAAGCGGCAACTTCTTCATGCGCGTGGTGTTCAATCCGGGCGAGCTGGATGTTGCAGCATTTCGCGCGTCATTTGCGCCTGTGGCAGAACAATATGCGATGCGCTGGAACATCCGCGACACTTCGGTGAACCGCAAGGTGATCCTGATGGTCAGCAAGTTCGATCACTGCCTTGGCGATCTGCTCTACCGCACGCGCATTGGCGAACTGCCGATGGATATCGTGGCGATTTTGGGCAACCACCCCAAGGAAGCGCTGAATATCTCGTTGATCGGCGACATCCCTTATCATCACCTGCCGATCACCAAGGATACCAAGCCGCAGCAGGAAGCCGAAGTGAAGCGCATCGTGACCGAAACGGGCGCGGAACTGGTCGTGCTGGCGCGCTATATGCAGATCCTTTCAGATGATCTGGCATCGTTCCTTTCGGGCCGTTGCATCAACATCCACCATTCGTTCCTGCCCAGCTTCAAGGGCGCCAAGCCCTATCATCAGGCGCATGCGCGCGGGGTGAAGATGATCGGCGCGACGGGGCATTACGTGACGACCGACCTTGATGAAGGTCCGATCATCCATCAGGATGTGGAAACGGTAACCCATGCCGATACGCCTGAAGATCTGGTGCGCAAGGGCCGCGATGTGGAACGCCGCGTGCTGGCCGAAGCGGTGCGGCTGCATCTTGAAGACCGCGCGCTGGTGAACGGCACCAAGACGGTTGTGTTCAAGAGCTGAAGCCTTCACAGCTTGGGGGAGGGACGGCGGCAGGGGCGGAAAACGCCTCGCCGCCGTCTTTGATTCGGGAGAAATGAGATGACGGTTAACGCACTCGATCACGTGAACATTATCACCGACAAGCTGGATGAAACCGCGCGGTTCTATCAGACGCTGCTCGGGCTGGAACGCCGCGACGGACCGCCGCCGCT
>CAZSTP010000476.1:0-1826 GCA_964609325.1 uncultured Novosphingobium sp. | reverse complement strand
CTAGTGCCGCCAAGCTTTGGGACTAGCGCCGCGCGCCAAGCTCCCTATGTGGAACCCATGCCACCAGATACAGCAACAAACTCCGCCAATGCCCGCCATGATGGATGGCAAACGCTCAAGCGTTTCCTGCCCTATTTGTGGCCAGCCGATAATGCGGTGCTGCGCCGCCGGGTCATCGGCGCGCTGATCATGGTGCTGCTGGGCAAGGCGACCACGCTGGCCCTGCCCTTTGCCTATAAAAAAGCCGTCGACGCGATGACGCTCGACACCGGCAAATCGCAAGCCGCGCTCACTGTCGCGATGGTGTTCGTCCTCGCCTATGCGCTGGGCCGCTTTGCAGGCGTTGCTTTCGACAACTTGCGCAACATCGTGTTCGAACGCGTCGGACAAGACGCGACGCGGCATCTGGCCGAAAACGTGTTCGCCCGTCTGCACCGCCTGTCCTTGCGCTTCCACCTCGCCCGCCGCACGGGTGAGGTCACCAAGGTGATCGAACGCGGCACCAAGAGCATCGACACGATGCTCTATTTCCTGCTGTTCAACATCGCGCCGACCGTGATCGAACTGACCGCTGTCATCGTGATCTTCTGGCTCAACTTCGGCCTTGGCCTCGTCGGCGCAACGGTCGTCGCGGTCATCGCCTATGTCTATGTCACGCGCACGATCACCGAATGGCGCTCGGCCCTGCGCGAAAAGATGAACCGGCTCGATGGGCAGGCGCTTTCGCGTGCGGTGGATTCGCTGCTGAACTACGAAACCGTCAAATACTTCGGCGCGGAATCGCGCGAAGAAGCACGCTATGCCTCTGCCGCCCGCGCCTATGCCGATGCTGCGGTGAAGAGCGAGAACAGCCTCGGCCTGCTCAACATTGCCCAAGCGATCATCGTCAACCTGTTGATGGCAGGCGCGATGGCGTGGACGGTGTGGGGCTGGTCGCAAGGCCGGTTGACGGTGGGCGACCTCGTTTTCGTCAACACCTACCTCACCCAGCTATTCCGCCCGCTCGATATGCTCGGCATGGTCTATCGCACGATCCGCCAAGGCCTGATCGACATGGCCGAAATGTTCCGCCTGATCGATACCCCGGTCGAAGTCGCCGATGCACCCGGCGCTCCTGCCCTTATGATCAAACGCCCCGGCGTCACGTTCGAAAATGTCGTGTTCGGCTATGACCGTGACCGCGAGATCCTCCACGGCCTCTCGTTCGAAGTCCCCGCAGGCAGCCGCGTCGCCATCGTCGGCCCCTCGGGCGCCGGTAAATCCACCATCGCCCGCCTGCTGTTCCGCTTTTACGATCCGTGGTCAGGCCGCATCCTGATCGACGGGCAAGACATTGCCCACGTCACCCAAGCCAGCTTGCGCGCCGCGCTCGGCATCGTGCCGCAAGACTCGGTGCTGTTCAACGATACCATCGGCTATAACATCGCCTATGGCCGCGATGGCGCAGGCCAGGCCGAAGTCGAAGCCGCCGCACGCGGTGCCTCCATCGCCGAATTCATCGCCCGCCTGCCCAAAGGCTTCGATACCGAAGTGGGCGAGCGCGGCCTCAAACTGTCAGGCGGCGAAAAACAGCGCGTCGCCATCGCGCGCACCTTGGTCAAAAACCCGCCGATCCTGCTGTTCGATGAAGCCACCAGCGCATTGGACACCCGCACCGAACAAGACATCCTGTCCACCATGCGCGCCGTGGCGACCGACCGCACCACCCTGTCCATCGCCCACCGCCTCTCGACCATTGCCGATTCCGACACGATCCTCGTGCTCGACCAAGGCCGCCTCGCCGAACAAGGCAGCCACAACGACCTGCTCCGCCGCGACGGCCTCTA
>CAZSTP010000475.1:0-1826 GCA_964609325.1 uncultured Novosphingobium sp. | reverse complement strand
GCGCCCGCTTTCTGCCCCGGATAGCGCCCCGCCTTGGGCGTCATCGTATCAAGGTTCCAGTCGGCCTCCACAAACGGCGCGAATGTCGCCACCGGATGGGGATAGCCGCCCACTTCGCTTTCATCGTCGATGATATCGCCGCGCCCCTCGGCCACGAAGAACAGCACGCGGATGTCATCGGGTGCGCGGTCCCATGGCCGCGCGCCAACGCTTGCCAGCACCGATGTTTCCACCTCGCCCGATGGCAGCACGGCATAGCGCGAAAGGTCCGCCAGCGGCGCTTTGGCAGTGATCAGCTTGGCGCGCGTTTCGCCATAGCGCCCGAACTGCGGCAGGCCCGCGCCGTGCCGGTCCACCGCGCGGTTGTCCTTGCCGTAATAGGCCAGATCGCCATCGCCGCCCAGCATCAGGAACGGCAGGCCCGGATTGGTATCGTTCCCGCCGCGCATCACATTGCCAATCGCGGTGATCTCGCCGGTCACATAATCGTGCCCCGCCCATTCCAGATTCATCAGGTTATAATGCACCGCGCGGTGGCCGGGATTGTAGATCACATTGTTGATCATCGCCACTTGCGCCCCGCCCTTCACCAGCGGCGCACGCTCCACATTGTGCGCCCAGACATTGCGGTAAAACGTAATGTTCGTCGCATTATCGTGGATCAGCGAACCCTTGGAATGCTCGCCCTTGGGATGGCTCGAATTGGCAAGGCCCTCGGCCGCCAGATTGTCGCGAAACACAATATCGTGGCTGGTGCCCGCACGCCAATCGGCCACGCTATTGCCGGTAAAGCGCGGCCCGGATGCCGACATATTCTCGTCCAGTCCCCACAGGAAACTGCAATGCTCCACCACCACATTGTGCGCGGCCACGGTGGAAAAAGCGTCCGCCTCCCAGCCCGAAAGCTTGGCCTGCCCGTCCGCGCCCGTCATCACCCGCAAGTGCGAAAGGATCACGTCGTGCGTCTTCAGATCGATCCCGCCCTTGATGATCGTGATGCCCGGCGATGGCGCGGTTTGTCCGGCAATCGTCAGATGGGGCTCGGTAATGTCAATCGAGCTGCGGCCCAGATCAATCACCCCGCCCACTTCGAACACCACCGTGCGCGGCCCCTTGGCGGCAATCGCCTCGGCCAGCGATCCCGGCCCTGCTTTGGCCAGGGTCGTCACGCGGATGATTCGCCCGCCCGCCCCGCCCTTGGTCGGATCGGCAGGATGCGGCTGCGCCATCGCGGCACCTGCGGTCAGTGCCAGCACGGCAACGGAAACAAGGGCTTTTTGCAAGCTTACAAGCATTTTCGACTCTCCCGTGTCACGGTTATTGACAGAGGCGCAGAGGAAGGGCAATAAATAATGACACCGGTTACCATGATCGCATCGAAAGCATCATGGCACCGGACAATGCAACCGGCATGGCAAGAATGCGCCTGACCGGATTGTGGGAGTAGTGGTGTCAAACAAGGTTGCGCCCTTATGCGCGTTCCCCTTTGACACCGGTAGCAATTGGCCTGAAAAGGGCTTTGAGGGGATCGGTTATGCCAAGTTTGGTTTCGCGCGTTTCGCTGTTGAAGGTGGCCCTGCTGGCCGGTGGAGCGCTTGGCGCACCCGCATTTGCCATGGCGCAGGATACAGCGCCACAAGAACAGGCGGCTGATGCCACCCTGCCCGCAGATGAGGCTGAAAATGGCGCGATTGTCGTCACCGGCTTCCGCCAGTCGCTGCAAGCCGCGATCAACGTGAAGAAAAACGCGGTCGGCGCGGTTGATGCGATTGTCGCCGAAGATATCGCCAAGTTCCCCGATCAGAACCTTGCCGAATCGCTCCAGC
>CAZSTP010000474.1:0-1827 GCA_964609325.1 uncultured Novosphingobium sp. | reverse complement strand
CGGCATCGCGGTAAAGGGCAAGCGCGCGTTCGGCGTGCAGTATCATCCCGAAGCGAGCCCGGGGCCGCAGGACAGCTTCTATCTGTTCGAGAAGTTTGTGGGGATGTTGGGGTGAGCATAAGCCAAGGCAAATTGGAGCTCTCCGTCCTTTGGGCGCTTGTCACGCTAGATTTTGAGGAGTTCGCAGATTGCTCGTCGGTAGGTGCCGTACTCGGTCACGTCGCTAAAGAGGCACGAGTGCGCGCCGCAATCAAGTTCCTAATTTCTCAGGAGATGGTGGAAGATTGTTCAGCCCCGCTTCAAGAGCACTTTGAGGCTACTCGAAAGGGAATTCAACTGATTGAGCGGCTTAAAGAATGGCCCAATCCTAAAGGTTTCATCAAAAACCTCGACGCCAGCGGCATTTCGCTACTTAGCAGCCCGGATGCTGACGGCGAGCAAATTGATATCATTTGGAAGACAAAACAAACGGAAGGTTCTGATGCCAAAACAAACGTTGGTGCCCATCGCAATCACGAGCCGCCAATAAACGTTACAGTTGCCCCGACTTTCAACAATTCGAACAATTTCTCTCCGCCGCAGGCTTCCGCTGACACCGTGTCTTCGAAGATAGGAACATGGTTTGGTGCTTGGGGTGCGTGGGGCGGTGTCCTTTTGACTGGCCTCTCAATTCTCGTCGCACTGCTGATCGCTGGAAAGCTCTAAAAATGCCCAAACGCACTGACATCTCCTCGATCCTGATCATCGGCGCCGGGCCGATCATCATTGGCCAGGCTTGCGAGTTCGATTATTCGGGCACGCAGGCGGTGAAAGCTCTCAAGGAAGAGGGCTATCGCATCATTCTGGTCAATTCGAACCCCGCGACGATCATGACCGATCCGGACATGGCGCACGCGACCTATGTCGAGCCGATCACGCCCGAGGTGGTCGCCAAGATCATCGAGAAGGAGCGGCCCGATGCGCTGCTGCCGACGATGGGCGGGCAGACCGCGCTGAACACCGCGCTGTCGCTGTTCAACGATGGCACGCTGGCCAAGTATGGCGTGCAGATGATCGGTGCGGATGCGGATGCGATTGACAAGGCCGAGGACCGCCAGCGGTTCCGCGATGCGATGGACAAGATCGGGCTGGAATCGGCGCGGTCGGGCGTGGCGCATACCGTGGAAGAGGCGCTGGTTATTCTGGAGCGCACGGGCCTGCCATCGATCATCCGCCCCAGCTTTACCATGGGCGGCACCGGCGGCGGCATTGCCTATAACAAGGACGAATTCGTCAAGATCGTGAAGGGCGGCCTTGAAGCCAGCCCCACCACCGAAGTGCTGATCGATGAATCGCTGCTGGGGTGGAAAGAGTATGAGATGGAGGTTGTTCGCGACAAGAACGACAACGCCATCATCATCTGCTCTATCGAAAACGTCGATCCGATGGGCGTCCATACCGGGGATTCCATCACCGTCGCGCCAGCATTGACGCTGACCGACAAGGAATACCAGATCATGCGCAACGCCAGCATCGCGGTGCTGCGCGAGATTGGCGTGGAGACCGGCGGATCGAACGTGCAGTTTGCGGTCAATCCCAAAGATGGCCGCATGATCGTGATCGAGATGAACCCGCGCGTATCGCGTTCATCGGCGCTGGCATCGAAGGCCACCGGCTTCCCGATTGCCAAGGTCGCGGCAAAGCTGGCTGTTGGTTACACGCTTGACGAGATCATGAACGACATCACCGGTGCAACGCCTGCGGCGTTCGAACCGACGCTCGATTATGTCGTCACCAAGATCCCGCGCTTTGCCTTTGAAAAGTTCAAGGGCGCGGACAACAACCTTG
>CAZSTP010000473.1:0-1827 GCA_964609325.1 uncultured Novosphingobium sp. | reverse complement strand
GCCAGATCATGGCCGATCTGCTGACCGTGATCGAACATGGCAAGGCCCTGCCCGGTCTGGAAGTGGCATGGCTGGGCGATGGCAACAACGTGCTCAATTCGATTGTCGAGGCGGCGGGCCTGATGAAGTTCAACGTGCGCATTGGCGTGCCCGAAGGCTATGATCCGGACGCGGCCTTTATCGCTGCGGCGCAAGCAGGCGGTGCCAGTATCCGGATCGTCCGCGATCCTGCCGAAGCCGCGCGCGGAGCCGACGTGATCGTGACCGACACGTGGATTTCGATGGGGCAGGCGCACGCCGAGGCCAAACTGGCGGCGATGGCACCCTATCAGGTCAACGACGCATTGATGGCCGGGGCCAAATCGGACGCCTTGTTCCTGCATTGCCTGCCCGCCCATCGCGGCGAGGAAGTAACCGATAGCGTGATGGACGGCCCGCAATCGGTGATCTGGGACGAGGCGGAAAACCGCATCCACGCCCAGAAATCGATCCTGCGCTGGGTCTTCGGACAGATTTGAGAGTACAATTCGTGAGTGAACAGGCCCAGCCTTCGACCGGCTTCGATCAATTGCTGCACTTTACCCTGCCCGACCGCGATGCGCGCGGACGGGTGGTGCGGCTGGGCCCTGTGCTCGACACGATCCTTTCTGCACACAGCTACCCCGCGCCGATCCGCAACATTCTGGCCGAGGCACTGGTGGTTACAGCCTTGCTCGGTTCGCTGCTGAAGGATCAGGGCAGCCAGATGACTGTGCAGGCGCAGACCAAGGGCGGCGTCATCGACCTGCTGGTGTGCGACTATCGCGACGGAGAATTGCGCGGTTATGTGCGCCATGACCGGGCGCGGCTGGACGAGCTTGGCCCGAACCCGTCACTGTTCGCGCTGTTTGGCGAGGGATATCTGGCGATAACCTTCGATCTGGCCGCCACGAACCAGCGATATCAGGGCATCGTTCCGCTTGAAGGCAGTTCGCTTTCGGAAGCGTGTGAGCAGTATTTCTTCCAATCGGAACAAGTGCCCACTTTGCTCCGCGTAGGCCTGCACCACACGCCGTCCGGCTGTGTGGCTGGCGGCATGCTGTTGCAGCATTTGCCCGAGGGCGAGGAAGGCCGCGAGCGTCTGCACGTGCAGCTTGACCATCCCGAATGGGAACACGTTTCGATCCTTGGCCGGTCGGTTAAAGATGCCGAGTTGGTGGACCAGGCGCTTGACCTTGAATCGGTGGTCTGGCGGCTGTTCCATGAAGAGCGCGAGATCCGCATCGAAGGCGGCCCGACCATCACCCGCGGCTGCCGCTGCACGATTGCGCATTATCAGGATATCCTTTCGCGATTCGCACAGGCAGATCGTGAGGAGATGAAAAACGACGCCGGGCTGATTGTGGTCGATTGCGCATTTTGCTCACGCGCGTTCGAAATTGACCTTTGATTGCAGTACCTAACAGCACTTTTCACATTTCACCGGCGCCATGTACCGTTTCATCGCGGCAACATCAGTGATACAAAAGCGGCTGTGACCGAAACCATAGCTGGCGGTCCGGTCCCATGTGAAAGTCTGCCCGATGGCTACAAAGACTCGGCAAATCGCAAACCTCGCGCAAATCTGCGCCTTGGCTGTTTGCGCCTATACCGGTTTTTCAAGCACGGCAGGCGTTGCGCAAGGACCCGCACTTGCCATGCTGGACCGGCTGGAAGCCGGGTTGTGGGAAGTGAAGCCGCATGGTGCGCAAAGCAATCCGGCACAGATGTGCATCGATAACGGGCGCAAGCTCATCCAGATCCGCCACGCCCGCGAAACGTGCCGCCGGCTCGTCATTGAAGACACCC
>CAZSTP010000472.1:0-1827 GCA_964609325.1 uncultured Novosphingobium sp. | reverse complement strand
GGGTGTCTTCAATGACGAGCCGGCGGCACGTTTCGCGGGCGTGGCGGATCTGGATAAGCTTGCGCCCGTTATCGATGCACATCTGTGTCGGATTGCTTTGCGCACCATGCGGCTTCACTTCCCACAACCCGGGCTCCAGCCGGTCCAGCATGGCCAGCGCAGGTCCTTGCGCAACGCCGGTGGTGCTTGAAAAACCGGCATAGGCGCAAACAGCCAAGGCGCAGATTTGCGCGAGGTTTGCGATTTGCCGAATCTTTGTAGCCATCGGGCAGACTCTCACATGGGACAGGACCGCCAGCTATGGTTTCGGTCACAGCCGCTTTTGTATCACTGATGTTGCTGCGATGAAACGGCGCATGGCGCCGGTGAAATGTGAAAAGTGCTGTTAGGTCCTGTAATCAAAGGTCAATTTCGAACGCGCGTGAGCAAAATGCGCAATCGACCACAATCAGCCCGGCGTCGTTTTTCATCTCCTCACGATCTGCCTGTGCGAATCGCGAAAGGATATCCTGATAATGCGCAATCGTGCAGCGGCAGCCGCGGGTGATGGTCGGGCCGCCTTCGATGCGGATCTCGCGCTCTTCATGGAACAGCCGCCAGACCACCGATTCAAGGTCAAGCGCCTGGTCCACCAACTCGGCATCTTTAACCGACCGGCCAAGGATCGAAACGTGTTCCCATTCGGGATGGTCAAGCTGCACGTGCAGACGCTCGCGGCCTTCCTCGCCCTCGGGCAAATGCTGCAACAGCATGCCGCCAGCCACACAGCCGGACGGCGTGTGGTGCAGGCCTACGCGGAGCAAAGTGGGCACTTGTTCCGATTGGAAGAAATACTGCTCACACGCTTCCGAAAGCGAACTGCCTTCAAGCGGAACGATGCCCTGATATCGCTGGTTCGTGGCGGCCAGATCGAAGGTTATCGCCAGATAGCCCTCGCCAAACAGCGCGAAAAGTGACGGGTTCGGGCCAAGCTCGTCCAGCCGCGCCCGGTCATGGCGCACATATCCGCGCAATTCTCCGTCGCGATAATCGCAAACCAGCAGGTCGATAACGCCGTCCTTGGTCTGCGCCTGTATCGTCATCTGACTGCCCTGATCCTTCAGCAGCGATCCGAGCAAGGCTGTAACCACCAGAGCCTCGGCCAGAATGCTGCGGATCGGCGCTGGGTAGCTGTGCGCGGACAGGATCGTGTCGAGCACAGGGCCCAGCCGCACCACCCGCCCGCGCGCATCACGGTCGGGCAGGGTAAAGTGCAGCAATTGATCGAAGCCGGTCGAAGGCTGGGCCTGTTCACTCACGAATTGTACTCTCAAATCTGTCCGAAGACCCAGCGCAGGATCGATTTCTGGGCGTGGATGCGGTTTTCCGCTTCGTCCCAGACCACCGATCGCGGGCCGTCCATCACACTATCGGTCACTTCCTCGCCGCGATGGGCGGGCAGGCAATGCAGGAACAGCGCATCCGCTTTGGCCCGCGCCATCAATGCATCGTTGACCTGATAGGGTGCCATCGCCGCCAGCTTGGCCTCGGCATGGGCCTGCCCCATCGAAATCCACGTGTCGGTCACGATCACGTCGGCTCCGCGCACGGCTTCGGCAGGATCACGGACGGTCGTGATATTGGCACCGCCTGCTTGCGCCGCGGCGATAAAATCAGCGTCCGGATCATAACCTTCAGGCACGCCAATGCGCACGTTGAACTTCATCAGGCCCGCCGCCTCGATGATCGAATTGAGCACGTTGTTGCCATCGCCCAGCCACGCCACTTCAAGGCCGGGCAGGGCCTTGCCATGTTCGATCACGGTCAGCAGATCGGCCATGATCTGGC
>CAZSTP010000471.1:0-1837 GCA_964609325.1 uncultured Novosphingobium sp. | reverse complement strand
ATCGATCCCGCACTCGAAAGCTGGCCCCGGCAGCCGCCTGCCCCGCCGCCTCCGCCCGTTAGCTAACGTTAAAGCAGTCCTGCCCCGCGCGTTTCAACGACGCGCAATAGGCATGCGCGCCCGGCGCACTGGCGCGCAGACGGTAGAACTGGCGTTGGCCCACAACAGCCGGAACCACCGCTTTGCGAAAGCCTGCCAGCTCGGGGAAGGAGGCTACCAACGCTGTCCACTGCGCCTCGGCCTCACCCACGCTCGGCGTTGCGGCCAGTTGGATCGTTTGGCCAGACCCCACATAGGGTGCAGGCGCAGCCACAGGCGCCGCCGCCAGCGCCACACCCGGCTGGGGCATTATCCCCGGCACCACCGGCCGCGCGCGCTGTGCATTCAGCGCCAGCGTCACCGCCACATCGTCCGTCCGCATCGGCTCGTTGGTCACCACCACCGTGGTCGATGCCAGGTTCGTCAGGGCAAACAGCGCGCGCGCAAAGCTAAACGGCAGGCGGATGCAGCCATGCGATGCGGGATAGCCCGGCAGCCGTCCGGCATGGATCGCCACGCCGCGCCACGTTAACCTTTGCATATAGGGCATCGGCGCATTGCTATAGAGGTTCGAACGGTGATGGACCCGCTTCTGCAAGATCGGGAACACCCCCGCAGGCGTGGAATGGCCGCGCTTTCCGGTGGAAACGGGCGATGAATCCCACAGCGCACCGTCTTTGAAAACAACCATGCGCTGCGATGCCTTGCTCACCACGATCAGCACGCCCGATTGCAGCACATCGGGCACCGCAGGCGCGCTTTGCACCGCCAGGGCCTGCGCCTCGGCGCGCTGCTCCGCCCCGAAAAATGCCACATTTACCAGCGCCAACAGACCCGCCACCGCACCGCCAATGCCCAACCAGCGCTTCATGGTAACCATTCCTTAACCATTCGCGTTAAGGAATACCGCTTCAAGCCCCCCGCTCAACCGATTCGTTTTGCCGCAAAGCAGCTTCGGCCCGCCGCGCACCCTTGCCGATCCGCCCATGAACGCTTAATCGGATACTTAAGCCAAAGGAGCGGTCCCCAGTGTTTTTCAATTTCGTCGACGAATTGCGCGCCGCCGGCATTTCCGCCAGCTTCAAAGAGCATCTCACCCTGCTCGAAGCGCTCGACAAAGACGTGATCGACCAGACGCCCGAAGCGTTCTATTACCTCAGCCGCACCACCTTCGTGAAAGACGAAGGCATGCTCGATCGCTTCGATCAGGTGTTCAACAAAGTCTTCAAGGGCATCCTCACCGATTACGGCCAACGCCCCGTCGATATCCCCGAAGATTGGCTCAAAGCCATCGCCGAGAAATTTCTCAGCCCCGAAGAGATGGAAAAAATCAAAGCCCTCGGAAGCTGGGACGAGATCATGGACACGCTCAAAAAGCGGCTGGAGGAACAGCACGAACGCCATCAGGGCGGCAACAAATGGATTGGCACCGGCGGCACCAGCCCGTTCGGCAATGGCGGCTACAATCCCGAAGGCGTGCGCATCGGCGGCGAAGGCAAACACAACCGCGCGATCAAGGTCTGGGAAAAGCGTGAATTCCAGAATTTGGATAACACCCGCGAACTGGGCACCCGCAACATCAAGATCGCGCTGCGCCGCCTGCGCCGCTTCGCCCGCGAAGGCGCAGCAGACGAGCTTGATCTGCAAGGCACCATCGAAGGCACCGCCCGCCAGGGCTGGCTCGATATCAAGATGCGCCCGGAAAAGCGCAACGCGGTCAAACTGCTGTTATTCCTCGATATCGGCGGATCGATGGACCCGTTCATCAAACTGGTCGAAGAACTGTTCAGCGCGGCCA
>CAZSTP010000470.1:0-1838 GCA_964609325.1 uncultured Novosphingobium sp. | reverse complement strand
CGCATAGGCATTGAGGCTTACCTGCGCGCCCAGATCAATGGTACCGCCGTTGACCGAAATCTCCGAAAGGCCGCCTTCGCTTGTTTCCGGCCCTTCAGATTCAAAAATGTTACCGCCGGTGGCAATTGTAAAAAAGGCAGTATTCCCGGCGATATTGACCGTGCCGCCGGTGTCCGCTTCAAGAGTGGCTGTTCCGCCAATGCCGGTTACCGACCCGCGAAAGCCGCTTCCGGCAAGTCCGCTGGCAACCTGCGAAAAATCACCCGTTACCGTGATCGTGGAACCTTCACGCGCACTGGTCAAAATCGAACCGCCAAAGGCACCTGCTGCCGATCCCCCTGATGGCGCTTGTCCTCCACGGCCATCAGCGGCAAGCGCAAGCGTACCGTTGAACGTGGCGGTGCTCGCGCCTGCGCCGAAAGTTGAAACTTCGATCAGACCGCCGCGCCCTAATCCGGCTTGCCCGGCACCGAGCACAGAACCGCCATTGCCATCCACCGTCACGGTCGTGCCATGCAGGTTTACACTACCGCCAAGGCTTGCCGTTATGTAACCTTGACCACCGGCACCAGCGCCACCGATAGCCGAGGCTCCATTCGCCGAGCCACCAATGCCGGTCGCTCGCATCGTCGTGACCGCGCCGATGGTGACGGAGTTGTTACCAACGGCATCGATGCTGATCTCCCCCCCATCGCCATTCCCGCCGAACTGAACGCAAACAGAACAAAAGCCGTTCCCACCGATCCCATCGGCAATGAGCGATGCGGTGCCCGAGATTAGAACTAATGAGCCACCCGTTCCTGTCGCCGCGATCTCAGCAAAGCCGCCAAAGCCACGGCCGCCTGTGCCATCAACTGTTGACGCGACGCCACCAAGGCCGCTGGCGTCCAGAGTAACGTTACCCGGAACGAAGACCTCACCGCCATTGATCGCCGATATCTGTGTAGAGCCTCCGGCTCCTTCGCCACCGGTTGCGCCAGTGTTGAAAACAGCGCTGCCTTGCCCGATAGATGTAAGTGTTACATCGCCACCGAAATGTATAATATTGGCAGACCGTACGATCACATCATTTCCAAGCGCATTGCCAGTAAATGAAGTGCTGCTGACATCGAACAGAAAATCGCCTGCAGCAAGTACAACGCCGCTATTATCTGAAAACAAACTTGAGGATGGACCGCCAGCATAGATGGTCACGTCAGAAGAAAAGTTCAGGCTGCCAGCGGACGCCCCGAGATTTACAACCCCGGTAGTACGGGCAAAGAGGCTGGAGGTGATATCGAGGCTGGAGGCGATATCAGCATTAACACCGTTGATCGAAACCTGCCCCGAGCCGCCACCTACGGAAGGTACGAGACTGGGAGCACCGTTCGTAACGTCATAACCGCCCGACAAGATGACCGCATTGCCTGAAACGTTAGCCGCGCCTGCGACATCGAACCCGAGGTTGCTGCCGCTGCCGATGGCCATCGTGATCGCATCGTTCTTGGCCACGGCGACCAGATAGACGCGGTTGTTATCATTGATGCCTGCCGCCGGACCGGTGATCGATCCGTTGTTGGCAAGGACCGCACCCGTAGCACCGGTGCCCGATGCCACCTGGATATCGAACAGGCCGCTGGGACTGAACGTCATCGTCGCGGAATCGGCTGCAACCAGCGCTGCCGAACCGGAAAAGCCCATGGTGATCGCACCATTGTTGGTAACGCGTGGCGCAACCAGCGCAACGTAGGAAGCGCCCAATGTCGTATCGATCGTTGCACCCGCATTGATCCGGACTTCGGAACCGGGAACCAACGGATTGATGGTGGACGAAGCGAGCGGATTGAAAACGTAAGCAC
>CAZSTP010000469.1:0-1855 GCA_964609325.1 uncultured Novosphingobium sp. | reverse complement strand
AAATCGCCGGTGATGTCCCACAGCGATTGGCCATCTTGCGGCACAAAGGCATCGACATAGACGATGGCATCAATGCGCGCGCCGAGGCGGGCCGCAACGCCGGTGATGACCATGCCACCCCACGAATGGCCCACCAGCACGAAACGATCCAGACCCGCCGCAGCAATCTGCTCGCAGACATCGTCGATCATCGTGGTGAGCGTAATGCCCGGATGGAATTCGGCGACGCGGCTGCCGAGGCCGGTGAGGTTGGCGTTGACCACCCCATGACCGGCGGCTTTCAGTTCGGCTTCCTGCCGTGCCCAAGCCCAGCTTCCGCACCATGCACCATGAACGAGAACGAAGTCAGTCATCGATCAAATCCCCTGCTTGGCGTTGTAGGCGTGGACCCATTCGAGGGTCTTGGTCAGGCCGCCGAACGGATAGAAGTGCAAACGGACTTTGCCATGTTCTGGCCCCAACCCTTTGGCAAAGGCATTGACGAGCTTATCCGGGCCTGCGCTGCCGAGCAAGTTCGTGACCGAGATGCCGTACTTCTTGAGCACGGAGGTGGACGCACCCACACCGCAGCGTGCGGCAAAGGCGAGCAGGCGCTTGATCCCCGCAGGCCCCGGAACGCCGATCCGCACCGGCGCATCGATGCCGCGTGCGCGCAGCTCTTTCAGCCATGCAAGGAATGCGTCAGGATCAAAGCCGAACTGGGTGACGATCAGGGGCGCCATGCCGCGTTTGGTGATTTCCGCCACCTTCTTGTCAAGCACCGCCCAGCATTCGGCCTCGGTCATGTTCGGATGACCTTCAGGATGGCCGCCAATGCCAATGGCCTTGATGCCTGAACGCTCGAACGCGCCGGTAGCGATCAGGGCGGAGGTATCGAAATAAGGGCCGACCGGCTCGGGCGGATCGCCCGCGACGATGAAGCAGCGCGTTACACCGGCCTGTTCGACCACGGCGCGCAGGTAGCCTTCGAAATCGTCTTCCGACGTAATCCGGCGGGCGGAAAAATGGGGCATCGGCTCAAAGCCGAGTTCGCGCACCGCGACGGTGGCTGCAACGCGGGCTGCAACGTCTTCACCGGGGAGGAAAGTGACGGCAACGGGCGTTTCTGCGGGGATGAGCGGGGCGGCATCGCGCAGCGAGGCTTCGTCCTTCGCGGTCATCTCAAGCGAGAAACCATCAGTGATCCCGGCGGGCTCCTTGTCCCAATTCGGGTGGATTTGCGGTAAGGCCATGTTCGGGATCCTCTGGAAATGGAAGGCAACCCGCCCGGCAGCCTTTGCGGCGATCCGGGCGGGGCCTGTTTCAGCGTGGCTTAGCGAGCCGTGCGCCAGCCTTCGGCATAAGCTTCACGTGCGACGCGGCTGTAAGGAACCGGCGAGACGATCACGCGGACGTTAAGCTGCTTGTGCGGCTCAACCGTGGTCTTCTTCGTGCCGCCGTTTTCTTCACCCCACACAACGTGGAGTTCGGTGCCGAACGGAATTTCCGGATCAACGGTGGCGAGGCTGAGGGCCTGCTTTTCGTTGTACGAGAAGCCGGTGAACATCGAGAGGCCAACGGTCTTGCCAGCAGCATCAACGACGCGGTCATAGTTCGACGAGGCATAGTTCGCGAGCGGAACGTCGAAGAACTTGTAGGCTTCGCCATCGGGGTTGAACATCGAAGCCATGATCTTGGCCATGTCTTCAGGATGCCATGCCAGCGTTACCTTCTTGCGCTGTTCGGCTGGGTTCAGGGCTTCGAGTGCTTCACGGCCATGGAAATCATGGTCGAACTTCACGAAGTTGCCGTAACCCAGTTCCCATGGGTTGAGGTAGTAATCTTCGATGTTTTCCGACACGAACGAACCACCGAT
>CAZSTP010000468.1:0-1871 GCA_964609325.1 uncultured Novosphingobium sp. | reverse complement strand
CCTCGTCCACCAGCGCATTGGCCGACCACTCCGCCGGAACCGGATAAACTGCATCACCCACGTCAGAAACTCCTCCAAACGCTGAGCTGGCGGACCACCTTTGCGTTCAAGGGGCGTTTTGTGCCGATTCAGCGTGTTATATCTGTGGCACCCATGTCCAAGTTTGCAGAGTGCGGGTCAAGGGTGGTGAGGCAGGATAGTGGCAGCATGATATGGCGAAATCGGCCGAACGGACGCAACAAAGGCTTGCGAGGTCCGTTCTGTCTTCCCGCTTCTAAGGGCGGAGGAATTACACTAGGCTGCCGGTCAAACGCAGGAGAGACGCATGACGGGCACCACAATAGCCACCCCATCAAAGGTGGCTGGCAATGAAAAGCTGATTATCACGGCCTCGTCATTGGGCACGGTGTTCGAATGGTATGATTTCTACCTTTACGGGCTTTTGACCGCAATTATTGCGGCCAAGTTTCTGACCGGCCTGAACCCCACGACCGCGTTCATCATGGCGCTGCTGGTGTTTGCCGCAGGGTTTATCGTGCGCCCGTTTGGCGCGTTGGTGTTTGGCCGGATCGGCGACATGGTGGGGCGGCGCTATACCTTTATCGTGACGCTGCTGGTCATGGGTTTGTCGACGTTTCTGGTCGGCTGCCTGCCGACATACGAGACAGTGGGCGTTGCCGCGCCGGTCATGCTGGTGATCTTGCGGATGTTTCAGGGGCTGGCTTTGGGCGGCGAATATGGCGGCGCGGCGACGTATGTGGCCGAGCATGCGCCTGAAGGAAAACGCGGGCTCTATACAAGCTGGATCCAGATCACCGCCACTGCCGGCCTTGCCATGGCGCTGTTGATCGTGATCCTCGTGCGGTCGCCGGTGACAGGTGTGGGCGAGGAAGCGTTCAAGGATTGGGGATGGCGCGTGCCCTATCTGCTGTCAGGCCTGTTTCTGGTGATCGGGCTGTGGCTGCGTTTGAAGTTGCATGAATCGCCTGTTTTCCAGAAGATGAAGGATGAAGGCACATCATCCAAGCGGCCACTGACCGAAGCCTTTGGCGAATGGAAGAACCTGAAGATCGTGCTGGTCGCATTTTTCGGAGCCATCGCCGGACAGGCCGTGGTTTGGTATACCGGTCAGCTTTACGCGATGTATTTCCTTGAAAAAATGCTCAAGGTTGATGGTCTGACTGCCAATACGCTGATCATTATGGCTTTGGCCTGCGCCACGCCATTTTTCCTGTTTTTCGGCTGGCTGTCTGACAAGATCGGCCGGAAGAAGATTATCCTGACAGGGTGCGCGCTGGCGGCGCTCACGATGTTCCCGGCGTTCCATATGCTGACCGAGGCCGCCAATCCGGCATTGGCGCGGGCTTTGGCTACAGCCCCGGTCAAAGTCACTGCCAACGCGGCGGAATGTTCTTCGCAGTTTGATCCGGTTGGCGGCAACAAGTTTGACACAACTAGTTGCGATATCGTGAAAAATGCCCTGGCCAAAGCAGCGGTGAATTATGAGAATGTCGCAGCTCCTGGCGGCACAATTGCAGCCATCGCGATTGGTGGAACGACTATCACCGCGCCAAACCCGTCAGTGCTGACGGGCAGTGACAGGAAGACCGCCATCGCGGCGTTCACGCGCGAGGTCGGTGATGCGCTGCAAGGGGTGGGTTATCCGGCCAATGCCGATCCGGCTGCGATCAACAAGCCGCTGGTCGTGGCGATCCTGTTCTATCTCGTACTGCTGGTGACGATGGTTTATGGCCCGATTGCTGCGATGCTGGTGGAATTGTTCCCAAGCCGCATTCGCTACACCTCGATGAGCCTGCCCTATCATATCGGCAATGGCTGGCTGGGCGGGCTGCTGCCAGCCATCGGCTTTG
>CAZSTP010000467.1:0-1883 GCA_964609325.1 uncultured Novosphingobium sp. | reverse complement strand
TTATGCCACTCCCGCCAACCCTTCAGACCCCCGTCGGTGAATAAGACGGGCTAGCGTGTAAAGATAGCAATCTGCAGCAAAGGTGTTTGTTGATTTTTTTCGATTAAAATTGATTACGTGCTTTGTCATCTGCTGGTACTGGCAACCGCACATCAGTCCACGCAGGAAGACATCGCGCAACCGGAGCATCTTGCTCGCACCATGGAGCGCACAATCGCAGACATGAACAACGACGGCTTGGCCGACATCGTAGGCTTTGGCATCGCTGGCGTGCTTGTGGGCCTCAACGACGGTACGATCTAGCTGTGATCACAACCGAACCACAAACTTGAGTAACTCAAGATATAAGAATGGCATGGCGTTCATATCCAAGCGCTTTGACATCAAGTTAATAATGCAACGATAGGCGGCCGTAGGCTGCTCTGACTGATCACGAATGGTCGTGTGGTACGACTGTTTCACACACGGTGTTGCCAACACCATGCCTCAAGCCGCCAACCAATCCATATCCACGACCTCGCCACCCTTGCGCCGCTGCTTGGTCAATTCACCCACATTACCCACGTTGGAGGTATGCCCATAATGCTGTTCCAGCATGGCCACGGATGTGCCCATGTTTTGTGCAAGGTGATATTCCTGCACACCGGCATTGAGCCGTTCGGTGGCATAGGTGTGGCGCAGTGAATAGGGCGTTCGCACTCGGCCTTCGGGGCTGTGCGTCACTCCCGCCAATTTGAGCAACGCAAGGAAACTCTTCTTGAACGAGCCTATGGGCCGCCCATCAGGATGGCAAAACACCAAGCTGGCGGCAGGCACGTCATTGTGCAGGTATATGTCAGCGCTGGGATTTTGCAGGTCACTGCGCCTGATTGCCAATATGGCTGCAAAGTAGCCGCGTACCTCGCCAGAGCTGGCCACTGTGGTGCGTGGGCCGGTCTTACCTGCAACATTGACGGCAACATTGATCACCCCGGGTGTGGCGTGATCCACAATTGATCGGATGTCTTGCCAGCGCAATGCCCGTGCTTCACCCATGCGCAAGCCCGTATGGTACAAGACCATGATCCAGTTCACCAGCATCTGTCGATCACGGCCCGTGGCCATGCCTTCCGCGCGAGCAAACTCTGGGACGGCAGCAATGAGTTTCTGCCAATCACTGTCCGAGAAATGCGGACGGCGGTTTTTCTCAGCCTGATATACGGGCATTGTGGGCATTGCCTGCATGTAGTCATTGGCAACCCACCACTTGATCATGGTTTTGACACGGGTGACATTGCGGCGATAAGTGTTTGGCGACGCACTACCACGGCGCCCGCTGGCAGCCACGTGGTCCAGCATCTTCACGATGTAGGCCGTGTCTATGCAGTCGAACCTGTCTTTGCCCACGAACCCCAACAACATCCGCGCCATGCCCAACAAGGACTTGAAGTCTTCGGGCTTGCTGATCAGTTGATGTTCACTGATGAAATCATCAAGCCCTGCGGCAATGCGCTTGCTGTCCAACCGCCGCCCGGCACGCTGCTTGGTGACACAGTCGAGGTAAAGCTCGTGGGCAATCTTGTAGGCATCATGCTCGTTGGCAGTGCCGCTGCTGCGGATGATGTAGCCCTTGTGCCCCAGCACTTTGAGCCTGATGTCCCACTTGCCCTGCGTGGAGTTCTTGCGGCGGTAGAGGTAGATGGCACCATCGAGGAACGTGCGGTTATCAAGATCAGCTTTGCTTGCTCGGGCTTGGGCCATGTCCCAGCGCTAGTGTCGGATTGGGTATGAAGTCGACCGGAATGAAGGCCGAAGCTCAGGATTTTCCAGCTTTGGGCTGATTTGGAACGGTCGTGTGAAACGACTGTTTGTTGTCCGCCGCGGGGTTTGGCGTCGCCGTCAAG
>CAZSTP010000466.1:0-1884 GCA_964609325.1 uncultured Novosphingobium sp. | reverse complement strand
CACAGGGCAGCACCGGGCCTTCTGCCGGAAGCGGCGGAACAGCAACCAGCCCGATTGGTGCGACATCGGGCGGGCTGGGCAATGGTCCTATCAAGCTGGCCAACGGGCGCGGCAATGCCACGATCACGCGCTATCCCGGGGCCAACGCCATCATCATCGCCGCGCCTGCCGATGAACAGCGCCGGTTGAGCGAAGTGATCCGCCAGCTTGATGTGCCGCAAGAGCAAGTGCTGGTCGAGGCGATCATCGTCGAGATTTCGGATAACGTGGCGCGCGAACTGGGCGTGCAGATGCTGTTTGGCGGCAAGGACAAGCCCTTTGCGGTGACCAACTATTCGAACTCTTCGCCCAATATCATTGATATTGCGGGCGGGTTGCTGGCGGATAACCTGAACCAGACGACCACGGTTGTGAACGGGGCCACGGTTACCACGACCACCAACAGCGGCGCAGGCGATCTGCTGCGGGAAAACGCCGCTAGCAAAATTCTGTCTGCGCGTGGGGCCTATTCGGGTTTCCTGACCGAGCTGAGCAAGGACACTTATCTCGGCGCGATCATCAATGCGGTGCAGACGGACCGCAATTCGAACATCCTTTCGACCCCGCACATCACCACGAACAACAATGTGCCGGCATCCATCCTGTTCGGACAGGAAATCCCTGTGGCTACGGGCGAGGCGCTTTCGGGCGGCAATTTCAACGATACGTTCCGCACGGTCACGCGCCAGAACGTCGGCATCGAACTGGACGTGACCCCGCAGATCAACGCCGACAACATGGTGCGTCTGGATTTGCGGCAGGAAGTATCATCTGTGGCAGGTCCGGTGGCGCGTGGGTCCAGCGATCTGATCGTGAACAAGCGCGAGATCAAGACGACGGTGACGGTGGGCGACCGCGAGATTGTGGCGCTGGGCGGGTTGCTGGACGATAACGAGAGCCGCACTTTGCAGAAAGTGCCGTTCCTTGGCGATATTCCGATCCTGGGCGAGGCGTTCCGGTCACGCGGGCGCAGCCGGGTGAAGACCAATCTGATGGTGTTCATCCGCCCGACGATCTTGCGCAATGCGCGGGATCGCGAGGCGCTGACGGCGCGGCGTTATGGCATTGTGCGCAAGGCTCAAGTCGACTTTGATCCCAAGCGCGAGCCGGGTATTGACGAACTGATCGTCGATTACATGGGGGCAAGCCTGCCTGCCGCGCCGCAAGCCGAAGTGGCAGCGCTGAACGCTGGCGATACCCTGATCCGCCCGCGTGCCTTGCCTGCGCCGCTTGAGCAGACCGAACTTCCGCCGAGCAGCGCGCAGAACTGATCCGATGGACGCAGCGCACGACATCGATGGCACTGACGCGACGCAATTTGCAGGCGCGATGACGGTTGCCTTGCCCGACCTCGGGCAGGCAGCCGCCTTGCCCTATGTCTATGCGCGCGATCACGGGTTTATGGTCGAAGGCGAGGCCGATGGCGCGGTGGCGCTGGTCATGCGCGAAGGGGCCGATCCGCTCGGTTTGCTTGAGGTGCGCAGGGTCCTGGGAAAGCCGATGGTCACGCGCAAGGTGGCTGGCGGTGAGTTTGAAAAGCTGCTCGCCGACGTTTACGCACAGGACGGCGCGGCGCAAGTTGTCGGCGATATGGGCATTTCGGGTGACGGGCTTGATCCGCTTGCGCTGGGCCTGCCCAGTGCCGAGGACTTGCTCGATAGCGCCGACGATGCGCCCGCTATCCGGCTGATCAACGGGCTGATTGCTGAAAGCCTGCGCCAAGGCGTTTCGGACATCCACATCGAGCCTTACGAAACCGCGCTGGTCGTGCGCATGCGCGTCGACGGCGTGTTGACCGAAAAGCTGCGGATGCCGCCGCATGTGGCGCCGGTGCTGGTCAGCCGT
>CAZSTP010000465.1:0-1886 GCA_964609325.1 uncultured Novosphingobium sp. | reverse complement strand
CTGTGGAAGGGCAACCCCGTCCGCACGCATATGACCGATCTGGCCCGCGAATTGGGCAAATTGCGCACGCCCGATGGCCATACGCCATGGGTGCGGCTGCACTATGTTTACCCCTACCCCCACGTTGACGCGGTGATCCCGTTAATGGCCGAAGGGTTGGTGACGCCTTATCTGGATATCCCGTTCCAGCACGCCAGCCCCAATGTATTGCGCGCGATGAAGCGGCCCGCGAACGAGGCCAAAGTGCTCGACCGGATCAAATCATGGCGCGCAATCTGCCCCGATATCGCGATCCGTTCGAGCTTCGTCGTCGGCTTCCCCGGCGAAACCGAGGCCGATTTCGAATATCTGCTCGAATGGCTGGAAGAAGCGCAACTGGACCGCGTTGGCGCGTTCCGGTTTGAACCGGTTGCCGGTGCTGCTGCCAATGATCTGCCCGATCAGGTGCCCGAAGCGATCAAGGAAGAACGCTATGCCCGCCTGATGGAAAAGACCGAAGCGATCAGTGCAGCGAAGCTCACGGCAAAGATCGGGCGCACGATCCCGGTGATCGTCGACGAAGTGGGCGAGCCTGACGAAGATGGCGACATCGGCGCAACCGCCCGATCGCAAGCCGATGCGCCAGAAATCGATGGCGCGGTATACTTGCGCGATGTGCCAGCCGATCTGAAGGCCGGAGACTTTGTGCACGTGCTGATCGAGGATGCCGACGCGCATGACCTTTACGGGGTGATCGCGGGCTAAGCGCCTTCGCGGCAAGCTGAGTTAAGCAGCGATTCCCGCAGCTTATCCAGCTCTTCGGCGTCAAATCCGTTCATGTCTGCAATGCCTTCAATCGCATCTTCGCCAAAGCATTGCGCCAGCGTGATGGTTTTGCCTTTCAGGCGTTTGCCAAGATCGATGGACCAGAACGTGCGCACGGTTGGTGATAGCGGATCGGACGGATCGAGATCGACCACCATGGCCAACCGGTTTGACCGCATCCGCACGAATGCGCCCACCGGATAGACGCCGACGGTCTCCACCAGCTTTTCCAGCAGAGCTGCATCGAACTTTTCAGGCTGGGCGCGCAACGTGCTGATGGCCTCTGCCGGATCAAGCCCCCGCCCTGCGCCGGACGATGACGCGAGCGTATCATAGGCATCGCAAATCGCCGCCATCCGGCTCAGCTTGTCGATAGCATCACCCGAAATGCCATGCGGATAGCCGCTGCCATCGAGCCGTTCATGGTGCTGCAAAATGGCGCTTATCACAGGTGCTGGAATATCACCGGCGGCTTTGAGGAATGCACACCCCAGAACAACGTGCTGGTCTTTAAGGTCTGGCGGCAGGTGTGCGTAATCCGATCCGACCGCCGAAAGGTCGACCGGCAATTGCCCCACGCCGATGTCCATTAACAACCCGGCCATGCCGGCATCGCGGATTTCGAGCGGGGCAAATTTCATATGCCGCGCCATCGCAATCATCAGCGCGCTGACCGCCAGCGAATGGCGGTAGATGAATTCGCTACCATTCTGGCAGCGCAGCAAACCGTTGAACGCATAGAGATTACGCTGCACCGAGGCATAAATCGCATCAATCACCGGCTCAACATCCTGCGCATTGATCGCTTTGCCAAGCCGCGCTTCGATAAATGTCTTACCTACAACCTTGAGCGCATCGCCCATCGTGCGCTTCGCCCGGCCAAATTCGCGCGCGATGGGCATCGTGGCTGGCGGGCGGGCAAAGGTAGGGCGGGCCAATGCCGCCGGGGGCACGGCGGCAGGTGCACTTGCCGCTCTGGCAAGGGTGCGTTGCTGGCGCTCAACCACATCGTTGCCGCGTGAAACATCGATGATCACGCCATCAACATCGCTTTCCCGCAATGAGGCCAGCATATCGGGATC
>CAZSTP010000464.1:0-1890 GCA_964609325.1 uncultured Novosphingobium sp. | reverse complement strand
GCGCAGCACCATCACCCTGTGTGAACGAGGTACCATAGGTGACGTTGGTTGTTGCGTAGACGTTACCCGTGTTGCCCTGCTTGTTCAGCATTGCATAGGTCGCATCGATCGCATTGGTGCCATCACTGTTGAGCGCGAGATCGGTAGCAGTTGTACCAAGCCCGGTTGAGCTCAACGTAGTAGCATTCAGCGTATTGACGGCATTGTTGGCGCCAGCGCGCGATGCTGCGCTGTTATTGGCCAAGTTCACCGTGCTGCCGTTCAGCGCATAAGCTGCGCCGGATGCGTCCTCTGCCACAACCTGGACAACTGCGTTGACGTAGGAGTTAGCAATGGACGAGTTCGACTGGGCGTTGATAACCCCGCCCGATGCCGCCAGCGAGGTTGCACCATTCAGGATCGCAGCATTCGTGGCAGTGTTGGAAACTGCTTCGGAAATGGTGCTGTTGCCGTTCAATGCAATAGTTGAACCACTAACGTTGCTGCCAGTTTCCGTCACGAAGTTTGCGGCTGTGGTACTTTCGGCGCTTGAGTAAACACCACTTGTCGATGCTTGCTGGTTAACAACCGCGAAGCTGGCATCAGCCGTGTTGAGCGAAGCAGTCGTAGCAAGTACTGCATCGTCTGCACCGGTTCCAACCAAATTGGCTGAAGACGCATTCAACACGTTCGTGGCTGTGTTTCCGTTTGCCAGCGAGCGCGTCGCGTTGTTGTTCAGCGATATGGTGCTGTCAACTACGCCCGTGCCGCTGCCGCTTGTGGTAGTGTTCACACGGTAAGTACCAACGACAGAGTCTGTAACAAATGCGTTGTTGGTCTGCCCGTTCAGGACGCCACCGGTTGATGAAACCTCACCGGCTCCCGCCAGTGTCACCGTATTGAAGGCCACGTTGCCATCGGTTTCGCTCTGCGTCGCGTTGCCACTCAGAGTTACGGTTGAACCCGTAACCGCCACAGCGCCGCTATCAGCCGTCAAGTTTGCCAAGATCTGAGCGCTGGCCACACCTTCGAGAAGTGCGCCAGAGGTTTGCTGATTGACCGCCGTAAAGCTGCCAGCCGCCGCCAGCGTAGTGTCTGCCGAAAGAGCAGCTTCTGCCCCGCCAGTACCTGACAGATTGAGCGACGAAGCACTGACCGTATTGGTTGCCGTATTGGCAGCAGTACGGGTTTGTGTTGCGTTGCCCGAAAGCGTCAGCGTGCTGCTGTCAACTGCATCAAGTCCATCAGTTACGTCCGAATTGGCAGTCAACTGTACCGTGTTGAAGCCGACCGCAGAAACCATCCGGTCGCTGGTTTGGCTGTTGTTCACGCCACCCGATGCAGCCACATCCGTTGCACCCGATACGGTCAGGGCGTTGGATGCAACGTTGCCATCGCTTTCAGTGCGACGAACATTGTTGTTAAGAGCAATAGTTGAACCGTTCACGGCATCTGCCAAAGCCCCGCCAGCCAGATACGCGCTGGTGGTATTAGAACCAAAGGAGTTTATGGCTGCCGAATTGATCTGCTCATTGAGAACCGCGAACGTCGCATCTGCTACTTGCGTCGAGCTCGTAGCCGAAAGCGAACCATCAGTACCCGCTGCTGTTGCATTCAGGTCAGACGCCGTCGCGGTAAGCGCATTGCCCACCACGTTGCCGCTGGCCAATGATACAGTGCCGTTGTTCGAAAGCGTCACCGTGCTGTCACCAGCGCCAGCAGCAGTACCCGTACCAACCACGTTGAGAAGCGTGTTGTTCGTAGCTTGGGCAGTTGCACTGGAGCCATTCGTCTGCTTGCTGATCACCCCACCCGATGCATCAAGCGTGGTTGAGCCGGTGAGCGCAACCTGATTGACAGCATTGTTGATGTTCACATCAGCGCTGGCAAGGTTGCGGTTCATTTCAACCA
>CAZSTP010000463.1:0-1901 GCA_964609325.1 uncultured Novosphingobium sp. | reverse complement strand
TATGCAGCGATGGCGCGGTCGCGTCGAAGCCGATATAGCCCGGCACAACGCCCTCACTCGCCAGCTTGTCGAGCCCTTCGGCATCGGTCAGCTGGTGGATGTAGCCGCGCTCGTCAAGCAGGCGGAGGAGGGTGGATTGATACTGGGTCATCGTGGCCTTCTTATCTGATGGCGGCGCGCGTAGCACGGAGAACAGCGCTTGGAAACGTTCGAGCTTATCCCGCATCCGGCAAATCCGCCGCTGGCGGTATCATCGGTGCAGGCGCGGATACTTGCGCTTGATGCCCACTGGCTGACCTTGCGGTGGCGGGTTGAGGGGGCGGGGCAACTGGTGATGCCAGCTTTTGCGGGCAAGCGCCGCGCCGACGGGCTTTGGCAGACGACGTGTTTCGAGCTTTTCGCAAGGCCCGGGGGCGGCGATGCTTATGCCGAATTCAACTTGTCGCCATCGCAGAGCTGGGCGGCTTATGATTTCAGCGCTTATCGTGAGGGTATGGCCGAGCGGCCCACCCCGCGTGATCCGGTTTGCACGCCGCGCCGGGGGCAATCGGTGCTGATCTTTGATGCGGCGATTCCTGCCGCTGCGCTGCCGCCGCTGCCGTGGAGCTATGGCTTGAGCGCGGTGATCGAGGAGGTGGGGGGCCACAAGTCCTATTGGGCCATCGCGCACCGCGAGGATAAGCCCGATTTCCACAGCGAGGCTTGCTTCGCAGCGCGGCTTGAGGCACCGCTCAAGTCATGAAGTTCGGTATCGATCGGCTGTTGGCCGAACCCGCCCTGTGTGCGCCCCTTGAAGGCCGCCGCGTCGCGCTTGTTGCGCATCCTGCCTCGGTGACGGAGGGGCTGGTGCATTCGCTGGATGCGCTGGCGGCGTGTCCCGGGATCACGCTGTCCTCTGCTTTCGGGCCGCAGCACGGGCTGAAGGGCGACAAGCAGGACAACATGGTGGAGACCGCCGACGAGCTGGACCCGATCTATGGCATTCCGGTGTTCAGCCTATATGGAGAGGTCCGCCGCCCGACGGCGCGGATGATGGACAGCGCCGACGTGTTCCTGTTCGATCTGCAAGACCTTGGCTGCCGGATCTATACCTTCGTCACCACGCTGCTTTATCTGCTTGAGGCCGCGAATGGCACGGACAAAGCGGTGTGGGTGCTCGACCGGCCCAATCCCGCAGGCCGTCCGGTTGAGGGCACCACGCTTTTGCCCGGTTGGGAAAGCTTTGTCGGCGCTGGGCCGATGCCGATGCGCCACGGGATGACGCTGGGCGAGATGGGCCACTGGTTTATCAAGCACTACGCGCTGGACGTGGATTACCGCGTGATCGCGATGGAGGGCTGGGAGCCTGAGGCGGGGCCGGGTTATGGCTGGCCGGAAAGCCGCATCTGGATCAACCCTTCGCCCAATGCCGCGAACCTGAACATGGCCCGCGCCTATGCCGGGACGGTGATGATCGAGGGCGCGACGGTTTCCGAAGGGCGCGGCACCACGCGGCCTTTGGAAGTGCTGTTCGGCGCGCCCGATGTGGATGCCAAGGCGGTGCTGGCGCAGATGCAGGCCTTCGCGCCGCAGTGGATGACCGGCTGTGCGATCCGCGAATGCTGGTTCGAGCCGACGTTCCACAAACACGCCAAGACTTTGTGCAACGCGCTGATGATCCACGCCGAGGGCGCATTTTACGATCACAACGCGTTCCGTCCATGGCGGCTTCAGGCGCTGGCGTTCAAGGCGATCCGCACCCTCTATCCCGATTATCCGCTGTGGCGCGATTTTCCCTATGAGTACGTGTTCGACAAGCTGGCGATCGACGTGATCAACGGCGGGCCTGCCTTGCGCGAATGGGTCGACGATTCGGGATCGGTGGCGGGCGATCTCGACGCGGTAGCAGGGCCGGACGAGGC
>CAZSTP010000462.1:0-1901 GCA_964609325.1 uncultured Novosphingobium sp. | reverse complement strand
TTGTCCCGTTTGGTGAGCGCCGTTGGCTTTTCAATTTCGGACGCACCGAGCGTCTGACCAAAAACAGGAAGTCCCAGTTGATGAGCTACACAACCGTCGTCCCTGCTGAGCCTTTTAAGCGGATCCCCGGCCTCTACCGCCGTTGGGAATTGCCTGAGATCTTCAAGCTTCAGCGCCGCTATCACATCGAAGAAGCCGGCACCCACGCCGATGGCACACCGCTGCTGGCGGTCTACTCCAGCGAGCCTGATGACCAGCGACAGGCCCTCAAAGGGAGTGCACGTTGATGACACTCCCGATCATTTCAGCCGACCAGCGCTTGGCCGAGCCTCGCGGTATCAAAGGCGTGATCTTCGGCAAGTCCGGGATCGGCAAGACCAGTCTGCTCTGGACGCTGGAGCAGGGCCGGACCTTGTTCTTCGATCTGGAGGCAGGCGATCTCGCCATCGAAGGCTGGGGCGGCGACACCATTCGTCCCCGCACCTGGGAAGAATGCCGCGACTTTGCGGTGTTCATTGGCGGGCCCAATCCATCGCTGCGCGATGATCAGGTCTACAGCCAGGCTCATTTCGATGCGGTCTGTGCAAGTTTCGGCAAGCCAGCGGTGCTTGATCGCTACGACACGGTGTTCATCGACAGCATCACCGTTGCCGGCCGGCACTGCTTCCAGTGGTGCAAAGGGCAGCCCGAGGCGACATCCGACAAGTCAGGAAAGCCCGATGTGCGCGGTGCCTATGGTTTGCACGGCCGCGAGATGATTGGTTGGCTGACACATCTCCAGCACACCCGCGCCAAGAACATCTGGTTTGTGGGCATCCTCGACGAGAAGCTCGACGACTTTAATCGCAAGGTTTTCCAGCCGCAGATCGACGGCGCCAAGACCGGTCTCGAGTTGCCGGGTATTGTCGATGAAGTCCTGACGATGGCCGAGGTGAAAGACGAGGCTGGCACTGCTTCGCGCGCCTTCATCTGCCAAACTCTCAACCCCTGGAGTTACCCGGCCAAAGACCGCTCGGGGCGACTTTCCATGATCGAGGAACCGCATCTCGGGCGGCTCATGACCAAAATCCGCGGCCCTCTCGCCCCTGTCACTGAACGGCTCGCTTTTGGCGTGCCTGCTGCACTGGCCGAGCCCGCATCCTCGCAATTCCCCCAAAACTGACCTGAACAAGGAGACCCGATATGAGCAGCTGGAACGATTTTAACGACGCCAAACAAACGACCAACCTTATCCCGAAGGGGACGCAGGCCAAGGTCCATATGACTATCCGCCCCGGTGGCCATGACGATCCCGCGCAAGGCTGGACCGGCGGCTATGCCACGCGCGGCAACACCGGCTCGGTCTATCTGAGCGTCGAATACACGGTGGTCGAAGGACCCTACGCCCGCCGCAAGGTGTTCAGCATGATCGGGCTTTACAGCACGAAGGGCCCCGAATGGGCCAACATGGGGCGTGGGTTCATCCGCTCGATCCTGAACTCGGCGCGCGGTCTTTCTGACAAGGACAACAGCCCTCAGGCCCAGACGGCGCGCCGCATCGGCGGCTTTGCCGATCTCGATGGCATCGAGTTTGTCGCCCGGATCGACGTCGGCACCGACAGCAATGGCGATCAGAAGAACGATATCCGCGCCGCGGTCACTCCGGACCACCGCGAATATGTATCACTGATGGGATCGGTTGCAGCCGCGCCGACGGCGGCATCGCCTCAGTTCTCCATGGCACCTGTATCCGGCGGTCGCCCCGCCTGGGCACAGTGAGGAGTACGCCATGATCCTTCGTCCCCGACAGTCCCTTTTCGTCGAGCGCAGCCTGTCTGCGCTCGGCACCCACGGCAACACGCTCGGTGTGGCTCCGACCGGCACGGGCAAGACGATTATCCTGTCCGCGGTGGCGGGCCAGA
>CAZSTP010000461.1:0-1911 GCA_964609325.1 uncultured Novosphingobium sp. | reverse complement strand
GGCCCCATCGGGAAGCCGAATTCGAGCAGCGCCTCGTCCACATCCCAGTAATTCGCGCCCTCCATGATCAGCGCCAACGCCTGATCCTGACGCGGGTTGAGCATGCGGTTACCGATAAAGCCGTAGCATACGCCCGACACGACCGGCACTTTGCCGATCTTGACCGCAAGCGCCATGACCGTCGCCAGTTGCGCGTGGCCGGTCTTCGCGCCGCGCACCACTTCAAGCAGCTTCATCACATTGGCGGGCGAAAAGAAGTGCATGCCCAGCACCGCTTCGGGACGGCTGGTGGCAGCCGCAATTTCGTCCACATCCAGATAACTGGTGTTGGACGCCAGAATTGCACCCGCTTTGGCCACCTTGTCGAGCTTGCCGAACACCTCTTTCTTCACGTCCATGCTCTCATAGACGGCCTCGATGATCAGGTCAGCCCCGGCCAAAGCGCCAAAATCCAGCGTCGGCGTCAACCGCGCCATGGCGGCCTGCGCATCAGCCGCCTCCATCTTGCCGCGCTTGACCGTGTTCTCGTAATTCTTTCCCATCGTCGCCACGCCGCGATCCAGCGCCTCTTGCGTCATTTCCACGATGGTCACGGGAATGCCCGCCGACAGGAAGTTCATCGTGATCCCGCCGCCCATCGTGCCAGCACCGATCACGCCTACGCGGGTGATGGGGAGCAGCGCGGTATCGGCAGGAATATCCTTAATCGTTGCGGCCAGTTTGCGCGCGGCATCGATATGCTCTTTGGCACCGGGTATGGCATCAGACATCGGCTCTCTCCTGTTCAGATATGGCTGGTGGTCAGCGCGCTATAGATCAGCGTCTTCAACTGACGCCGGATGGGGTAAACGAACGAGGGGTAAAGCTGCGTCATGAACACCATGTGCAGCTTCTCTACGGGATCAACCATGAACGCGGTCGAGAAGATCCCGCCCCAGTAAAACTCGCCGGCAGACCCCGGCACCAGCGCGCGCGCCGGATCAATCGTCACGCCAAAGCCAAGGCCGAATCCTGCGCCCGCATTATGCGCCTCGCTGAATAGCGAGCGCGAGATTTGCGTCAGGTCCACGCCGCCGGGCAAGTGATTGGCGGTCATCAGTTGCAGCGTTTTGGGGCTGATGATGCGCGCGCCATCCACCCCGCCACCGCTCACCAGCATCTGGCAAAAGCGGTGGTAATCCGCTGTGGTAGAGAGCAACCCGCCGCCGCCGCTTTCAAAACGCGGCTCGCGCAAGGTGCTCGATTTTACCGCCGGATCGAACAGCAGCGGGGCCTCACTCTCGCGATAGGCCCATGCATCGGTCAGCCGGTGCGCCTTGTCAGCGGGGCAATGAAAGCCGGTATCGACCATGCCGAGCGGCCCGAAAATGCGCGTGGCAAAGAACTCGCCCAGGCTCATGCCCGAAAGCCGCGCGACAATCGCGCCCAGCACATCGCTGCTGACGGAATAGTTCCAGCCCTGTCCCGGTTCGAACTCCAGCGGCAGCTTGGCCAGTTCGGCAAGGAAGTGATCGTTGCCGGGCAGGCTGGCGTGCCCGTCGAGCCGCCCCTTGCGATAGGCCGCGTCCACATTCGTGCGGTTCTGGATGCCATAAGTCAGCCCCGACATATGCGTGAGCAGATCGACCATCCGCATGACCGGTGCGGGCTTTGCGGGGAAGAAGTCCGTCTCTCCGCCACCGCCGGTATAGACGCCCAGCCTGGCAAATTCGGGCACCACCTTCGTCACCGGATCATCCAGCGCCACTTTGCCCTCTTCCACCAGCATCATGAACGCCACCGCCGTCAGCGGCTTGGACATCGATGCAATGCGGAAAATGCTGTCTGTGCCCATCGCCATACCATCGGCGCGGGCAAGGCCGGAGGTGTGGCGATAAACCGCCTCGCCATCGCGCGCCACCAGCACATCCA
>CAZSTP010000460.1:0-1913 GCA_964609325.1 uncultured Novosphingobium sp. | reverse complement strand
CGGCGATCTTGAAGGCGCTGGAGCTCACCACCGACTGCACGAAGTACATCGTGAAGGCCGTAATCCCGGTGGGCATGCCGCCGCTGCAATAGAACTGAACCGGATCACCCACGGCGAGGCCATGCGAGGTCCAGTTGATGTTGTTGGTCGGCGACGGGCTAAAGGTGATCCCGGTCACAAAGGTTGCCCAGGCGATCGAGCCAGCACTTAAGTTGAAAATGGTGCCATTGATGCGCAGGCGGCTTGGCTGAGGCGCCGCATTGTAGCCGTCCAGGCCGATCAGCGTCCGCGACGTTGCGGCATAGAAATCGTAATCATGGATGACCGCGCGAATGGTGCGGCCCTGCCAGGTCGCTGGCGTGAAGTTGCCGCCGCTAAGCGATGTGAAATAGCCGCCATCAGCACCGTATTGCTCGCCCGCACTGTATTTGTCGGCAAACGAGTAATAGCTCACGGGCAGATCAATCTGCCGCTCGTCGCTTCCGGATCCGAGCAAGATCCCAAGCACGCCCGACATCAGCTGATACCTGTCCCGGAGACGAACCAGACGTTGGTCTCGACCTTAATCAGCGTGGCCATGCCTCGCACGGCCAGCGTGCGGTTGCCGGTGCTGGTGGTGCCGGCCTGACAGAGCGTGACGCCTGCACCTTGCGCGATTGCGATGGCCGCGCCGCCGTTGTTGATGATGGTGACGGTGGTGCCGAGCGGAAAGCCAACCGTGCCATTGGGAGGCACAGTGATCGTCTGGGCCGCGGAATTCAGCGAATAGATGTGCTTGCCATTGTCGGCTGCGACCAGCTGGTAGGACGCGCTCTGGGCGTTCTGCGGCACTTCACGAAAGCCAATCGACCACGCCGAGCCGCCAGCGTCATTCACGGTGGAGCCGGTTTCTGCACCCGAAATCGTCTTGTTGGACAGCGTCTGGCTATCCGTTGTGCCGACGATCGCGCCCGATGGCACCGCCTTGCCGGACCATGACGCGAGCGTCGCGCTATAGGCCTGAACGTTGCTGCCGATGGCGAGGCCAAGGTTGCTGCGGGCGGTGACCGCGTCAGAAGCACCGGTCCCGCCGTTGGCAAGTGCGATAGTGCCAGTGATCTTGGATCCTGCCAGCGAAGTCAGCCAGGCAGGGTCGGCATAGGTGCTGGTGGTGAGAACAGCATTGCCGGAAACCGAAGGTGCGGAGAGCGCCACGGTCCAGGATGCAATCGTGCCGCTACCGCCGACCATGGCGACATTTACGACCAGCGCCCCGGTACCGCTGGTGTAGGCCGTGATTTGGCCATGCATCCAGTTTGCCGGGCTGGCTGTGCTAGTGATCGTCACCCATTGGCCAACCACGAAGGCTTTGGCGGTTTGGACGGTGAGCGTTTTTGAGCCCGTGGCGATGGCAAGCGAGGTCGTGCTGGTGGCACTGGTACCGGGGGCATTGACAGCGGTGGCAGCGCTTGCCGCAGCGTTGGTGGCGTAGCCATTGACCTCGACCGCCAGAGCATTGGCTTCAGTACCGAACGACGGCAGCGCCCCGAGAAAGGAGTCTGCACGCGCAGAGAAGTTCGCCGCGTCCGTCCGGGACGGCGGCGTGGGCAGTGCTGTGATAGGCATGAAATTACCCCTCGGGGTGGATCAGGTGAGCCCTTCGATGGTCAGGCTGCAGTAGCTGATCGTCGGGTAGGCAAGGTCGATCGAAAACTCTTTGTAGAAGCCGTAAACAGTGAGGCTCTCGAAGCTTTCCGAACCGATCCAGAGGACCGGCGAGGCACGCAGCGCTGCCAGGTTGCGGGCCACATCATCAATGGCGCTGGTTTGCATGACGACCCGGGCAGTCATCCGCTTGGCAAAGGCGCGCTCGACGACTGAGGTCACCCCGAACTGGTCGGTTTCTTTCCTCGAATAGTCGATGATCCCGATGT
>CAZSTP010000459.1:0-1917 GCA_964609325.1 uncultured Novosphingobium sp. | reverse complement strand
GGTAAAGCGCAGACGTATTCGCCCCGACTTTCGGGGCAAGTGCGGCTAGTGCCCCTTGCGTGGCCAGCGCACTAGAATTTCCTATCGAACAAGTGATTGAGCGGAGCAGTGCCGTTTATTGCGGCGCCCGCTTTGTGCTGCACAATTTCCGGAATTATGCGGCGCGGTTAATTCACCGCTTGCCGTCGGGGCAAGCCGTGTCATACCAAACGGCTTGGGGGTTCGATGATGGGCTGTCTGACATCGCAAGGAGCGGCCTTTGGCCATTTCCGGATAAGTGCGAGCAGGCGGCGATGAAAGGCCGGTGCAAAAGGTTCCGGTTCGCAGGCGGCATGGCCCGCCCTCGCACCGGAAGCAACAAAGTGGGACGTGTGCCATGAGCCTCGACATCAATTCCAAAGCGGCGCAGATCGACGCGCAAATTCTGGATGTGCTGCGCCACCGCGTAGGCAAGGATGAACGCGCTGCCAAGCCGCATGACTGGTACACGGCCACCGTGCTGACATTGCGCGATGCCATCATCGACCGCTGGATGGAATCGACGCGCAAGACCTATGCCGAGGGTGCCAAGCGGGTCTACTACCTCAGCCTTGAATTCCTGATTGGCCGCCTGCTGCGCGATGCCCTTTCCAACATGGGCCTGACGCGCGACATGGAAAAGGCCTTGCGCGAACACGGCTTTGATCTGGCGGCGCTTGAGGATCTGGAGCCGGACGCGGCGCTGGGCAATGGCGGGCTAGGCCGTCTGGCCGCCTGCTTCATGGAAAGCCTCGCCAGCCTGGATATCCCCGCTTACGGCTATGGCATCCGCTATGTGAACGGCATGTTCCGCCAGCGGATTGACGATGGCTGGCAAGTGGAATTGCCCGAAACATGGTTGAGCCATGGCAACCCGTGGGAATTTGACCGCCGCGAGAGCGCCTATATCATCGGCTTTGGCGGCGAAGTGGTCGACAATGGCGATGGCGTGGAATGGCGCCCTGCCGAAAAGGTTGAGGCCAGCGCGGTTGATACGCCTGTCGTCGGCTGGCGCGGTAAGCGCGTGAATACGCTGCGCCTGTGGACCGCACATTCGTTCGATCCGCTCAAGCTTGATGCGTTCAACGCAGGCGATCACATGGGCGCGCTGACCGACCAGATGCGCGCCGACAGCCTTGTGCGCGTGCTTTACCCGGCTGACTCGACCCCTGCCGGTCAGGAATTGCGGTTGCGTCAGGAGTACTTCTTCACCTCGGCCTCGATCCAGGACATCATCCGCCGCCATATACAACTGCATGGCGATATCCGCACCTTGCCCGACAAGGCCGCGATCCAGCTTAACGATACGCATCCTGCGGTTGCAGTTGCCGAACTGATGCGCATCATGGTCGATGTCCACGGCCTTGAATTCAGCGAGGCTTGGGAAGTGACCAAGGCGACGGTCGGTTATACCAACCACACGCTGCTGCCCGAAGCGCTGGAATCATGGCCGCTGCCGCTGTTCGAACGCCTGCTGCCGCGCCACATGCAGATCGTTTATGCGATCAACAGCCGCGTCTTGCGCGAAGCGCGCAAGGCGGGGATGGATGATCGCGCTATCGCCGCCATCAGCCTGATCGACGAAGGTGGCGAGCGCCGCGTGCGCATGGCCAACCTTGCCTTCACCGGCGCGCACAGCATCAACGGTGTGGCCGCGCTTCACACCGATCTGATGAAGACGACCGTCTTTTCAGACCTGCACACTCTTTACCCCACCCGGATCAACAACAAGACCAACGGCGTCACCCCGCGCCGCTGGCTGCAACAGTGCAATCCGGGGCTGACGTCGGTCCTGAAAGACGCGATTGGCGATGCCTTTCTGGATGATACGACGAAGCTTGCCGATCTGAATGCGCTGGCAAACGATGCTGCATTGGGTGAGCGTATTGCCGAGGTCAA
>CAZSTP010000458.1:0-1922 GCA_964609325.1 uncultured Novosphingobium sp. | reverse complement strand
TGGCCAGTCTTGATGCCTCACTACAAAAGCTCGGCTCGCGGCTGATCCTGCGCCGGGGCAAGTGCCATGAAGAACTGGCCGCAATCTGCTCCGAAACGGGGGCGCGAACTGTCCACGCGCTGCATCACTACGAACCATGGTGGCGCAATGCCGAACGTGCCGTCGCCAAAGTGTGCGAGCTCGTGCTGCACGATGGCAATTACCTCGCGCCTGCCGGAACCGTGTTGACCGGTGGAGGAGCGCCTTACAAGATCTTCACGCCGTTCTGGAATGCCTTGCGCGAACGGATGCCACCGGCACCGGCCTTGGCAGCACCGGAGCGCCTTGCGCCACCTGCCGTTTGGCCCGCCAGCGATGCACTGGACGATTGGGGGTTGCTGCCCACCAGTCCCGACTGGGCAGGGGGGATGCGCGATGAATGGACGCCGGGGGAAGCAGGCGCGCAAGCTCGGCTTGATGACTTTGCGGAAAGGGCGGCGCGTTATAGCGAATGCCGCAACCTGCCTTCGGTTGAAGGCACATCCCGCCTTTCACCCCATCTCCATTTCGGCGAAATCTCTCCGGCCATGATCTGGCCACGCGTGGCTGACGCCCGCGGTTCGGTCGACGTTTTCCTGAGCGAACTGGGATGGCGCGATTATGCGCAAAACGTGATCGTCCAGTTCCCCGATTACGCCACACGCAACGCCCGCGAAGCCTATGACCGGTTGCCATGGCGGGATGATCCGCAAGGGCTGAAGGCGTGGCAACAAGGGCGGACCGGCTATCCCATCGTCGATGCCGGAATGCGCGAGTTGTGGCACACCGGATGGATGCACAACCGCGTGCGGATGATTGCCGCCAGCTTTCTGGTAAAGCACTTGCTGATCGATTGGCGCGAAGGTGAGCGTTGGTTCTGGGACACGCTGGTTGATGCCGATTACGGTTCTAACGCCGTGAACTGGCAGTGGACCGCGGGCACAGGTGTCGATTCAAACATGTTCGTGCGGATCATGGCGCCGCTCACGCAAAGCCCCAAATTCGATGCCGCCACTTATATCCGCCGCTGGGTGCCCGAACTGGCGCATCTGCCTGATGACAAAATCCACGATCCGGCCATTCCGCCGCGTGGATACCCGGGGAAAATCATCGCCCATCCCGAGGCGAGGGCGCGGGCTTTGGCGGCGCATGACCTGATGAAGCAAGCATGATCTTGCGCATCGCTGCGGCGCGACGCATAGGCCACGTATGAATACTCAGACGCCAATGAGGGGCAGTCATCTTGTGGCTGGCGGACGGAACATGTCCGCCACCGGTCGCTGGATCGCAAAGCTGTTTGCCGGGTCCTTCAACGCCGCAGTCGAGCGGATTGACCGGGGCATTATCAACGGCACGATCCATGCAAAACTGCCGGATGGATCATCGCGCACCGTGGGTGGGCGGGGTGAGGGGCCTGTTGCCTATATCCATCTGAAAAGCTGGCATGCACTGGTGCGTCTGGCCACGGCAGGCTCTATCGGTTGGTATGAGGCGTGGGTTGCAGGGGAATGGACCAGCCCCGATCCCGTGATGATCTTCGATCTGTTCATGCGCAACGCCGATAGCTTGGGCGATACGGGCCGTGCCAAGGGGCCCTGGCGCTGGGCCGGTCGGCTCCTGAACATGGCACGGCGCAATTCCAAGGCACAGGCGCGGCGCAACATTGCCGCGCACTATGACCTTGGAAATGATTTCTACCGCCTGTGGCTTGACCACACGATGAGCTATTCCAGCGCACTTTGGGAAGGCTTGCCCGATGACGCGACGCTGGATCAGGCACAGGCCAACAAGGTGGACCGGTTGGGCGCAAGGTTGGCGCTGGAACCCGGCAGTGAAGTTCTTGAGATCGGCTGCGGTTGGGGCTTTCTGGCGCGGCGTCTGGCGCAGACATCCGGCGCACGCGT
>CAZSTP010000457.1:0-1938 GCA_964609325.1 uncultured Novosphingobium sp. | reverse complement strand
GCCGGACAAGCAGCACGGTGACTTGCGCCACCGGCCTGCCATCGGCGAGCAGTTCTACCAGATGGAGCCGCATCTGGCGGCCTTCGCGCAATGCCCTGGCACGGGCAGTCAGCGGTTGGTGCGGCACTTTGCCCAGGATATCGAGCGAATAGCGCGCAATTTCAAAGCCATCGCGCGGGATCAGATATTCAACCGCCGTGGCCAGCAGCCCGCTGACCGGGCCGCCCGCAATCGCATTGCCATCCCATGGGCTGCGCGCCAGCGTGCTCGGGATGAACAGATCACCATCGCGGTGAAAGCAGGCTGGTGGCCAGCGGTGGTCTTGCGATGGTATCACTTCGGCAATCTCCTTGCCGCGTCCGTATAACGTAGTTAGAGGTATGGCAACGCGGAAGCAGCCCGAAGATACGTGCAAATCAAGCATGGGTGGTGGCCGCCCGGCAGCCCGCTTTTGGTCCAGAATACAGGCGTGTCAGGCTCACAACGTTTGGTAGAGGATGACTGATGAAACTGGACAGCTCGATTGCGGCAGTGGTGACCGGTGGTGCATCGGGGCTTGGCCGTGCCAGTGCCGAGGCGCTGGCGGCAAGCGGCGTCAAAGTTGCGATCTTTGATCTGAACGGGGAACTGGGCGAAGAAGTGGCCAAGGCGATTGGCGGCCTGTTCTGCAAAGTCGATATCACCAGCGAAGAGAGCGTGATTGCAGGCTTCGAAAAGGCCCGCGCAGCCCATGGGCAAGAGCGTGTGACCGTGCATTGCGCCATGGCCAACCGCAAGGGCAAAACCGTTGGCCGCAACCGTGAAACTGGCGGCTTTACCCGCTTTTCGACCGAAGACTATGCTTTTGCCGTCGATGCGATTCTGGTCGGTTCCTATCGCGTGGCATCGCTTTCGGCGCTGGGCATGGCGCACGCCGAACCGCTGAATGATGATGGCGAGCGCGGCTCGATCATCCTGACCTCGTCGGCGGCGGCGCAAGATGCGCAAGTGGGGCAGGTTGCCTATGGTTCGGCCAAGGCCGGCGTTTCCGGCCTCGTTCTGCCGATGGCGCGCGATCTGATGGACCTTGGCATCCGGGTGAATGCGATCCAGCCCGGCATTTTCAACACCCCGCTGCTCGCGCGCAACACGCCAAAGGTGCTGGATGCACTGAACGCCTCGGTGCCGTTCCCCAAGCGTATGGGTGAACCGCACGAGTTCGGCAGTTTCGTTCTCGAACTCGCGCGCAACAGCTATTTCAACGGCCAATCGATCCGGCTTGACGGTGCCATCCGCATGGCTCCACGCTGATCGCGCGCGGCATATTGCATCCGGCCTGCCAGAAGGTCTTGCTGATCGCGCAAACATAGCTAACGGATTAAACAGGATTGCTATCGCGCGCCGTGGCGCATTGCAGGCATGAGGGAATACCGGAAATGGATTATACGCAGATTCTCTATTCGTTGCATGACGGTGTGGCGCGTATTGCGTTGAATGATCCCGCCACGCTCAATGCCTCGAACGAGGTGATGTCAGCCGAATTGCTCGATGCGCTCGACCGCGCCGCCTTGGAGGCCCGCGCCATCGTGCTGACGGGCGAAGGCCGCGCTTTCTGTTCGGGCGGGAACGTTGGCGTGTTCGAACAGAAGCTCGAAGATCCCCGTATCGATGTAGGCACCTCGCTCGACCGTTATCTCAACCCGGCAGTTATCGCGATCAAGTCGATGGAATTGCCGGTGGTCACGGCAATCAAGGGGCCGGCTGCGGGTGTCGGCTGCGGCCTTGCCATGTCTGGCGATATCATCGTTTGCGGCGAAAAGGGCTACTTCTTCTTCGCCTTCCGTCATGTCGGCCTCCTGCCCGATGGGGGCTCGTCCTATCTGCTGTCCAAGGCGGTGGGCCGCGTGCGCGCGATGGATATCATGCTGCGCGGCAAGAAGGTCTACGGGCCGCAAGCGC
>CAZSTP010000456.1:0-1943 GCA_964609325.1 uncultured Novosphingobium sp. | reverse complement strand
GAAAGCCTTGAAAGCGCGGTCAAACGCGAAGTCCTCGAAGAAGCGGGGGTAAAGGCCCGCGCGGTCGAATATGTCGCCAGCCAGCCCTGGCCGTTCCCGTCATCGCTGATGATCGGCTGCCACGCCTATGCCGACGACAAGACCATCGTGATCGACGAAACCGAGCTTGACGATGCCCGCTGGTTCACCCGCGAGGAAGTGGCCTACGCCATGAGCGGAGCCGAGGACGGCGCGTTCATAGCGCCGCCGCCGTTCGCCGTGGCGCATCATTTGTTGAAGTGGTGGCTGGAGCGGTAAGGCCGCCACCCGCCTTCCTGCCCGATTTCGTTCAGGTTGGCGGCGCTGGACCTGAACAGGTTTACACAGTTTACACTGTTCAGGAGAAAAACTCGAAGGGCCGGAGAGGGCGCGTTTTTCGGGGGCGGGTCTGCCCTCCCGCGCGGCGCAAATGCGCGGTTTCAGCAAGGGCTGTGCCGGGGTTTCACGGGTTCAAGGAGCGGTGTGGACGTTACGGATTTGGCGGCGTGTAGGACAGCGGTTTTCGCACCTGTCGCCAGAGCGCTCTAGTGCAAGGCCCGGGCTGGCTTGTCGCTGCTGACATCTGCCACCCAATCCGGAAATTTTTCACAGTGCCATTCCATTTTGGAGTAGCTTATGTGCAAGATATCCAGTGTGCTTCTCAGGTGTTCGTCCGTCAGGAAAAACCTTGCTTCGCAGCCAGTCGCTCCCTGTAATACCCAGACAAAACCTTCTCCGTGGGGCACGAGTTTCATTGTCGACGCCAACCACGGCACCCCGTCAGCAGGGGCAAGAACAGGCTCGGCCCTGCTCGTTTCACGTTGATCACGGAGTTTTTGCTGCGACACCGACAACCCGAACCGGGCCACCACGGACGACCCGGCCTTCTCCTCGATTTTCGTGACGATGATGGGCAGGAAACGGTCCAGCAACCGGCGTGTCAGCCAAATGGCTTGTACGCCGGCATTTGCGTTAAACGCGTTCATCCTGATCCGGTCCTCGCCCAGATCGAAGGCCATCGTAAACTTTTCGATGATGAACGGCGCAGCGGTATCGGGTTCGGAATGGATCATGGCAATCTGACAAAAACACATGTGAGCGCAACGGTGTATGTCCTGAGGGCGAAACTGGCAATGGATGCCCGCGTGCCGGCCCGGTGGCCCCACCTTTGAGCGACAGCCCTTGGCGTCGTCGCGTCTTTGCCCGAGAACTCTCCGCGCCTCCGCGTCTCGGCGCGTTCAGGCTTGTCCTGCCGATAGCGGGAAAACTGGACTTTTGCCCGATATTCATATATAGTGAAAATGAATACAGGAGGTTGCGACATGGCCAATACAAGCCTGAGCCTTGGCGAGCATTGGGAAGTTTTCATCCGTAACGAAGTGCGCAGCGGGCGTTATGGTTCGGCCAGCGAAGTCGTGCGCGATGCTTTGCGAACGCTTGAAACACAAAAGACCCGGCTTGATGCCCTGCGTACCCATCTTGCGGAAGGTGCTGCACAGGCGAGGGCAGGCGTGTTCGTCGAAGATTACTCCGTCGAGAACGTCATTGCTGCGCTGGATGACGAGGGGTGATGCCTTCCTACCGTGTCAGACGATGGACGTACCCGGGTTTTTTGGCGTAGCGGATTAGCGCCGCTGCCATCGCCGGTTTCGCGCGGAGACGCGGAGGCGCGGAGAAGGATTGTACGCGCAAAGGCGCGAAGATGGTGTGCAAGCCCTTGGCGTCGTCGCGTCTTTGCGCGAAAACTCTCCGCGCCCTTTGCGGTCTCTGCGCGAACCCACTTCTTTGTGGAATCGCACAGCAATCACAGAATTAAGTATACTGTCCCCAGAATTTCTCTGAGCCTAGTGTCGACTGTACATGTGATGGACTTTGACCCGAATATCGGGAACAAGATCAGGCGTGAAAATTTATAGTGGTGTTTA
>CAZSTP010000455.1:0-1962 GCA_964609325.1 uncultured Novosphingobium sp. | reverse complement strand
ACGCGCGAAGAGCCGCGCGATCCCTACCACTTCCCCGACCATTGCCCCGAATGCGCGTCCGAAGCCGTCGCCGAAGAAGGCGAAGTCGATGTTCGCTGCACAGCAGGCCTGATCTGCCCCGCCCAACGCGTCGAACGCCTCAAGCACTTCGTCGGCCGCCCCGCGCTCGATATCGAAGGGCTGGGTGAAAAGACCATCATCGAATTCTACCAGCTTGGCTGGCTGAACAGCCCCGCCGACATTTTCCGCCTGCGCAAGCGCCGCTCCGACATCGTCGGGCGCGAAGGCTGGAAGGATAAGTCTGTGGACAACCTGTTGGCAGCCATCGAAGCCAAGCGCTCGCCCGATGCCGCCCGCCTGCTCTTCGGCCTCGGCATCCGCCACATCGGCGCGGTAACCGCCCGCGATCTATTGAAGCGTTTCGTCACGCTCCCCGCGCTGCGCGCCGTGGCAGAAGCCGCCCATTCCTCCCCCGACGGGGGAGGGGGACCAGCGCAGCTGGTGGAGGGGCACCCTCCGATCAGCCATACCACCGAAACACCCGAAGTGCCCCTCCACCATCCTGCGGATGGTCCCCCTCCCCGGAGCGGGGAGGAAGCCATCGCCGAACTGTTGTCCATCGATGGCGTCGGCCCTGTCGTGGTCGAAGCGCTCGCTGATTTCTTCCACGAACCGCACAATGTCGAAGTCTGGGAAGACCTCCTCTCGGAAGTCTCCCCGCCCGATTACATCGTCGAAACCAAAGCCAGCGCGGTGGCCGGAAAGATCGTCGTCTTCACCGGCAAACTCGAAACCATGAGCCGCGATGAAGCCAAGGCGCAAGCCGAAGCCCTCGGCGCGCGCGCTGCCGGTTCGGTCTCGGCCAAAACCGGCCTCGTCGTCGCAGGTCCCGGCGCGGGCACAAAGCTCAAACAAGCCGCCGCCCTCGGTATCGAAGTGATCGACGAGGCCGCCTGGGCCGAAATCGTCAAGAACGCAGGCTGACCCGTCATGGCATTTCACACCTGGTGGCTGTTCGTCGTCACCGTGTTCTTCATTTCCGGATCGCCCGGGCCAAACATGCTCCATGTGATGACGCGCAGCGTCGAACTGGGCCTTGCCCGCTCGACATTGGCAATGGCGGGCTGCTTTATCGCGGTGGTCATGCTGCTTTCGGCGTCCGCGCTTGGCCTTGCCGCCTTGCTCGCGGCATTGCCCGGTGCATTCACGGTCCTGCGGGTGATGGGCGCGGGCTATTTGCTCTGGCTGGGCTACAAATCGTGGACGGCAAAGGACGCTGCGGTTGATCTGGTTGACGGGCAGGGCGTGCCAGCCATTTCGAACTGGCGGATATTCCGCACGGCATTCACCGTCGGCATTTCCAACCCCAAGGCACTGCTCTTTGCTGCCGCCTTCCTTCCGCAATTCATTGATTCCACAAAGCCGGAATTGCCGCAGTTCGCGGTGATGATCCTGACGTTCGGTGTGACCGAAATCTCGTGGTTCTTCGTCTATGCGCTGGGCGGCAGGTCCATCGCCAGAGCCCTCACACGGCCCGCGCTCCGCACCTTGTTCAACCGCATCACCGGCGGCGTGTTCGTCGCCTTCGGGTTGGCGATGCTCGGCTCACGGACATAAAGATAACGCCGCATCAGGCGATTGGGAGATTACCATGCTCGAACACCTCGCCGCCATCGCTGCAGAAGCCGGCGCCATGCTCAAAGCGCGCGGCCAGAAAATTGCCGTGGTCGATGGCGCAACCGGCGGGCTGATCTCGGCCAGCCTGCTCGCGATGACCGGCGCTTCGGCCTTTTTCCTCGGTGGCAGCGTGATCTATTCGATGAAGGGCCGCCGCATCGCGTTTGACCACGCACCCGGATCACTGCGCGCGTTCACCTCGGCCACCGAAGCCTATGCCACAGAACAGGCACGGCTGATCCGCGCAAGGCTTGGCGCGGATTGGGGCATTGCCGAAACCGGCGC
>CAZSTP010000454.1:0-1976 GCA_964609325.1 uncultured Novosphingobium sp. | reverse complement strand
ACAGAATGGCGGATCGCCTTGCCTTCGCGCAGCTTGACCCATGTGTTCAAGCCGATGCCGAAATGGTTTTGAATGACTTCCGGCTTTTGGCTTTGAAGGACCGAAGCCATTTTGTGGACCACGGTGGGCTCTACCTGGGTAAGACGTTGGATAGTCATGATTCCTCGCGCATTCGGTTTCTGACGACACCATATTTTGCAGCGCAGCACTTGGGATACGTCATTTACCGCATGTCATTCCCGTACAGATGTCATAATTTAGGAAACTTATATCGGCGTTCCGCAAAGATTCGGGAAACAGCCAGATTGCGCGCTTTCGGGCAAAAACAGCTGCTTATCTTATACTATTTTCGCATTAGCGAATCGTCCCGAGCGGGCTATGGCCGCCAGATACCGCCCTTCAGCGGCCCCTTGGAGTTTTTTGATGCGGCGAATCGCTTCCGTTGCGACACTGGCGTTGCCTTTTCCTGCATTGCTTCTCCCGACACTCGCCATACTTGCGCCAACATTTGTCCACGCGCAGGAAATCGTCGTGATCGGAGCGGGCCTCGAAGCGCCGCCTGCTGCGCCCGCCTACAACGTCCAGACAATTGACCGTGACCGCTTGCTGGAGGCCGCATCCGGCCGACTTGAAGATGCGCTTTCATCCGCCGCCGGTTTCCAGCAATTCCGCCGGTCCGACAGCCGCGCGTCAAACCCGTCTGCGCAAGGCGTTACGCTGCGTGCACTGGGCGGAAACGCCACCAGCCGGACGCTGATCCTGCTCGATGGCGTGCCGATGGCCGATCCTTTTTTCGGCTATATTCCGTTCAGCGCCATCGCTCCTGAACGCCTCGCTTCTGCCCGCGTGACGCGCGGTGGCGGCGCGGGTGCGTTTGGTGCAGGCGCAGTTGCCGGTACAGTCGAACTCGACAGCGCCAACGCGGACCAGCTCGGCCTCGTGCAGGCCAGCCTGACCGGCAATGATCGCGGCGAAACCGAATTGTCGGGAACACTGGCGCCAAAGCTGGGCGAAGGGTTTGCGGTTGTTTCAGGCCGGTGGGATCGGGGCCAAGGGTTCTGGACGACACCTGTCAACCAGCGCGTTCCGGCAAGCGCGCGCGCCGCGTTCGATGCGTGGTCGGCGGGTTTGCGCGCGGTTGCGCCTATCACGCCCGATATCGAACTTCAGGCACGCGGGCTGGCGTTTGAGGACCGCCGCACTTTGCGCTTTACCGGTGCTGACACGTCATCAACCGGACAGGACGCCTCACTCCGTCTGGTGGGCCGGGGCGACTGGGCGTTTGATGTGCTGGCCTATGTACAGGCGCGCAATTTCTCGAACATCGTGATCAGCTCGACCAGCTTCCGCAAGACGCTGGACCAGCGCGCGACGCCGTCCACCGGCCTTGGCGGAAAGGCAGAGCTGCGCCCGCCTGTGGGCGGCAATCACGTGTTGCGCCTGGGTGCAGATTACCGGCTGAGTGATGGCGATATGGCCGAAGACGCTTATTCGGCGGTGACCGGCCTTGTTACCGCGCGCCGCCGGGCTGGCGGCAAGACAGGTGATCTGGGGCTATTCCTTGAAGATGACTGGACGCTGGGGCCAGTGGTGCTGACCGCCGGGGCGCGCGCGGATCGCTGGTCGATCAGCGAAGGCTATTTCGTCGAGACCAACGCGGCTGGAACGCCATCAACTGATCTCGCCTTTGCAACCCGCGATGGGTGGCAGAGCAGCTTTCGCGGTGGTGCCGTCGTCACCGCCAACAGCGCCCTTTCGCTGCGCGCGGCGGCCTATACCGGGCTGCGATTGCCAACGCTCAATGAACTGTACCGGTCGTTCAACGTGGTTGCGCCGCGCAGTGGCGGGGGCGTGACGATCACGACCACCCAGCGCAACGACGCCTTGCGGATCGAGGAACTGGAAGGGTTTGAAGCAGGCTTCGACCTTACCCCCCTGCCCGGCGTTTCGTTTAGCGCCACCGCATTCGACAACCG